>NZ_VRTY01000124.1 GCF_008017455.1 Pontibacter qinzhouensis | reverse complement strand
GGCTATGCAGGCCATATCACGTTTTATTCAGGCTTGCCCGGTGCCGATTACAATTTCCGCGACCGCACCGAGGTGGAAGGCGGCAAGCCACAGTTGCACGTTACCACCCAGTATGGCGGAGGCGGCACCCAATTGAATTCCCTTAAGCTAATGGTGAGCAGCGACCTTGCTGCGTTAACGGCAGAAGGCGTGAAAGCAGCCTCATGGACAGACATTACCAACAGAGGCACCATTGCACCTAACCCCACCATAACCCCTTCCGGAACGATGGATATTTCTGACGTAGTGGAACCGGGCAAGCCGCTGTTCTTTGCCCTGAAATTTGAAGGAGCCACCGACCCCGACAAGGCAGCCGGAAACTGGATAGTGCCGGAGTTCAAAGCCAGTACCCTGCTGCCCGATGGCTCCGCCATTCCGGTGGCTACCTTGCAGACAGCCGGCTGGCAGCCCTTCAGCATTACAAACGATGCCAATGCCTGGTACTCCAGGGGCACCCCGATTGTGGATCTGGTTATAATAGGTGGTGGCAAAAATGCGCCGGAAAGCGAAGACTGGTACGTTACCAAACCGCTTTATTTTACTAAGGTGCCACCCGACAGAGGCACGCCTATCCAGAATATAGGAACCAATGCCCTGGACAGCCACCAGTTTGTGTACACACAACCCGGTACCTACGTCGTCACTTTTATAGGCGCCAACCAAACTGTTGACGACCGCAAGCAGGTGATGAGGCAATTTGAAATCACCATAACGGAGTAAGGCGAAATAGTGATAATTGTAAAACTCCCGCTATAGAAAAACCTTGTTACTAATCCAGAGATGTAGCCGGATTGGGCCGAAGTACATAGAAGCAAATGCTGTGGAGTACAGGAGCAATTATTCTAATGAAAATCGCCTCTTTAAGAGCAAGGCTCTGTTGTTGTTGCTGCTGCTATTTATTAGGCAGACCTGATTGGTAGCACCAGTTTCAGCCATAAACCTTCAGTCCTAAATTTTGTCTCAGGGCTCCAAAGAGAGGCGACTCCGCTTCGGCTAAAAACTTTAGTCCTTTTCGGAATAATAAGGCTTTGAAAAGGTAGGAGTATCAATAATTTTATTAACTTAGTGCGTTAACTAATTATTCTAAAAACAGATCAAAATTAAACCTGAGCCTGGAAACAGAGTCGCCATTTAATAGGCCCATCAGCCGGCAAAGTAGCAGCTGCAGCAGGAGCAGATATATGGTTTGAAGGTGCATTTTGATTAGAATAATTCGGGTGGCAATTGTTCTGCCTTTTCTTTCGGCATCAGCTTAAAAGAGAAAGACGATAAGAAAGCTGCAGGAACATCCTTTGAATACCGTCACGAATCCTTAATAAGAAGCCTAAAAGCAAATATTTACTGTTTAAAACAACTTCCCAGAGAGGGATCTTTTTTCTACAAAACCCTTAGTGCGTAAAGAATATAATAAAGTATTAAACCTTAGAATATGAATCAATTGGAAGAGTTGGCAATTGCTGAACTAGACGTGAAAACACAACATTCACCGATTATTAAAAAAAGAAAGGAAACGGTTCCCCGCATAGGTGTTTTTGGGGTAGGATACTCTAAATACTGGGAGCAATTTGAAGGGCTGTATGAGCAAATGCTGGAGAAGCAGGCAATTTTCCTGGAAAAGGTGCAGAAGCATAATGCGGAGGTAGTTGACTTTGGGATGGTAGACGATGTGATCAGCGCTTATGAACTGCTGCCGAAACTCAAAGCCGCCAACCTGGACCTTATTTTCTGCGACATGCTCACTTATGCCACCTCCAGCACCTTTGGCATTATTATCAAGAGCATTGACGTGCCGGTGGTACTAGTGGCCTTGCAGCCTGACAAAGCCTTGAACTACAGCAAAGCGTCGACCTATCAGCAGCTCTACAACGACGATATCTGCTCGCTGCCAGAGTTTACGGGTGTGGCCGTGCGCATGGGTAAAAAGGTTCCCGACGTTATCATAGGAACCCTGCACGACGATCCGGCTGCCGAGGCAGAGATAGGTACCTACTGCAACATTGCCCGCGTGCTGCACGACCTTAAAACGGCGCGTATCGGCCATATTGGTCACCCCATCGAGGCTATGCTCGATATGCACTCCGATGCCACCATGCTCACCGCACACTTCGGGTTACATATTGTGCAGTGCGAAGCCCACGAAATTGTAAGCAAATACCATCGGGTAGCGGAGCAGGACATCAAAAAAGAAGAAAAACGCATCCTCGACTTCTTTGACACCCCGGACCCTGTTTCTGACCCTATCTCTGAAAAGCTGCGCGCTACCGACCTGGAAGTGGCCGCACGCGTGTCGGTGGCGCTGGAGGAGTTTGTGAAAGATAAGAAGCTGGACGGACTGGCCTATTACTACGAAGGCGAAGCGGAGAGCGACACGCGCAAGGTTATGACGAACCTGATCGTAGGAAACTCCCTGCTCACGGGTGCCGGCTTCCCGATGTGTGGCGAATCGGACCTGAAATGCTGCATCGCCATGATGATAATGGAGCGGCTGGGCATTGGTGGCAGCTTCGCCGAATTTCACCCGGTGGACTTTAAAGAGAACTTTATTCTGGTAGGGCACGACGGCCCGCATAACGTGACCATAGCACAGGGTAAACCAGTGCTCAGAAGCCTTAAAAAGTACCATGGCAAACCCGGTTTCGGGGCAGGAGTGGAGTTCAAGATTAAGGAAGGCCCCATCACCATGCTTAGTATTACCTCCACCTACGATGGCAAGTTTAAGTTTGTGATAGCGGAAGGAACATCGGTTGAAGGCCCTATTCCGCCAACAGGCAACACCAACACCAGGGGCTATTTTAAACCGGATGTGCGGACCTTCCTGAAAAAATGGGTGAAAGAAGGGCCAACCCATCACTTTGCACTTGGTGTAGGCCACCATGCGCAGACCATTAAGAAAATTGGCGAATATCTGAACATTGAAGCAGTAATAGTGGAGTAAATATGATGATGAAGCGGACGGCAAATTCTATTTTAATCCTGTTTTTTTTGCATTCTTTTGCAGCGGTGGCTTTTAATAATCCAGGTGAAGCACCCGGCAGCCAAAAGGAAGCGCAGGTCTTGTTCCACCTGGATTTTGACAAAGGCTTCGAGGCAGAGGCCAGGGGCAGGCGTAGCCCCGTCAACAGCAGCAACAGGCCTGCCACAACAGGCGGGATTAAGGGGAAAGCCGTCAGCTTTACACCTGGTCAGGTATTGCAGTATGCCTCCTCCGGGAACCTGCAAAAGCAGGAAGGCACCATTGCCATGTGGCTTCGGCTGCCGCCAGGGAGTGAAGGCAGGAAAGGAGAGGTCTACACCTTGTTCAATGAAGATGGCCCTGAAAACGCTGGCAGTAACAGCCTGAAAATAGAGCTGTACAAAGACAGGTTTATCCGCTTCAGCATAAAAGACCCGAAAGACTCGTACATTTTTTACCATAAAATTGAGGACTGGCAGCAGGAGTGGCACCACGTGGCCTTTACCTGGAACATCAGGAAAGGAGCCAGTATATATGTAGATGGCAAGCCCGCCTCTATTGGTTGGATGCCCCAATGGCAACCTGCCACGTACAATTCCTTTTTTATAGGGGCGGCCAATGCAAAAGGAGAGCGTGCCAGCCTTGCCGCCATCGATGAGTTCAGCATCTACAACCGCGAACTGACCGAAGCTGAGGCAAGAGAGGCGTTCCTCCGTTTTAGAGAGTTTACAGCTGATGTCACGATGCATGATCCTTTTGTAACGGCTGCCTCGCCTGCTCAGGTTCCTGTAGTGCTGGCCAATGCCGGCCAGGCCACCATAAACCTGAAGGAGCTTCGGTTTGAACTCACAGGGAATAGCGGCAAGGTGCTGCAGCAGGGCAAGCTTCCTGATCAAACGCTGAAGGGTCTGGAGAAATCGAAGCTTACGATTGAGTTGGCAGCTAACCCGGCTGGCACCTACCAGCTCTCTTTGTATTACAAGGAAAAAGGAATGCCAAAAAAGGCGCAGTCACCGGTGCATGTGCTGGCTGTAGCAGAAAAGGCTAAGGCGCAGGAGGCGAAACAGGTCCTGGTGGCCGAGGTAGACGCCGTAAGCCAGAAGCCGGTTGGCGAGTTTGGCGGCACTACGCTGATTCAAGCTCCCATTGGCGCTTACCGCGAAGCTGGTGCCAAACAGCGCGACCGCTTTGCCATGGCCTTTGAGGTGGAAGAAGCCAATGAGCCGCACCTGGCTGTGATTAGCTATCCGGACGATAAGCCCCGCACCATGGAGGTGCTTCTGCAGGACTTTGGCAACAACATAGATTTTCAGGCGCATACCGGTGTTTTTACGGGGGAGGAATATCCGCTCTCCCACAACATGCAGGAGCACCGCATTGTCTTCTGGCCCCGCTCCAAAAAACAGGCGTTCATCTTCATGACAGCTGAACCCGATTATCCGGCAGCGGTGCAGCACATCAAAATTTACAAGATCCAGCATTTTAAAGTGACAGATGCGAAAAACCGTTTTTCCGGCACGGTACCGGCCCGCAGCACCGGCCTCTATTACGAAGACCCGGTACTGTTCCATAACTTCGGCACCGGTCGTGACCTTGCAGGGTTCACCAAAGCCACCGATCGGCTGTTGCAATACATGCAGTCGTTTGGGCAGACGGAGCTGGAGTACCCGCTAGCCTGGTATGCGGGCCCACTATACGGTACTGCTGTAGAACCTTTTCAGCCAGACATAGATGGGGCCCAGGGCGGGCAGCGTCCTCATCCCGATGGTTATCCGGCTTACCTGCTCAAGCGGCTGGGGGAACAACAGATCAAGTTTACGGCAGGTCTACACATCCATACGCTGCCCAGCTTAAACAAGTATGCTTTAGCTGATACCGCCTTGCTGCATACAGGCGAAGAAACCGTCATCAATATTAACAAAGACGGGAAACTCTGGTATGGCTACTGGCATGGCGCTGACCCTAACTATAACCCGGCCGATCCGCGGGTTATGGCTTCGGTGACCAATATTGTAACGGAACTCTGCGAACGCTACGCCCAGGAACCGGCCTTTGACGGCATCTCCCTGGTCATGGCTCGCCCGAAACTATTCACCTTCGGTTCCCTGGCATCCGGCTACAACGACAGTAACCTCAAACGATTTCAGGAAGAAGCCGGGCTCCGGATACCGGTTTACAAAGCAGGAGATCCGACACGCTTTAACAAGAGCTACACCTGGCTCATGAACAACCCAGCCGCCAAAAAAGCCTGGATCGACTGGCGCTGTAAGGTTCTGTATGAGCACTACGCCAGCCTGGGCCGCCACATGGCCACTTACCGCCCCGACCTGAAACTAAAGCTGAACGTATTTGTGCACCTTACCCATAACCAGCGCCTGGCAGATTACCTTACTGAACCCAGCGTGGAGGTAATGCGGGAGATGGGCATAGACCCGGAACTCTACAAAAATCACCCGAACATCGTCTTTAACTATACCACGGTGCCGGCAGATATGCGCTGGAAACGGAACAACTTTCCGCCCGCTAATCATGAGGTAAACCGCACTGTAATGACGGCACCCGAAGTGGTGGCATCGCTTAAAGACCATGAGAAGGTGCGGGTAACGATACACGACCGCTACTGGGAAGACCCGATCGGAAAAGAGGCGCCGCTGGCAGGACTGAAAGCCTTAGGCGTTAATGAAATGGTGTGGCGGGCATCTACGCTGAATGCGGTTGGCTACCACAGCATGGAGCCCTACGTATTCGCCCTGCACCACCTCGATGCCACCAGCTTAGTGAAAGGCGGGTACGTGGTAGGCACCTTCGGAATGGAAGAGGAGCTAAGTCAGTTCTCGCGGGCGCTGCAGGCCTTTCCAGCCGTTAAATTCGACGATGTGCCAGCGGTAGCAGACCCTGTGCGCATCCGGCAGAAAGTGGTGGACGGCAAGTTGTATTTTTATGTGCTGAACACCTTGCCGGAGCCAGCCCAGGTTACCATAAACCTCACACACGCTGATCGGCTAATGGAGCCTGCTATTGGCACAAGCACCAAAAAAACACGCAAAGTCAAGCTGTCCCTGAAGCCATACGAGTTACGGGTTTTCACTAGTAACAAGGGGCAACAGGCTGTGGCAGGAGGAGACGTACGGCTGCCGAAAGAGTTCGTGAACGGCCTCCGGAGCAAACTGGAAACAGTGCAGAAACTAGCCCGTGAAAAAGGCATGGACAAGGGCAAACTAGCGCCTTATCTGGAACTGGCGGCAAAAACCTGGGATAATAAACACTACTCCCGGCTTTACTTTCTGTTGCAGGAAGACTGGGCTGCTGCACTGCTGGCCCCGGGAACCAATCCAGACGCGGCTTCCCGAAATAATCCTTAATGTACCAGTAGAGCAGAAAGGTGGCAGCTGTAGAACAGGACCAAGTACCTGCTATTATTTGCCAAAAGGTAAGCGAGAGAGGGTCATACGATATAGTTTTATGAATAATTCTAATCAGAAATGCCCTCCGGAGCTCCTTTCTGCTGCTGCTGCTGATGATGCTGATGGGAGTTGCCTCAACCTGGTAACCATTCCCTGAAAAAGACTGCTTCAACAGTAGATCATTCGCTGAGTTAGATGTGTAAGGAGGGAGCTGAAGCTGGTACTGCCAGCTTACTGGAGGCGAGCTGTTGCCTGCGCTTACGTGCAGAGATTTTATTAGCATATTTTCGTTAATGGCGTCAGGCTATTATTTATGCCAGCTGGCTTTCTGCTGCCACACATTTTAAAGGGGCAGCTTCCTATGGAAGTAACGAGCTTCTGCAGGTCGCCGGCCTATTGTCTGTACAGCACCCACCAAACCTGCAAACCTTTCACCTCACACATAAAAACCATGAGAAAGAAAACAGCTTTACTTACGCTTTTGCTGGTATTGGTGCTGCACCACCTTTCCTTTGCCCGGCAAGACCAGGACATTATTTTTAAGAACGGCGATCGCATCAACTTCATTGGCAACAGCATTACGCATAGCGGGGAGTTTCATAATTTTATTATGTTGTACTACGCCACCCGCTTCCCCGACTCAAAAGTAACTTTTTACAATTCCGGCATCTGGGGCGACAACGCCAACAACTTCCTCCGGAGAATGAACGAAGACATCCTGCGCAAACCAGCCGACTGGTCGGTGGTAATGGCCGGCATGAACGATGTGAACAGAGGCTTGTACGCGCCAGAGCGGCAAAATGAACCCGACATCGAAGCCAGGAAACAGCGTGCAATCAATGACTACAGAGGTTACCTGAACCAGGTAATCCAGCGGCTGCTGCAAGCCAACACCAGGGTACTACTGCAAAAGCCCTCTATCTACGACCAGACAGGCGATTTGCCAGCCCCCAACATGTATGGCGTGAACGATGCCCTGCAAAAATGCACGGTCATCATAGACGAGCTGGCACAGCAATATAACCTGAAGGTGGTGGATTATTTTACCATCCTGAACAACCTGAACCAGCAGGTGCAGGCAACTAACCCCAAAGCCACCCTGATCAGCAACGACCGCATCCATCCGGGTACGCCCGGCAATTTTATCATGGCCTATCAGTTTCTGAAAGATACGGGCGCCCCCCGTTTCGTGTCGGAAATCAGCATCCGGAGCGGCAAGCTGCAAAGATGTAAAGACTGTACGGTGAGCAACCTGGTTACAGGGAACGACCTCATAGAGTTTAACCACCTTGCCAAAAGCCTGCCTTTCCCGGTACCAGCTGAGGCAGCATCTGCGCTGGAACTGGTGCCGTTTCACCAGAAACTGAATGCTGAGCTGCTAAAAGTGGCAGCGCTGCCCAAAGGCGACTATGCCCTTACCATTGATGGCATTTTTATCCGAAACTACACCAGCGAAGAGTTAAACAAGGGCGTAAACCTGGCGCTGGAGCAAAACACACCGCAATACAGGCAGGCCGTGCAGGTGAGGGCCCAGACCATGCGCTACCGTTCGCTGCAGCGCAAACTCCGCGATATAAAGCGGCTGGAGATAAACTACCTCCCGGCATCCCTGAAGCAGGCGGCTTTTTCAGAGGTTAAAGCTCATATCGACAACCTGAGAACTATAAACGATCCGGTTTATGCCGCCAACAAAAGCCTGTTTGATGCTTACCTCCTGGAGAAGCCACAGGAACAGGAAACCGAGCAGCAAGTCGCTGCCGTAGCCGACCATATCTATACGATCAACAAGCCCGTTACACATGCCTACCGCATTAGCCTGGGCGCGCAGACCGATCCAAACGAAAATAACACGCATAGCTGGGAGTTTGAGGAGCCGGTAGTTGGCAATAAGGTAGAAGGCTGGACCATCGTGAACTATAGCAATGCCAGCACCACTGACGGTATCCTGAACCTGACCGGCAACATGACCTACAACCATATACGCTACGATGTGCCCGCCAGCTATGCCATTGATCCGGGGCAGAGCAAAACAGCCGTAATCCGGTTAAAAAACGAGACAGGGAATGGCATGGCCAGGTTCTACTGGTGGGGGAGTGCCGCTACGGCCGCCTACATAGAGTTTCCTGTATCTGCCAACGACACGGAGTTCAAAGAATATAAGATAGACCTGAGCAGAGACAGCAGGTGGAGCGGCTCTATTAGCATCATCCGCTTTGATGTGCCGAGCCCCTTGCATGCTACTTCTTTCGGCAAAAACGTGCAGGTAGATGCCATTAAACTTACAACCGAGGTATTGCCTCTTCCGGAACCGGAGCCATTGGAGCCCATGCCTGCCAGAGAGCCTGCTTCCTTTGGCGTGAACCTGGCCGGTGCTGAGTTCGGTTCAAACATACCCGGCGTTTTCGGTACGGATTACACCTACCCCAACGCTGCAGAACTGACCTACTTTAAATCTAAAGGGCTGGGCCTGGTCCGGATGCCCTTTAAGTGGGAGCGGATACAGCCGGAACTGAACGGACCGCTCGACCCGGTGGAGCTGGCCCGGATGCGGACATTTTTGGCGGATGCCAGGGCCCGTGGTGTATGGGTACTGCTGGACATGCACAACTACGGCCGCCGGAAAATAAACGGGGTGGAGTTCATAATCGGAAACCCGGAACTGCCTGTGGCCACAGTAGCAGATGCCTGGGCAAAACTGGCCAATGAGTTCCGAAACGATGAAAATATATGGGGCTATGGCATCATGAATGAGCCTCACGGCATGCTGGCATCCACCCCCTGGTTCAATATTGCACAAGCCATCATCACCAGCATCAGAAGCATCGATACCCAAACCACCATTGTGGTAGGAGGCGACAGCTGGAGCTCCGCTGCCCGCTGGCCGGCAGCCAGCGATAACCTGAAGAACCTGCAGGACCCCTCCGACAACCTGATCTTTGAGGCGCATGTGTACTTCGACGATGATGCTTCCGGCAAGTACGACCAGACCTACGATGGGGAGCAGGCCAACCCAACCATTGGCATAGCCCGCACGGCTCCCTTTGTGAGGTGGCTCCGTGAGAACGGCCTGAGAGGTTTTGTAGGCGAGTATGGTGTGCCTGACGACGATGAACGCTGGCTGGTTGCACTCGACAATATGCTGGCTTACCTGCGGGATAACTGCATAAACGGCACCTACTGGGCTGCCGGCCCCTGGTGGAATACGTACAAACTGGCTGTAGAACCCATTGGCGGCGTGGACAGGCCGCAGATGGCGATACTGGAAAAATACACTGCTGCAAAAACCCAATGCACGAATGAAGTAGAAGATAACCCGGAAACGCATATCTGGGACTTTAACGGAGCCGTTCAGAACAACACCATAGATGGCTGGACCATTGTGAACTATTCCCAGGCAGCTTCTGAGGCAGGCCTGCTGAACCTGGTCGTAAACCAGACCTACCAGCACATAAAATACGATGTGCCGGCCAGCAATGTCATTAACCCAAACCTGAGCAAATACGCTGTTATCAGGTTGAAAAATGAGACCCCAGACACGAAAGCCAGGTTTTACTGGTGGGGACCAGTCGGTGACAATGTGGCAAATTTCGTGGAGTTCGACATCAGCAGCAACGACACAGGTGTAAAGGAATATACCTTAGACCTGAGCCAGAACGCGGCCTGGACTGGCAAAAGCAGCATCCGCCTGATTCGATTTGATGTGCCTGCCGTGGCAAGTGCTGCTGCCCAGGGCAAGCAGGTGCAGGTAGATCAGGTTAAGTTGTTGTCGGCTTTGCCACAGGTGTTTACCTATAGCTGGGAATTCAACGAGCCCGTGGTGAACAACAAGGCAGAAGGCTGGAGCATCGTGAACTATACCGGTGCCTTTACGGAAGAAGGCGTGTTGAACCTGACCGCCGCCCAAACCTACAACAACATCCGCTACGATGTGCCAGCCATGTCGCCCATCGAACCGAAAGTGTATAAGCACCTCACCATTAAGCTGAAAAACGATACAGAGGAAACCAAAGCCAGGTTCTACTGGTGGGGGCCGGTAGGCGACAACGTCGCTAACTTTCTGGAATTTGAGATCAGCAGCAACGACACTGGATTTAAGGAATATACCCTGGACCTAAGCCAGATAGCTGCCTGGAGCAGCAAGAGCCATGCGCGCATCATCCGGTTCGATGTACCGAGCCCGGTGCAGGAAGCATCTTTAGGGAAAGCCGTAGGTATCGATTTTATTCAACTTTCGTCTCACCAGCAGTTGGAAAACCCTGGCAGTGTTACCTCCAATGCCTTGTACTCCACAAAGCATGTACTAGAAAAGGATCAACTGCACATTAAGGCAACAACAGAAAGGGCTATTCATATCGCTGCCACAGTTTCCGCTGACAGTAAAGGTACGGTCATTATAACAGATATGCTGGGCAGAAAACTGGCAGAGCTACCATATGCTTTTACCGAGGGAACTAACGCACTGGAGGTGCCGGTACAGAGGTTGTCGTCGGGCTTATACATTGCCACCTTCTACAATGCAAACAGCAAGATGAGCCGCAAATTTATCGTGCAGTTTTAAAAATAAGGCAACGTGGAGCAAGCTGGTATCTGAAACAGTGTTGCCCAAACTGCCTTACTCACCGCTTACTGAAACGCATGCAACTTATCTCTAACAAGGCCAGGTGAAAATTCTGATGAAAAGCCTTTTGAAGTAAAACTGTTGGAATAAATTCAGCAACTCACGAATTATAAGCAGTTGAAAATTGCTACGATAGCTGTTGTCAAAGCACATTTGCCATCATTCCTAATGTTGAATTTGACGCAGTCTCAATGAGGTTTTTCATCAGAATAATTTGTGCTGCATCACCATAAGGAAGCAAGGTTGAAGCAGGAAGAGTTTTTTAACTTTAGCTGATGAATTACACCAACATCAAGCATCTAGCCAGATACTTTATGTTTTGATTTTGCTGGTTCCAGGTGCAGCTTCAGCAGGTGCAGCAGCAGAAAAAATGCCTCGGGAGGGGCATTTTCATTTAAATAATTTGATTTAGGTTCCTTATCAAAGTTTCAAAAACGCTACTCCTTATGAAATACTATGTACATGCCTTGTTTGTAGTGCTCGCCCTCACAATTCCAATGTTGTCGGGAGCGCAGACTGATTTAAGGGTAAGCGACAACGGGCGGTACCTGGTGTACACCAATGGTAAACCGTTTTTTTACCTGGGCGATACGGCCTGGGAGCTTTTTCACAGGCTAAACCGCGAAGAAGCAACCATGTACTTAACCAACAGGGCCCAAAAGGGTTTTACTGTAATTCAGGCCGTCGTGCTGGCCGAGCATGATGGGCTGAACGACCCGAACCCCTATGGGCATACGCCTTTGCACAAGAACGATCTCTTAAAACCCAATGAAGCTTATTTTGAGCACGTAGATTTTATTTTGGATAAAGCTGCTGAACTGGGTTTACACGTGGCCCTGCTGCCCACCTGGGGCGACAAGCTGTTTAAGAATAAGTGGGGGGTGGGGCCTGAGATCCTCGATTCCCGCAACGCCTATGCCTACGGCAGGTATATCGGTAACCGGTACAAAGAGCGTAAAAATATAATCTGGGTAATTGGCGGCGACCGCAACCCTCGCGATGGCACTGAGGATGTAGAGGTGTGGCGCGCACTGGCCAGAGGCATAACCGAAGCCGTAGGCGGCAACCAAAATGCCATGATGACCTTCCACCCGCAAACAAATTCCTCGAAGTGGTTTCATGCCGAACCTTGGCTGGATTTTAACATGTGGCAGTCCGGGCATTGCGCCGACACCAAAGTCTGGGACAAGATCACGCACGATTATAACCTGTCGCCTGTAAAGCCGACCATGGATGGGGAGCCGATGTACGAAGAAATTCCTGTGTGCTTTAACCTGGAGAAAAACGGCTACGCAGATCCCACCGACATCCGGCGAAAGGCTTATTTAAATTTGTTTGCTGGTGCCCATGGCCACACCTACGGCTGCAATAACGTGTGGCAGATGTACGCGCCGGAACGTAAAAGGCATATAGACGCCACCAAGCCCTGGTACGAGTCGCTGGACCTGCCCGGCGCCAACGCCATGACACATGTGCGGCAGCTAATGGAGTCGCGCCCCCTGCTGGAGCGGGTGCCGGATCAGTCGATGATCGTAAGCCCGGTTTCAGATCATTATAAAGAGCGAATTCAGGCAACTCGGGGAACGGATTACAGCTTTGTTTATTCTGCTTCGGGGCTGCCTTTCACATTACAATTGGGAATTATTTCCGGAAAAAAATTAAAGGCCTCCTGGTTTAACCCCAGAACCGGAGCGGTAAGCAAAGGAGGTAATTTGAAAAATTCCGGCACCAAAGCGTTCACCCCGCCCACACAAGGCGATGACCAGGACTGGGTGCTAATCCTCGATGCCCGCTGACCTCGTGCTGCAGGCCAAGTTAGCAGACGGAGCCAGGCCGATTGGGCAGTATTTTAAATACGACACCTGCATTTAGATGAAATGGGAGGTGTACCAGAGGCTTCAGAAAGTGCCATCTGGCCCTATAAGCTTGTTCAGCATAACCCATATTATTCTAATCAAAAACACCCTCCTGAGCACTCTTCTGCTTCTGCTGCTCCTAAACATGGAAGAAATAATTGCTAAAAGACTTACAGGTGTTAGGTTGTTTCAGAATATTTTTTTATTATTGCTACATGCTTAGTGCGTTAAGAGTACTAACCAATTAAAATTGCCCCATAGAGCTAAAAAGAGAGTCTAGTAACTTATCCAAAATAATTAATTTATATTATCAGGTTTTACATTAAGTTGATCTATGAACAACACCGACAATACATCGCAGCTAACTTAAGGCACATAAAATGGAGCTATTTTTTTTGCCTGTTTTAACTTAGTGCGTTAGGATGTTTTATGTAAGATCAACTTTTCAGCATTACTCAGTTATTAAGATTACAAGTAGTACTATAAACTCATTGCCTCACCTATATGATAAACTACGATGAAATATGTAAACAGTAAAGTACTTTTTCTGGGCTTGATTTACGTGGTGTTACAGTTAACAGGCTTTGAAAATAAGCTGGCAGCACAATCAGGCAGCAAAATTGAGATCAGCGGAACCATCACAGCCGCAGATGGCGGACAACCGCTTATCGGGGCCACGATCGTGGAGAAAGGAACAATGAACGGCGCCACAGCCGACGTAACTGGCAGCTTTACCTTATCAGTGAGTCCAAACGCTATTCTGGTTGCTTCCTTTGTAGGATACAACCCCAAGGAAGTAGCTGTCGGAAATAGGGCTGTTGTACATGTTGCTCTTGATAACGACCAGAAGCTGTTGCAGGAAGTAGTGGTGGTGGGGTATGGCACCCAGAAGAAAAAAGACCTGACCGGCTCGATGGTAAGCCTGACCAGTGAGCAGCTGTTGCCAACTCCTTCAGCCAGCTTTGACCAGATGATGCAGGGCAAAGTGGCAGGAACACAGATTACGCAGACGACCGGAGCTCCGGGCGGGAACGTGAATATCCTGATTAGGGGTATCAGCTCTATTACCGGCGGAAACCAGCCCCTGTATGTGATAGACGGCTATGCAATTGGTGCCGGAGGTGGCGGCTCAGATGTGAGCAGCTTCAACGGAAACTCTTTTTCTTCTAGCGGCATGGCCAATAACACCGCCAACAAAATCAATCCGCTCAGCACCATCAACCCCGCCGACATAGAATCGATAGAAATTCTGAAGGATGCCTCTGCCACGGCTATTTATGGTTCCAGGGGAGCCAATGGGGTGGTAATTATCACTACCAAGCGGGGCCGTCAGGGCAAGGCTTCCATCAGCTTTGAGGCGACCGGTGGCGTGCAGACCGTAGCCAGGAAACTGGACCTGCTGGACGCGCAGCAGTTTGCAGAATTTGTGGCTGATGGCCGGGACAATGCCTGGGTGTATGCCGGTGGAAACGCCTCCGACCCAAACGAGGTAAGATCAGGAGCCACACGCGTTAAGCCTGAATTCCGGAACCCGGCCGCACTTCCGGCCAACACCGACTGGCAGGATGTAATTTTCAGGCCAGCCGCCATGCAAAATTACCAGCTATCGGTAAGTGGCGGTGCCAACGATATCAATTATTATGTAGGAGGTGGCTATTTCGATCAGGAGGGAATAATAGAGGGCTCCAACTTTAAAAAGTTTAACCTCCGCACTAATGTAGATGCCTATCTGACCAAGCGGTTAAAGATTGGCGTATCGGTGGCCGGTTCCCACTCATTCGGTGACTTTGCCCGTGCCGAAGGTCACCTGGGCCAAAGGGGCCTGATCTCAGCAGCCCTGGCCAATTCGCCCGCTCTTCCTATTTATACCGAAAACGGACAGTACAGCTCAGAGCTACTGGATCCGCTTGGAGTGCCTGTAGAAAACCCGCTGCTTATTCTGGATGAATTCAGCGACCGGCGCAACTCCACGAATATCTTCAACAATAACTTTCTGGAATATGAAATCCTGAATGGCCTTACCTTGCGCACTTCCCTGGGCGTCAATTACATTGTAGACAAGACCAGGCTTTGGAAATCGTCAGAAATAGGAGAGTGGGGAGCCAAAACCAGCCCGGCCACCGCAGGAACGCACCAGCGCACCAACCTGAACTGGCTCAACGAAAACACCGTGAACTATCAGCGGGTATTCGGGGAGCGGCACAGCCTGAACGCAGTAGCAGGGTTTACGGCCCAGAAAGATGCCCTGGAAATGTTCCAGGCCGGCGCCATGGATTTCCCTACCGATTATATTCCGATTCTGGCAGGCGGAAACGTAAATGCCGGGACCAACTTTATAACGGAGTGGTCGATGCTTTCTTTGCTGGCAAGGGTAAACTATACTTACCACGACAAATACCTTTTTACGGCCACTATCCGCCGCGATGGCAGCTCCAGGTTTGGGGTAAATAACAGGTGGGGCACTTTCCCTTCTTTCTCGGCAGGATGGCGTGTGTCCAAAGAACCATTCATGGCTAACCTGACAGCGGTGAATGACTTAAAGTTCAGGGCCAGCTATGGCACCTCCGGCAATAACCTGATCGGGAACTACGCGCACATCGGTCTGCTCGGCATTTCCAGGTATGTGTCCGGAGCGCAGCCGGTGCTGGGCATTGTACCACAAAGCCTGGCCAACGAAAACCTGACCTGGGAGCGCTCACAGGAAGTGAACCTGGGCATGGACCTTTCCCTCTTCGACAACCGCCTGACGCTGACAGCCGA
>NZ_VRTY01000123.1 GCF_008017455.1 Pontibacter qinzhouensis | reverse complement strand
AAATGTCGGGGGTTATAACGGAGTCGTTGCGCAATATTGAGCTGGTGAAGAGCCTGGGGCTCACGTTTCAGGAGGTGCGGCGGCTGCGGGCGCATACCGAACAGATTTTTGAGCTGGAAATGGTGAAGGTAAAACGTGTCCGGACACTTTCGTTTCTGCAGGGCACCTCGCTTAACATCCTGAAACAATCTATTCTGTTCACGCTGCTCTGGCTTATTTTCAGGGATGTGCTCACCACGGGCGAGCTGATTTCGATGCAGTTTATTTCGGTGAGTATTTTTGGGCCGCTGCAGGATCTGGGCACCATTATTCTGGCTTACCGTGAGGCAGAGGCTGCTCTGTATAATTTTGATGAGCTGATGCAGAAGCCGATCGAGAAGCGCCCGGAGTCGGCCATCGACATTGGCCCGCTGCAGCGGCTGCGCTTCGAGGAGGTGGTGTTCCGGCATAAAGGTGCTCAGCAAAATGCTTTGGACGGTATCTCCTTCGAGGCTGGCACCGGCGATACCATTGCTTTTGTGGGGCCATCTGGCTCAGGCAAATCTACGCTGGTAAAGCTGCTGGTGGGGCTGTATGTGCCAAATAGTGGCGAGGTACTCTACAACGATTTCTCAGCCAAAGACATCTGGCTGAACGAGGCAAGGCGGCAGCTGGGCTTTGTAACTCAGGAAACCAACCTGTTTTCGGGCACCATAAAAGAGAACCTGCTGTTCGTGAAACCCGATGCCACCGACGAGGAGATGCTGGCGGCCATGCAGCGTGCTTCGTGCACCAACCTGCTGGCCCGCTCCGAACATGGCCTGGATACGCAGATTGGCGAAGGTGGCCTTAAAATGTCGGGTGGTGAGAAGCAGCGGCTCTCTATTGCCCGTGCCCTGATCCGGAATCCGCGCCTGCTCATCTTCGACGAAGCCACCTCTGCCCTCGACTCCCTTACCGAAGAAGAGATAACCACCACCGTAAAAGAGATTTCGGCCTTACGCGAGCAAATTACCATCCTCATCGCCCACCGCCTCTCCACAATTATGCACGCCGACACCATTTATGTACTGGAGCGCGGCAAAGTAGTAGAACAGGGCAGCCACACGGAGCTGGTAGAGCAAAAAGGCCTGTACTACGCTATGTGGCGCCAGCAGATAGGAGAGCGCAAGCAGGAGCTTATCCGATAACTTGGTTGTTGGTTGCTGGTTGTTGAACGTGCTGGTTGTTGAACGGCAGAACAAGAAGCTATCCTACTTTATGATTGCAAATAACCTGTAAATTATTCAGATGAAAACAGCCTCCAGAAGGTTTTTAGGGGTTCAGGGCTCAAGGGTTACGACATCTCAGTGCTGGGAGCTATGCTGCCTATTCTGAACTTTTCAGGCTCCTCCTGCTTGGGGCGGGCAAAGCCACTGGTAGGTACTGGCTCTTTTTCCGTAGCTGGCTTGCTATCCGAAAGTTTTTTGTACCAGTTCTTCAGGAGTTGCGCCATAGGTTGCTCTACATACACCGCAATCAGGTAGGCACAGACAATGCTGAAAATAATAGGAGGCACAACAAGCAGCACGCTGTTACCGAAATAAGGCTTCAGGTTTGTAATAATAATATAACCGATGTATTGATGGAACAGGTACAGCGGGTACGAAATGCTTCCCAGAAAAAGAAACACCTTGTTCGACATAAAATCGAGTTTACCACTAATGCTCAGGTAAAAAACAAGGTAGATGCCAGCAATTATACAAACATCTGCCAGCCCTTTGTGCATATAAAGCGAGAGTGCCACGGCAGTTGCCAGCGCCAACTGCACCTGCACATGCCGCCGTGCTTCGGGCTTATACTTGAGCAGGTAAAACAAGATGCCGGAGTAAAAGAAAACGCCGTAGTAGAGGTTGAGCAGTTTGCTGGCATAAGGTATTTCGTAAACGTGCACATTCACAAAATTAAGAACCATCCAGACGGCGCCTATATACAGTATTTTATCGAGTTTGCGGGTAACGAATATAACCAGTAGCATCAGGTAAAACATCCACTCATAGAAAAGCGTCCAGTATACGCCATCCACTTCAGGCACGCCAGCCAGTTTCTGGAACATAGTCAGGTTTACCAGGAAATCGGTGAAAGTGGTTTCGAGGCCGGGCAGACCAATTAGCTGAACACTGGCAAAGGTAACAATAGCGCAAAACCAATAAGCCGGGTAAAGCCTCGACACACGTTTGAACAGGAAGTCTTTTCCGTCTTTAACTCTCTTAAAACTGAAAAATATGACGAAGCCGCTGATCATAAAAAACAGCTCTACGCCGTAATTGCCGTAAGCAAAATCGAATTGTTTCGGAAAGTTATGTCCGTATAAGCTTCTGTATGTAGAGGTATAATGATAAAGCACAACCAAGAAAGCGGCGATCCCTCTGAGGGAATCCATAAAAAGTAACCTGTTCTTCTCCATAACTCCTGCCTTCAGTTAACTACTAGTGAGGCTTGTTTCCAAAAAGACCTGCATCAGAAAAATTCAATCTTAAAACCTGCATCTTTTTTATTTTTCCTGTACCTGATTTTTAGAATTATTGTTATTGATTTTAGATGAATTTTCTGAATATCTACAAATTGTTATATAAACACTTTTCTAGGTACAGGTTAAGTCCTCGGCAGCCTCTGCTTTACAAAATACAATACCATTAATCAGCTAACTTTTAAAGTATTACAGCTACCACCAAGCTTTATTCAGGAGAGAAGCGATTGAGGCGGCGCAACTGGCGACTCAGCTTTGGCCCCGGCTCTATGCGATAGACAAAATTTAATCGGTAATTGCCTGTCAGGATGCTGTTGGAGTAACCCTGGTTGGCTATAATACGCACATTGTTGCGCACGTAGTTGGCATTAACAGACCACCTGCCTGAGTTGTAGCCTACAAAGCCCCGCAGAAACACGTTGGGGTTTATGCCCCAGTGCCTGTGCTCTGCAGCGCCTTCTACTTTTTCGGAGTAGCCTACCCCCAGGTTTGCAGCCGCAGAAGCCGTTATAAAAAAGTGCTTTTTAATTACCAGGGTATACGCATAGCCGGCATTCGGGCCAAACTCAAAAAAATTAAGCTCATCAAAATTGCCCGCCTGGCTCCCGATAAGCGGCACTGGCACCAGCACACTATCGCCGGTTACACCGCCGCCATACATCTCGAAGCCGAGCAAAAACGAACCTGCCGATTTTTTCTGCCACTCGTTCTGCAGAAAGGCAGCCCTGTAAGAGAACCGCTCATGGTTGAACAGGTACTGCACCGAAGCTCCGATTTTAGTTAGAGCAATATCGGGGCGAACGTAATAGTCGTTTCCGGAAGTAGTGCCGCGGCCCCGCTCCTCTAAGTGGTAACCTTTATAAAACTGCCCAAATACATCAATTACCATTTTTCGGGGGTAAAGGTGCGCCTGCAGATCCAGGTAACGTGTATCGCCCTGGTTTTTATCCGGGTTCAGGAAGCCAAACCCGTAGGCCAAATTTAGAGTTGCCCATTTGTAGGTAGCTCCTACCCCCATGTTCAGGGTGGTGTTAGGCACATACAGGTAGCTGGTGTTATCTGTTTTCTCCTTTATTCTTAAACCTGTGTACTTTCTGGAGAAGTAAAACCGCGTGGTCAGCAGATCCGGAAAAGTCTGGTAGTATTCGTTTTCTGGGGTTTCCTGCCCCTTTGCTTCAGGGGCGGCAAGCAAGCCTGCAACACAAATAGCAATGTACAGAAAGTATGAAAGCAGGCGGTGTACCATGTAGTAAAAATAAGCAAGATTGAGTTGGTTCTGGTTGTACAAAGTGCACAGGCTCTAGTACTTTTTTGTGCTCTTTGGGGTTGCAGTTCTTTTTAATTTTGAGGCACAGGTTACCTTTGTTTGCCTGCCAACGTGCTCGTTAAGCTACCATGCTTTCAAGCAAGATCAAGGTAATAATTGGCAGATTTAACGGTTAGTCTGTACATCAAATAAGTTGCAAGTGTTGCCGGCTAGACAGTACTATGTTCTTTAGCGGGAGTTGAAATTATTCTAACTCATTTGTGCGGTAGTAGCGAAATAAAGATTCGTACTCCGTCGTCATCCCTTCGGGATCTTGTAGGCGAAATCCAACAGCAATGGCAGCTCTTGGTAATAAGTTAGCATAGGTGCTTTTGCTGCTGTAACAGCGACGTGAAACTATTTTTAATCCGTACACCGGGCAAAGATGGTCGCGCTGTTGTTGCCTGTTGCAATGTAGTTGGAAAAGCCGTTACTGCACAACTCAAATTATCCGAATGAAAATAACCTCCAAAAGGTTTTTTAACAGAATGTTGCCAAGGGTCTGCCTGATGTGATGCAAGAGTTTGCGGCAGAACAAAGAATAGCACTACATCTTTAGTAAGGCAAATAATAATCTTCCTAAACAACTAAAACATCAGGTTATTTTGCTACATTTGTCGGCACCTTAATAGAATAATAAAAAGAATTGGCATAAACTTAACTGTTCCTGCTCATTTTCTGCTGATGCAGAAAAAACTTACTCTGCATCCTTTTCTACTACCGCCCCAGAAAATCAACTTAAATTTAAATATTTGAAAGCGCAGGTCATATGGTGTTGTTGCTCATATGATTTTTACTTTTGTAAAGCCACCTAAGCTTTCATTAGTTTTACATACCCGGAATTGTTTAGAAAATTTAAGTGTTCAAGCCTTCGTTGAGTGGCAGAAGAACTGTAAAACCTAACGCACAACAGGCTAAAACAAGTAGTAACCCGCATGAAGAAACTTTACATACTCCTCCTACTGCTGCTTTTTGCAGTGGCAAGCTGGGCACAGCAGGCAGATATTTCTTTCAGGCACCTTACTACCAAAAGTGGCTTATCGCAGAGCTTTGTCAGAACTATTGTGCAGGACCAGAACGGCTTTACCTGGATCGGCACCTCCGATGGCCTGAACAAGTACGATGGCTATAAAATTAAAGTATACCGCAACAACCCGCTCGAAAAAGAGAGCCTGAGTACCAATGCCATCATAAAGCTGTACCTCGACAGAAAAGGAACGCTTTATATTGGCACAGACAACGGAGGCCTGAATGTGTATAACCAGAAAATGAATAATTTCACGGTTTACAAGCACGACCCTCAAGACCCAAACAGCCTCAGCGACGACCGCATCACCTCCATCACCGAAGATCAGAAAGGCCTTATCTGGATCGGGACCGACAACGGTGGCCTGAACATTTTTGACCCCGGCACAAAAAAATTTACACGCCTCCTGCACTCTCCTCAGAACCTGAACAGCCCCATAAGCAACGTTATAAGAGCCCTGGAAGAAGACAAAGCAGGCAATATGTGGGTTGGCACGGAGCACGGCATTAGTGTTATCAGCAAAGACCGTAAAACGTACACGCATTACAGGCACGACCCAAAACAACCGGGTAGCCTGAGCACCAATTCCATCCGTAAAATTTTTATTGATAGAGAAGGTGAAGTTTGGGTAGGCACTGCCTTTGGAGGCATGAACAGGTTTATGCCTCAATCAAACTCTTTTAAAGTATACAGGCACCAGGCCAGTGGCAACCCATCGCTGTTAGCAGACTATGTACCAGGAATTTGCCAGGCCAAAGACGGGCGCATTTGGGTGGCTACCAACTACGGCTTAAGTGTGCTGAACAAAAGAACCGACACATTCAATAATTACCAGCACGACTCTTTTGTTAACAGCTCCCTGCTCGACAACGGGCTTAACACCATTTACGCCGACCCCACCGGCAACATTTGGCTCGGCAGTATAGCTGGCATCACTATAAAAGAAGCGTACCCCAATAACTTTAAACATTTTGCCTTTAACCCTGGCAAACCTAATGGCCTGGGTTCCAAAGAAGTCTTCTCCTTTTACCAGGATAAAAGAGATAACATCTGGGTTGGCCTGCGCAATGGCTTCGACCAGTTCGACCGTAAAACAAACACGTTTCGGCACCACCAGTTTACGCAGGCAGGCAAATGGCTGGGCACCATTACCTCTTTTCTGGAAGACAGCCAAAACAACTTTTGGGTAGGCACTTTTGATGCCGGCATTTTTAGCTACAACCGCAACACCAAAACGTACGAGCAATTTCAAGGTTTCAACCCTGTAACACAAGATACCATTTTGCTCAGAGATGTGTGGTATATGCAGCAAAACAGCAAAGGAGAACTATTTGCAGCCACCCTGAACACAGGCATTTTCATATTCGATACAGAAACCCGCACCTTTGCCCCCTATACCTGGAAGGGGAAAGAAATACCGACCGCTGGCATTAACAGCTTTTACATCGACAAGCAGGACAACCTATGGGTCGGTACGACCTCCGAAGGCCTCTACAAGCTCAATAAAAGGCTGAATGTGTTTAAGGCTTTTAAACATGACCCTGCAAAGCCGGAAAGCATCAGCAACAACATTATTACCAGTATTTATGAAGACCGGCAGCAGAACATCTGGGTTGGCACCAAAAACGGCCTGAATCTGCTTCAGCAGAAAACAGCCACATTCAGGAGCTTTTCAGAGAAAGCCGGTTTGCCAAGTAATGCCATAAACAGCATTCAGGAAGATGATAACGGTAATCTTTGGCTAGGCACTAACAACGGCCTCTCGTGCTTTAACGCAGCGAAAGGCTCTTTCCGAAACTTTACGGCTGAAGACGGCCTGCAGCTAAACGAGTTTCAGGTGCGTGCAGCTTACAAACTCCGGTCTGGCGAGCTACTGTTCGGAGGCATGAACGGCTTTAACATCTTTAACCCAAAAAATTTTATCTACAACAAAAAGGCACCTGCCGTTTACATAACCGACTTCCAGATATTTAATAAAGAGGTAGCAATTGGCACAGAAGACTCTCCGCTGAAAAACGCTATCAGCACTGCAAACGAAATAAAGCTCTCTTATAAACATTCGGTGCTGTCGTTTGGGTTTGTGGCTATCAATTACATCAGGAGCAGAAAGAACCAGTATGCCTACATGCTGGAAGGGTTCGATAAAGACTGGATTCATGCAGGACCAGAACGAAAGGCATATTATACCAACCTCGACCCCGGCGAGTATGTGTTCCGGGTAAAAGCCTCGAACAACGATGGCATCTGGAACGAGACAGGCGATGAGGTAAAACTAATTATTACGCCTCCTTACTGGGCAACGTGGTGGTTCAGGTCTTTGGTTGTGCTCAGTTTTTTGGGCAGTGGCATTGGTCTGTACTGGTACCGCGTTCGGGCCATCAACAAACAGAAAACCGAACTGGAGAAACAGGTAAAAGCGCGCACCTCAGAAGTTATGTCGCAAAAAGAAGCCCTGCAAACACAGGCAGCGGAGCTCAAAGACTACACCATCCGGTTGCTGGAGCTGAACACGCAACTCCACCTGCAGCAAACACATGAGCACCAGGCAAGGGAGGAAGCAGAGCTGGCCAGGCAGGAGGCTGAGAAGGCAAACCAGGCAAAAAGCACGTTTCTGGCTACCATGAGCCACGAGATCAGAACTCCTCTGAATGGCGTAATCGGCATGACTTCGCTGTTATCGGAAACCAGGCTTAATAGTGAGCAACGTAACTACACCGAAATAATAAGAAGCTCGGGTAAAAGCCTGCTGGCAGTTATCGACAACATACTTGATTTTTCTAAAATCGAGTCTGGTAACCTGGAGCTGGAGCAGGAGCCCTTCGACCTGCGCGAAGCCATAGAAGAAGTACTTGACTTGTTTGCCAACAAAGCCGCTCAGCAGAACCTGGACCTGATGTACCAGCTGTCTTACAACATTCCGGCACAGATTATCGGGGATAGTGTGCGCCTGAAGCAGATACTGATAAACCTGGTAGGCAACGCTCTAAAATTTACTTCGGAAGGCGAAATAGTTGTAGGAGTTACGCAATGCCACCTGCACGACAACAACCTGGCAGAGTTAACCTTCGAGGTACGCGACACAGGCATTGGCATACCGCCAGACAAAGCGGCACACCTGTTTAAAGCCTTTACGCAGGTAGACTCTTCTACCACCCGCAAGTATGGCGGCACAGGCCTTGGCCTGGCCATTAGCAAGCGCCTGGTTGATCTTATGGGCGGCAGCATTAGCGTGGAGAGCACACCCGGCAAAGGCACCTGTTTCAGGTTTACGATGCTGGCAGAACCAAGCACGCAGGCAATTCAGACCTATGTGCACCTGAACACGGCAGAACTGAAAGGCAAGCGCATACTGGTAGTAGACGATAACAACACGAACAGAGGCATTTTAAAAGCACAGCTCACGCAGTGGCGTTTTCTGCCATCGCTGGCCGGAAGCGCACAAGAGGCGCTCCTGCTTCTAAAAAAACAGAAGTACGATATTATAATTAGCGACATGCACATGCCAGAAACCGACGGCGTGGAGCTTGCCCAAAAAGTTAAGAAGCTGCACCCGAACCTGCCCATTATTTTGCTAAGCTCTATCGGAGACAGTATTACAGCTACGCATAAAGATCTGTTTTACTGCACCCTTACCAAGCCAGTTAAACATCAGCAGCTATACAAGCAGCTCACCAACTGCCTTAAGCAGCAGCAAAGAACAGAAAAGCAGGAACCGGAAAAGAATAAACTATCGGAGCACTTTGCACAAGACTACCCACTCCGGATTCTGGTGGCAGAAGACTACCCGATTAACCAGATGCTGGCACAAATGGTGCTGGAAAAACTAGGCTACACCGCCGATCTGGTAGAAAACGGCCTGCAGGTACTGGAGGCACTCGCTCAGAAACAGTACGACGTTATTTTGATGGATGTACAGATGCCTGAAATGGACGGATTGGCAGCCACCCGCGAAATAAGGCAGCAGACAGATGCTCCTCAGCCCTACATTATAGCCACCACTGCCAATGCCATGAAAGAAGATGTGCAGGCATGCCTGGCAGCTGGCATGAACGACTACATCAGTAAACCAATAGACCTGGAAGAACTCCTGAAATCGTTAGAAAAAGCGGCTGCTACCGTTACAGCCAGTGCGCCTGCCACCGACTTACTTAGCTCAACAGTTTAAGCAGTTGTGGCAGGAGAAATTTTGAGTGAGTGAATGGGAAAAACTTCTGACTTTTACCTGCATCAGGCATTTTAGCCCTTGAAGCCTGCACCGGCAAAAACCTTCAGAAGGCTGTTTTCATTCGAATAATCTGGCAGCAAGTACACTACCATTTCAAAACCTTTATCAGGAACAAAGGCATGGCGAGGCCGAACAGAATGGCCAGGAAGTAGTTCTTAACATAAGATTTAGCCTTTACATTTTCTTCCGGTTTATGGATGGTAAGGAGCTTGTATTTTGATGCGGAGAGCAACTGGCTCAGTTCCTCCCTCCGTTCCAGCAAATAATTGTACTGTGTTTTCTTTGTTTGCCGCTCTTCCTGCAAAGCAGCAAACTCTGCCTCGGTGGCTGGCACCCGGAGCACATGGTGCTCCAGCGGCTGCTCCACAGGTTGCTGCTGCTGTGTTGCCACATGTTGCTGCATACCACCCATTCGCTGCACAATGGCCTGTTGTATTGCTGACAGCTGCTTGTTGCTCTGGAGAACCGGCGGACTATCTTCCGGCTTGGTGCGCAGCAGGTCCAGCTTATCGAGCTGCTCCTGGTTAAAATCTTTTATGAGGTTCTGGAGCAGGGCATCCGAAAGCGCCAGGTTTTCAGGAATAATGGTAATCTGGGTTACCGGGTTCTGCACATAAGGCGCAAGTGTTTGGAGTGCCTGCAACTGGGCCAGGTTGTCGGCTTTGGCAATGGCAGGTGCTGCTGGCGCTGGCAATTCGGACTGCACCGGCTCTCCTCGCTCGCTCAGCATCTGGTGGTAGCCTTCCAGCATAATATCCAGGCGGGCAATCTCCAGCCTGATGCTGTCGAGGTTGCTGTAAACAGCTCCTATGGCGGCCTTGTACGAGTCTTTTTCCACATCATAGCCCTCGGCATACACGGCATTCATCCTTTTAATGAAATCGATACCCCGCTCCGGAATTTCGTCTTTCAGGCTAATGGTTAGCAGGTCCTGGTGCAGGTGCTTGCGCTTAAATGTAAGGCGCTCGGTGTACTCCTCTGCCAGCAGGTTCAGGTCGCTGAAAGTTACCAGCACTTCCTGTTCCTGGTTCTTAAATGCAGGGCCTCGCGCTACCTTAAACGTACCGTAGGGTTTCTGAATAAGCTGGTCGAACAGGTAAGCCTTTATCTGGCCTTCTTCTTTCAGTACAAAGGTTTTATCATCTACAATTTTAACAGATAGGGTATGCTGCGAAATTCTGGGGCTGTAGGAGATCAGGGTAACAAGTACAGGTGTGTTCTGTTTATAAATTTCTTTTTTGCCAAGCCACTTAGGCGCAAAATAATGTACGTTCAGGTTCAGGTCTGCAATGGCTTTACGCACCGCCCCTTTAAGCTGCAGAGCGTTTACATCGAGGCTTACAGGTTCCGCACTCTCTGTGGTGGCACTAACCGATGATGCCTTAAAAGCCGGGGTTTCCTGCTCCTTATGCTGCAGGTAAATTGTGCTGGAGACAGTGTACTCAGGCGATGAAAGCACATGATACACAAACACCACAAACAAGCTCAGGCCCACAGCCCGCATAAAAGAGTATTTGCTCTGAACAAAAACAGCACAGAAGTCTTTTACAGAAGCCACCACTTCTGAAAAGGAATAGCGATTAATTCTATCGAAATTAATTTTATGGGCCATGCACCTCTACAGCTTTTACAAAGCACTTACTATTTCTGACAAATACAGTTACATACGTAGATTTCAGTAAATATTTTTTGGGAGGAAGCCACATCTGGATTTTACCAGAAAGAGCCCTGCAGCTACAGCACTTTCGGCCCTATAACCCCTGTCTAAAATAATGTGGTAAGAGAAAAAAATATTCACTCATCCTCCTACTTGCCCATATAAAATTTCCCGATCCTGCCATTTCCATATCTTCGATTTGAGGATCAGCACATAACCCGAATTATTCGAATGAAAACGGCCTTCCAACGCTTTTCCTGGCATTTTTGGGATAGGGTATGTGAGTAAGCGACTTGGCCAGATTAAAATTAGAAAACTATCTTAGTTATACAGAAGCAAACAATTACACATATTTCAAACATTTCGTCTTAATGTTAACAAAAAATAAATTTTATTAAGTTTTCGTTAAATTATTTGCAAGTAAGAAATCTTTACTTTACCTTTACATCATCAACATACAATGTAGGGTGTTGAAACTGGCAGACAAGCCCTCCTCTCTCGGGGGTGGAGAAACCGGGATAAAGCAACTTGACCTAAACTACACAGTACAAAGATTTTTGCCTAACTACTCCGTGGAGGTTCGATTCCTCCCCCTACAGCAAAAGCGGCCTCAGAAGCAATTCTGGGGCCGCTTCTTTTTTAGCTCTTTTGGCCTGTAAGCGCAGCAAAAACGACAGCCACCATTTTTATTCCGGAAAACAACTTTACAGGAAGCTAACAGGTAAGCAAGGGTACTACCACTAAGCCATGTAACCATGAAACTCCCCTACTTCCTGTTCGCAGCCCTGCTGGGCCTAACAGCCTGCGGCTCCGACTCCGCAGACGGCAACTACAACCGCGCCGCCTCCGATGAACTGATAGATGAGCAGGTAGACGCCGGCACAAAAGCCTCTGTAGACAGTGTGGCAAAAGCTACCACAGAAGGCAACATCCTGTTTCCTGTACCCGATACCCTTACCAACCTGCTACAGCAGCACCGGCCACAGGCAAAACTGGCAAAGCTACCAGACCAGACCCTCCGCAACAGAACTGCACAGGTAGGAAACCCGATTTACCTGAAAGGCAACTTCGACGGCAACAATTCCCCTGACTATGCGGTGCAGGTACTGCAGAACGACTCTATTCAGGTGCTGGCTTTTCTGGATTATAACACTAAAGCCCGCCAGGTAAAAGTAGCCTCTTACCCGGCGCGGCAACTGCAGGACCAATGGTACAGTGTATACCAATTGCAACTTGCCCCAAAAGACTCGGTGGTGCAGGATACTCGCAACAACAGAAAAACGACGCTGCCAACCGATGGCATATCGGTACTGGATGAAAACCGAACCACCCTATATGTTCTAAAAAATGGCCGCTTTATTCCCTTCGATGCGCAGGAGTAAAGTTTTTTAACGTCCTCTAATCCGAAGCTGTAACTGGTGGTTTGGGGTTTATAAGAAGCTACTAAATTACTGATTTTACGCACCTTCTAGTATGTGGCACTTTTAAGTTGGTTCTAATACATTTGGTAACAGCTTCATCCGGTGCCTTTGGGCTTTACTGTTGCATTGTAGAAGTCTTAGCGCTCAAGGCTGGGGAAGGGGCCCTGTATTAGCAATGCCCAAGAACTGGGATTTGCACTACGAGCCTCAGCTACAGCGCCAGCAAATTAATTTGTTGGGTTCGGATTATAAAATTTAATTGAATATCCTTAGTGCGTAACATCAGTAAATTATTCTAATAGAAATAGCCTTCCAAAGGATTTTTAGCTTGTTTTATGCCAAGGATTGTTTGTAAATAAAATACGAGTAGTGTGCTGACCCTTGGCGTTAAGTAAGCCATTTTACCTTTGGAAGGCTGTTTTCATTAGCATAATTGGTTAGTAGAATTCAATCTCTACTCTCCTGTTTATCTGCCTGTTCTCGTCTGTGCTATTCGGTACTTTGGGTGTGGTGTCGCCGTACTCGGTGGCAGCAATGCGAGTTGCATCGGCACCATTGGCTACCAGATAAGCTTTTACAGCATCGGCTCTGGCCTTAGATAAATGCCAGTTATAGACGTATTCGCCAACATTATCGGCATGACCTCCTACTTTAAGGCTGGCGTTGTTTTCCTGCATGAGTTTGGCAACGCGCTGTAGTTCAGGGTGCGCTTCCGGTCGAATGGAGGCCCTGTCGAAATCGAACTGAACATCCGGTGCTTCCAGTGCAGCAACATCGGTAATGGCAGCAGAAGCAGATGCTGTTGCTGTTTCGGGTTCGGTGGTTGCTAAAGGCTGAGACATGGCTAAGGCTTGCGGAGAAGGAGAAGAGGAATTAGACACAGCTCCCTTGTAAGCATAACCTGACAGCGTAAAAAGGCCGCCAATGACCAACACTGGCAGTAAGTAGCTTTTTCTTTTCATTATAATTCGTTTATGAAATTTCACTCTTAAAATGCTGAAAGTACATACTTACGAAATCGCTTCAGGGTCGGATTGCGGGCTTAGGCGCATGTCATTTTGTTGTTACCAGTGCAGCACCCTGATCAGGAAAACAGGCATTGCCATGCCTAGTACAAATGCCAGAAGGTAGCAGCTGTAGTGATTGTCGGAGGTGATATGTTCTTCTGGCTTTTGCTTGAAAGCAGGAGGTTCTGTAGCAGCTTCTGGGGCGGTTTTCAGCTCGTTTTTGCGTTGAAGAAAGTAACGGTATTCGGTTTTTTTCACCAGCCTCTTATCTTGTACACTTGCCAAATTACCTGCAGCAGAATCAGACTTCGAAACCACCTGCATACCTTCAATCTCCGAGATCATGGTTTGCTGCAGCTCCCTTAACTCCTGGTCAGCATCCTGCACAAGCTGGTCTTCCTGCTTAAAATGCTGCAGCAGCGCCTGCTTGCTTATTTGTGTCTGGTTGTATTGCAGCACCAGCCTTTGCAGGTGCTGGTTGCCTAACTCGAAATTATCAGGTATAAGCGTAAACAGATGCACAGGCTTGTGCACATAAGGCTCGATGGCTTCTATAGCTTTTTGCTGTTGCGATTTTACTCTGGCCACAGGGGCAGCGGGTTGTTCTGTGTGCTTAGCCTGCTGCTCCAGTGTCTCGAGCTGCGCCAGCTCCTGCTTTAGACTGTCGAGTTTGCTGCTCAGAAAAGCCGCTGTCAGCTTCTCTGCATTCTGGTGTTGCACCTGTGCGGTGGCACCAGCCTTAACCAGTGCATACAGAAAATCAACGCCACGCTGCCAGAACGCATCTGTAATGGCTACCTTATATTCTGTTGGTTTTTCCGGCACAGGCCCAAATCTTAGCTTAGCAGCATAGGCTGCGGCTACCACATCAGCATCTTGCCACAATACCATTACTTTCTGCTGCGCACGGTTGCTCCCCTGGTTGGGCGAAACCACAAAAGTGGCATAGAGCCTGCGAATAACCTCACCAAAACGGTAAGTATGTGCCTGACCATTTTCGTGGAGTACAAAGGTAGCCGTATCTGTAATTTCGACCTCAAGATTTGGGACTGCCTGCTTCTGATGCTGCTCCACCAGCTTTACGATTACAGGCACATCAGCACCGTATACCTCCTTTTGCCTTAGTACATTTTTGGTGAAGTAACGCACATGAAGCCCCTGCGACTCCACAGCCCTTTTTATGGCAGTCTGCGAGGTAAACTCTATGGCAGTTGGAGCTGAAGCCGAGCCCAGGTTCCGGGCGAATTGTGTTTCAGCAGGGATGGCAAGCGTAGCTGAAACAGTATAAGAAGCGTCTGTAAACAAGTGATATACCACCGTAATAGTTAAAAAAAGCACCACCGACCGTAGAAAAGAGTACTTATTCTTTTTTATTAACAGAAAAAGATCTTTTATGGCATAGAAAACATCTGTCAGAAAGTATTTTGTTTTTGTACCGGACATGTACTCTTCGAGCTAGTTTACTGGTGCTACACATATGCAAAGCACCCTTACTTACGTAAACAACTCCCCTCTCAGATTATAGTATTTGTAAATAACCCCTGAAGATCACCTTTGTGAAGAGTTTCGGATAGGAAAATCGTTACCTGCCTATCGGCGTAAAATAAAACAGTAACAATTTATTTTACCATGAGCCGAAATTACAGAATCAGGGACCTGGACCAAATTCACTTTATATCTTTTGCAATTATAAACTGGATTGATGTTTTTACAAGGCCTGTTTATAAAGATATGATGGTGGACAGCATCAATTACTGTATCAGGCATAAAGGGCTGGAGGTAATGCCTGGTGCATTATGTCAAACCACATTCACCTGATAATTCGTTCGCAGGAACAAACCCAGAGCAGCATTATTCGGGATATGAAAAAGCACACAGCTAAAACGATTATTAAAGAGATAGCTGAGAACCCGCAGGAAAGCCGTCGGGAGTGGATGCTTTGGATGTTTGAGCGAGCCGGGAAACGCAATAGCAACAATACAACTTACCAGTTCTGGCAACAGCACAACCACCCCATAGAACTAAACTCAAATTTCCTGCTGCGCCTAAACTGGCGGTATGGGGGGTAATCTCCAATCATTCTCCTTTCTTTACTTTTATAGAAACAGTTTTACCTCCTCCGCAACCTTCTCCTGCTGCTGCCAGTTCTGATAAACCAGTAAGATATAGTATCTTTGCAGAGTAGAACCAGAAAGACCTGGCAGTCTAACCAGCTGTGGCACAGCCAGACTATTTTTGTCTTACGTCCTGTGTCTTACGTCTTGTGTCTTAAAAAATAACACGTTGAAAGTTAAAGATTTTTTAGAGCTGTACCGTCTCGACAGTGTGGTGCAAACCATTGCCGACCGCCTGAAGGAGAACAAGGCTTACCGCTTGCAACTCAAGGGCCTTACCGGTAGCCTCGATGCGGTACTGGCCTCTGCGGTATATACCATAAACAAACAGCACCAACTCTTTGTGCTGCACGACAGAGAGGAGGCCGCTTACTTTTATACCGACCTCCGCAACCTGCTCGGCGACGAGAAGGAGGTCATGCTGTTCCCTACCTCCT
>NZ_VRTY01000122.1 GCF_008017455.1 Pontibacter qinzhouensis | reverse complement strand
GTACGCTGGTGAAGGTAGTGGGCTGGTACGACAACGAGGCCGGTTACTCGCAGCGTGCCGCCGACCTGATCGTGCGCATTGGCTAATGCAGCCTTAAAATTAATGCCTACTAACAAGGCTTTTACTGAAGCTTGCTTGAATTTTACGTGTTTATAATTTGCCAATATTCCCAGGTAAACTATTAAAATTCAGGCAAGCTTAAACAGTAACTGGCCGTGTTAAAATATTTTTAAATATGAAAAGAATAGGAGTATATACATCTGGCGGAGATGCCCCTGGTATGAATGCCTGCGTTAGGGCTGCTGTTCGGGCTGCTGTTTATTACGGCCTGGAGGTTTACGGCATCAAGCGCGGCTACAACGGTATGATTAACGGGGAGATCTTTAAAATGGACTCATCTTCGGTCAGCAACATTATTCAGAAAGGCGGTACTATTTTAAAATCTGCCAGAAGCAAAGAGTTCATGACCAAAGAAGGGCGACAGCGAGCTTACGACCAGCTGCAGCAGTTTGGTATTGAAGGACTTGTTGCCATTGGAGGGAACGGTACCTTTACAGGAGCTAAGTTGTTCTACGAAGAGTTTGGTATACCGACTGTAGGAGCCCCCGGAACCATAGATAACGACCTTTACGGCACCGATTACACCATTGGTTACGACACTGCAGTTAACACTGCTCTGGAAGCTATTGATAAAATCAGAGACACTGCCGACAGCCATGAGCGGGTGTTCTTTGTAGAGGTAATGGGTCGCGACTCAGGTTATATTGCCATACCCTGCGCCATAGGCGGTGGTGCCGAAATAGCCATGATTCCGGAAGCCGTAACCACGGTAGAAAGCATCATAGATACGATTAGAGCAGGTTGGGGACGTTCTAAAACTTCTTCTATTATAATTATTGCAGAAGGTGAGATAGAAGGCGGAGCCATGAAAGTTGCCACAAAGGTAATGGAAGTACTCCCTGATATGGATGCGCGGGTAACGATACTGGGTCACGTACAGCGCGGTGGTCCTCCCACAGTATTCGACCGGATGCTGGCCAGCAGGCTGGGCATTGCCTGTGTGAAAGGTTTGATAGATGGTCAAAAAAACGTGATGGCAGGCACTATTAACTCGAGCCTGGTGTACACGCCTTTCGAGGAAACCATTACGAAAAAGAAAGAAATAAGCCAGGATCTTATTAAAGCAGTGGAAATGCTTTCTGTTTAAAATTCTTGAACCAATTAAAAACCATTAGCAGGTTGCCATGTCGTGCTTGAAAAGCTTTGGCTCAACAGGTGCCTCATTTGCAGCCTGACTCTATGGGGGCACCGTTCCATAGCTGTGTTCCTGATAAGACTGTAGAAATTATTTAAATGAAAAAAGCCTCCAGAAGGCTTTTTTGCATTTTAGCTTCAAGGGTAATTGAGGCAACTTGATTTAATTACTCATTTCAGATTATCTAAAAAAATAATACCCTGTAGTTTTTCTACAGGGTATTATAAACTATCCTAAAAACACCAACAATCTAAAGGTGTTGCTTTACTACCCGGGTTACGAGCAGGATTAAGCCTGCTTAATAAAGAAGCATCGGCATATGATTTAATGAACAGGACGTATCTGTTATCCCAACAAAATATTCTCCAACGAAAATTCCAGAACCGTTAGTGACCGCCTGCTCGCAAGCCATATAAGTTACTACAACACCATCAATGGTAGTATGGCCTATTGTCTCGTTTTCTAAGTTCCAATGCCTGGTTGAGTGGCTGGAATGGCAATTCAGGCTCTCGTGCCCGTGCGCATTTCTTAAGAGTAAGTTCTGATTCATAGGGGTGTGGTTAGGTACTTCTATAACACAAGTATACTGCATATAAGAATCCTAAACGAGGAATAAATTAGTGTAAAAGTAACACTAATACTAGGAGAAGAGGCAAGGTCAGAAATTAGATTATAGTTTTAACAATTGCACTAATACTATAAATAATTAACAAAATGATAGATATTTTATTTATTTATTATGAATATTGTAAAAAATAAATATATAAAAGTAACATTAATTACTTTTTTCTAGCCTGAATTATGGCCAAAATATAATAATTCGTAACCTGAAGCGCCATAACAGTAGCTAACAAGAAAGTACCGGGAAACGCCAATAACCACCATGCTGCTGCATTATGCCTGATGCCTGCAATGGTTCTGCCCCAGCTAGGAAGAGTATTTGGTATTCCAATACCTAGGAAAGAAAGTGTAGACTCAAATGTTAGCAGGCTTGCCAAGGCAAAAGTAAAAGAAATAAGGAGAGGGCCCAGCATGTTTGGTAGTGCGTGCCTGAAAACCATGGCACTTTGAGTTACTCCTATGCTTCGGGCAGATTCAAAGTAGGGGAGGTTTTTGATTTTTAGCATTTCTGCGCGTGCCAGGCGTGCAATTCCTGTCCAGTAGGTTAAGGCCAGAAGGATAGCCAGCATCGGCACGGTAGGAGGTAAAAAGGAAGCCAGCACCAAAATAAAAATGAGCCTTGGCACGCTGGTTAATGTTTCGATTATGCGTAATATGATTTGATCGACTGGCAAGGCAATTGGTTTATGAAACCAAGCAAACCTGACCCAAAGTAATCTGGCCAAACCCCATAGTACCACAAATACAAGTATAAGAGAAGCTACACTGTAATAGATAAGGCTGGTGTTGGAGGGAAGGAGGACTCTTGCCTTAATTGGTACATAAAGTCCTAAATAAACTAAGAAGACGGCAGCAATAACTGATACGATTACATGAACTCGCTTCGTTTTAAAACCACTATCGCCAAAAAAACCTGCCGTGGTACCTAGCACTAAACCAAGCAGGGCAGTGAAGCTGGCCACTGGAAAACTGATTAAAATAGCCGTGCGCGCTCCAAATAGGGTATTAGCAAAGACATCGCGGCCGAGTGCATCGGTACCGAACCAATTCGAGTTGCTGCCACCCATACAAGGCGCTGCGTACACCTTGTCGAGGTTAATATCGTTTGGCATGTAGCGCAAAGGAAGCCAGGGTAACAGTACAGCCAGTAAGGTGAAACCTGCCAGGTAACATAAGGCTACTCTAAAAGCAATTTTCTGCCTCCACAACTGTTTTATGTCGTTGTATAACGCCTGCATCAGGTTATCTGGCGAATTCGAGGGTCAGCCAGCCCATACAAAAGGTCCGAAATAAAATGAGACATTACTTTAAACAGAGCCACCACCAGCACAACACCAACCAAAACAGGGTAATCGCGAGCCAGCACCGACTCTATCAGCAGTCTGCCAACACCCGGAATTGCGAATATGGTTTCGATAACGACAACGCCTGCAACAAGTGTGGGTAAAAAATCGGAGAGGAGTGTAATAATAGGAAAGAGCGCGTTTCGGAGCATATGCTGCCTTATAATTTTACCTTCTGACAAACCTTTTGCTTTCGCAGTTCTTATATAATCTGCCTCCGAAACATCGGCCAGCGAACTGTAAAATTGATTCGTGACGTAGGGTAGATTTACCAATACCAGGCAAATAATTGGTAATACCATAAAAGGGAGCATATTGAGAGCGTTCTGCAGCCAGGTTTGCCCAGTCGGGATGTAGGTACCCATACCATACACCGGGAATAATTGCAGAAAATCAGGACTTGCAAAAAGAATCAGCAGGAGCAATGCCAATATGAACAGCGGTATTCTATCAGTAAAAAAAAGAAATGGTAATATAGCTCTGCGCCATTTTGCGCCGCGTTTTCTAACAAATAAAATGCTGAGTTCCACGGCAAGCAGGGTTGTAAGGGTCATGCTTAGTAGTAGAATCCACCAGGTGGTACTTATGGCCTGCCCAATATGGCCTGTAACAGCTCCACTATCGCGGTACGAATTTCCCAGATTACCTTGTACAGCTTCTGTTAGCCATTGGTGGTATTGGTTTTGACTGCCATGCCACCTGATCTGCGGGAGTAATGCATTGTAAGGTTGCTGCTTGGTTATGAGCTTTCTTGTGGCCTGCTCCAACTCTACACTCCCGTGCTGCCCGTTCAGGATTTTCCGAAGTCTTTGCGAAGCTGGCAGTAGTACATCCGGGTCTACAGAGCGGTGCAGTGACTGTAAGTGGGCCAGCAGTTTGGGTTCCTGAAGTTGTGTCAGGTTCTGATGTAGCGCTTTGTAGGCTGTAAAGAATTTAACAACATCTGGCCAGCTTCCGAATTGCCAGGCTAGTTTCTGTAGTAAAAGTCTGTCAGCTTCAGGATAGATAGTATGCAGCGTGTCTGGTTCCACACTTGTGCCAATAGTGAAGTAAAAAGTTGGCTTGTCGAGGCCTGTTCTGCGCAGATAGGCTCGGTACGCAAGTTCCCTGCTGCTGCTGGAACTCCCGGTATAAAACGTATCGTTGGCCAACAGAATATTCTCTGACCCAGAACTACCCGGCAACAACCTGCTCAGCAGAAAAACCAGCGTTGCGATAAGCCAAAGTGCAACTAACCCATGAAACAGACGCTTGAACAATAACGCTACCATAACGCAATTTAATCTTTTAGAGTAAATGCGCTCACATCGTAGTTAGGTTTAAGCCCTGAAATTTTGGTATTGGCAAAACGTTTATGAACAGCAATGCGCTCTTTCAGGTAATAAAGCGGAATAATGGCTGCTTCTTCGTGGAGGATGCGTTGTAGTTCTTTTAGCAAACGAGCCTTTTCTCTTTCAGTTTGGGCTGCGTTAATAGCATCGAGCAGAGCATCGGTTTCGGGGGTGCCAAAGCCTGTAATATTGCTGCCTCCCTGAGCTGAAAAGCTCGTATGGAAAAAAGGCTTGAAGTTAAAGATGAAAGGGTTTCCGCTGAGGGAGCGAAAAGTCATTTCGAACTCATGATTTTGCGACTTTTGCTTAGAAAGACTACTTTCTAAGGCTTGCACAACAACCGGTATGTCTAGTTTGGCAGCATGTTGCTGAAAAATAAGCGATGAATTTTCGAAAACTGTATTTCCTGCCCTGTAATTGACTTCCAGTGTAAGTCTTTCTTTTTTCCCTTCAACTGTTTTATACCAGCCATTGTCTTCATGCCTCCAGCCTCCTTCTTTTAAAAGATTTTCGGCTTTAGCCTGGCTGTACGGGTAGGGGGTAAGGCCTGCGTTGTAAAACGGCTCTGCTGCAGGAGGTACAGGCCCAACGGTGCGGGTGCCATAATTGGTGAGGGTAACTTTTATCAAACTTTCAACATCCAGCAAATGAGCCAGCGCCAGCCTGGTGTATCTGTTGTTAAGTTTAGGGTGGCGTGTGTTTAGTGCTACATAGTTAAACTCATAACTATCAGGTGCTGCAAGGGCATAATCTTGCGTAAAAGCAGCGTCTTTTTTCAGTAAGTCAAAATCAGCGGCAGGTATATTGCTCAATACATCCAATTGCTTGTTTTTTAGGGCAAGCAAGGCTGTAGTATTGTCTGGTATTATCTGGAAATTAATCTGCTCCGGAAAAGCTGTCAGATAGGTTGTGGCAGCAGCTGCATGCGCTCCCCACCAGTTCTCTTTACGCTTTAAAACAACATACTGCCCGGTTGTCCAGTTCTCGAGTTCATACCCGGCGCTGCCTTTCAATACATCTTTGTCGCGGGCAAACTTTACGTTGTTGAACTGCCCGGCAAATGCTATTAAGTTTTTGTTGTTTTCAAGTTCTGGCGCAGCCTCTACAAGTTCCTGTATCGAAAAATGTTTCAATAGCCGGTCAGGATCGAAGAGGTACTCTGGCAGGATAAAGAAATCGCCTGTCAGGAGCTCCATTTCAGGAGAGAAGCTCCTACAAACTAGCGTAAATCTTTTTGGATCTGTTTTATCGTGAATAAAGTCCCGGACAAACTCTATTTGCGATTTTATTTGTTCATTATTCACTAAGGGAGCCATCATGACTTTCAATGTAAAAGCAACATCAGTTGCTGTTACCGGACTGCCATCTGCCCATTCTGCTTCTTCCCTTATTTTGTAATTGAACAGTGTAGTAGTGTCACCCTGTTCAATTACCGGTAATTCTTCGGCTAATAATGGTTTTAGCCCATTGTCTTCTAAGTCCACTGTCAGAAGGCTCTGAAAAAGCAGATTGATGATTTGAAGAGCACTGCTATTCTGGTAATTAATCGGATTTAAGTTTTCCGGATCATTAAACAGGCGCACCCTTACCTCATCTGGCTGCCTTTGCGGCTGACTACAGAAGCTTAGTAAAAGAAAAAGAAAACAAACCAGAGTAGCTGTTTTTTTCATTAGTTGCCTTTACTTGTTTATAAACGAAAGGCAATATAGAGAAAAAGCTACTTAATAGGTATGTTAATATGTATTATCCGTTATCTCCCCATGTGCCTGATCCACCATCGCGGTTGGTAGTAGGAACTGACATCATATTAACCTCAGTTTTCTGAATCTGATTACTCTTAACAGGGGAAGCTGGATTTTGTGATGTTGGGTTACCAAACAGGATGCCTAATTGCAGTAATAAGTAAACGATGATTTCCATTTTATTTGGCTTTTTTAGTAGTTGATTGTTGTAACAAATTTACGGCTAAATATGCTGTTATAAAGGAAAGTTTGCTATAAAAAGTAACATAGGTTAATTTTGTATTATATATGAAAGATATTATGACGACATTTATAAAGTTAAATAATCAAAACATATTTTTGTTTAATAACATTAAAAAGTAACTTAGAGAGGTGAAATATTATTTTCAAAGTTAGTTTTATGAGAGTTCATAAAAAAAGAATAACATTACAATAAAGTAACATGGTATTATTGCAGAAAAAATATAATTTTAATATTTAATCGAATGAAACTTTATTTAAATAATGCAGGAGCTTAGAAAACTACTTGATATTGCTTCTTACTGTGAACAAGGTTCATTTAATCTTCATGATCACCAAAATGAGCACAGCAAAGAAAGTCAACTTATTGTTGGAGTACGTTCAGGTAAATATACTTCTGATTCTGAAGCGGTATTTGATTTATATTCTACATCCGATACAAACGATGTAAGATATAAAATGCTAAAACATAGGTTGAAAAAAAAGTTATTTAAAATTCTTTTTCTATTTGACTTCTCTAAAACTAAACTTAGAAGCTATATTATTTATGAGCAAGAGTGTTTGCAATACATTTATCAGGCTGGAGTGTTAATTCGACAAACTGAATACGATATATCAAATAAGCTACTGAACAAAGCTAGTGCGATCTCAAAAAAATATGACTTCACAAAATTAACAGTTTCTGTTCTAGATTCTAAACTAGCAATTGAAGTAGAAGAGGGTAATTTAACAAATTATTTGAAGATAAAAGAAGAATTTGACTTTTATAATAATAAACTATCTTATGAAACGGAAGCTAAAAGTTTATATCAAAAATTTAAGTTAAATATAAATAAATCAGTTAATACTCGAAAAAACTTTCTGCCCCAAATACCTACTCTCCTTAGACGACTTGAAGAGTTATGGGCACATGCAAGGACATTCGAAACTTTTGAATACTACTATAGAATCACTATTTGGTACAATGAATTAATTGGTGATTTTGAGAAGATTATCGAATTTACAAAGCAAGTGGAGGTTTGGTTACAAGAAGGACTTATAAATGAATATAGAAATGAACCTCAGTTCCAAAAATTTATCCTGGTTTATGCCCATTTAAGAGCTAAAATTTATGATACAGGTTTAAGCTATGCTATAGAATACAAAGAAAGTTTTGATCCTAATTTTCCTAACTGGTTTTCTTTTATGGAAAACTACCTGTTGCTAGCTGCGCACGCAAGAAAGTATGAACTCGCTCAACAAATTATTATAGAAGTACATCAAAACCGTGCGGTTCAAAAGATTACAAAAAATGCTCGGGAGCGATGGGCATTATATAAATCATATCTTACATTTCTAAATCATAATTCAATTAATTATAGTGCCTTTAATTTTCAATCTTTCGCTTCTACTGTACCAGAGTATAGTAAAGATAAACAAGGATTTAATGTTGCTATTATAATACTTCAGTTCATGTATTTTTTACAAAAAGGAGATAGTGAGGCTTTAATGTACCGGATTGAAAGTCTCAAAAAATATATTTTGGCTCATTTAAAAGATTCGTTCAGCAGTAGAAGCAAAACTTTTTTAAAATTGCTTATTCTAACGGTAGTAGAAAATTTTGATGCAGAAGAATGTTTATACAAAGGAGAAAAGTATTATCAGAAACTGTTAGAAACATCACCTCCTGGAGACGCTTATGCTGAAATTGAGATTATACCATATGAGCATTTATGGGAACATGTAATCGAAATTTTAAAAAATAAACGGATACAGTAAGTTCCAAAGCGACTGTTGACATGGTTGAGTTAATCAGATTGATAAAAATATTAGAAAAAAGGGCAAAAAAAGCAACATACAACAAGTGTAATTATGCGGACAATAGCTTGGAAGCTAAACTATACTTACTAGTTAAAGATGGTCATGTAAAAACTGATTTTGAAGCAATACAAGCATTATATGGTAATGAGGCAAATGCCAAAGGTTACAAAATGTTAAAATCGAGGCTGATAAAAAAGCTTTTCAATAATTTAGATAATGTAGACTTAAACGATAAGGAGTTATTGCCTTATGCACATGCCGAACAGCAATGTTATCTAAAATTAAATAGGGTTTTAACACTCATACGTTTAGCAGAACACCAACTTGCTCATAAGTTTGTGCAGCAGGCTATAGGCCTTGCTGTGAAATTAGACAATACAGCATTGATACTCAGAAGTTATGAATATGCTTATAACACAGCAGGACTTATGAGAGATGAATTGCTTTTTAAGCAATATGAGCAAAAAATAAAGCACTATAAATTAGTCTCTGATGTAGAGTTTGAAATAGACTTAACTTTTCAGAGAACGAAACTCTTATTATTAAATTCTGGTTTTTCTCGTGCTGAAATTATTAGAGAACTGCCAGAAATGATGCAGCAGATGCACCAAAAATGGAAAGAGACAGGATCGGCTAAAATTTTTAGATACTGGCAATATATCTTTAATTTCTACCACGAAACCGCAGGGAACTTTGCAGAGGTTATAAGTAATGCCGATGAAGTGGAAATGATGGTTAAAAACAAGCAGGTTTCGGAGTTAAATGTCGATCTGCGGTATTATAAGTTTGTTAAACTATACGCACTGCACCAACTTCAGAAGTATCAGGAGGGTTTGGCGTTTGCCAAGACAATAGAGACTTCTTTTATTTACGGCTCAACGTCCTGGGCATCGTACCTAGAAAATTACTTTCTGCTAGCCATGCACAGTCGATCTTATAAATTGGCAGGTAAACTAATACAAATGTTTCTTGAGTCTGAAGCAACAGAAATCTTAAGCCAGATGATGAAAGAGCGCTGGGCACTTAATATTAAATTCTATAATCTGGTTGCCCCTGTTTACGATGCTGATCTTTTGCCAATTCAGGAAGGTAAAGTAGATTCCTTTAAGTTGTCAAGTATAGATAAAGTTGGTTTTAATGTAGCTCTTATTGTTCTTGAATTTTTTAAAATAGTAGAGCAGGAAGGACCAATAGCCACCGCGTCACATATTGACAGGATAAGAAAGTATAGTGGAAAGCATTTAATTGCAATTGAAGCAGAGCGGCCAAGGATCTTCATGAAATTACTTTTACTAGTTCTGCGCGAGAATTTTAGCTATACTGAATGTAAGGTTAAAAGCAGATATCTGTTTCAAAAGCTGAAAAATGCGGTTAAACAGCCCCAAACTTTTTCAGAAGCTGAAATTGTGCCTTATGAGCAATTATGGGAGCTTCTTCTATTAAAATTACAGCAGTGGCACTTAAACTCTCAAGATCCTGTCTCTCTAACTGAATCCTGATTTTAGTAAATTCCCGCATGCAAAAGAACGATAAAACCATAACAAGGGCCTGGTGCTTTTACGATTGGGCAAACTCTGTTTATTCGCTTGTTATAACATCCACTATATTCCCGATTTATTACAGCGCCGTGGCCAAAAATCCGGATGGGACTTCTATCGTGTCTTTCTTTGGGTTTAGCGTGCAGAGTTCAGTACTTTTTTCGTATGCTGTGTCGGCTGCCTTTCTGATTATTGCGCTGCTGAGTCCTTTCCTGACGGCCATAGCTGACTATAGCGGCCGGAAAAAACTGTTTATGCAGCTGTTCTGCTACCTGGGCTCTCTCTCATGTGCAGCACTTTTCTTTTTCACGAAAGAAACCTTTACCATCTCAGTCATACTTTTTGTGTTGGCCTCTATCGGGTTTAGCGGCAGTATTGTGTTCTATAATGCCTACCTCCCCGAAATTGCCACCGAAGACCAGTACGATAAATTAAGCGCACGCGGCTTTGCCATGGGCTACATTGGCAGTGTACTCCTGCTCATCTTTAACCTGGCCATGATTCTGCAGCCCGGGCTTTTCTCCATTTCACCTGAAAACACCAGCCTGCCACCGCGCATCGCCTTCCTCACTACCGGCCTCTGGTGGTTTGGGTTTGCCCAGTATACGTTTTACCATTTACCCGGCAATGTGTACCAGCGAAAGCCACAGGGGAGTTGGATTTTAAACGGGTTTAAGGAGCTGCAAAAGGTGCTGCAACAAGTTAGGCAACTGCCCATGCTAAAGCGTTTTCTGCTGGCTTACTTTTTCTATAACATGGGGGTACAAACGGTCATGTATGTCGCCACTATATTCGGTATCGAAATATTGCATCTGCCCGACGATGCCCTCATCCTAACCATCCTGATCATTCAGTTAGTAGCTATTGCAGGAGCTTATGGCTTTGCTTTTTTATCAGGAAAGTTTGGTAATATACGTGCACTAATAATAGCGGTAGTTATTTGGATAGGCATTTGTGTAGGAGCCTATTTTATTCAGGGAGCAACCGAGTTTTATGTGCTGGCAGCAGTGGTAGGCTCTGTTATGGGTGGTATTCAGTCCCTTTCCCGCTCCACCTATACCAAGTTTATTCCGGCAACAACCACAGATCATGCTTCCTTTTTCAGCTTTTTCGATGTTACCGAAAAAATATCGATTGTGTTAGGAACACTGGCCTATGGGGTAATTGCACAGGTAACAGGTTCCATGCGAAACAGCGTACTCGCCTTAGGTATCTTCTTTTTGATAGGGCTTTTCTTCCTGTTTTTTGTAAAAGGAAAAAGAGTAGCCGCACCCGCCCCACCTAAAGCCGCAGCAGCACAATAGCTGTTAACCCTTGACCAAAAATCTGCAAAAAGCCTTTTGGAGACCCTTTTCATTTAAATAATTTCAGTTTTGTACGTTGCAGAAAGTCAGCACTTACAAACGATGACGACTTTCGGGAAAAGTTATTTACATTGTCTATTTAAACAGGAGTATAGTAAAATCTTGTGTCCTGTAACAGATGGAGGTACAAGTCCCGATTCCGATAAGTTAGGCCGAAGTCTATAATAGCTGGCTGTATAGACTTCAATTATTTAAATGAAAAGGGCCTCCAAAAGAAAAACTCCATAAATACTGCCAAGGGTATGGTAAGATAAGTTAATAGGCCGAAGTTGTACGACACTATATAATGGTCTTGCAATTTTTTCTAGTTGACAGATAGCGGAATCCTATTCAGGGCATTGTGAAGCTGTAAAAAACCAGCTGCTTTGTACCAGGCACTACTCCTGAGCCTGGTACACACGTTTCCCATTTACGTAAGTGACCGTCACTTTTAAGTCTCGCATTTGGGCAGGTTCAACGGTCATCAAGTCCCTATCAGTTATAACAAAGTCTGCAAATTTACCGGGTTCTATACTGCCTTTTTCCTTTTCCTCGAAATTCGCCTTGGCTGCCCACAAGGTCATGCCGCGAAGTGCTTCCTCTCGCGTAAGGGCATTGTTCATCTGGAAACCGCCTGCAGGAAATTGTTTGGCATCCTGTCGGGCTACAGCAGCATGGAAACCAAAAACCGGGTTAATGTCTTCTACCGGGAAATCGCTGCCTAAGGCCAGGTAGCCATTTTGCTGCAGCAGCTCTTTATAAGAGTATGCATGCTGTAGGCGCTCCGGGCCAAGTCTCTCTCCGGCCCAATACATATCGGAGGTGGCATGAGTAGGTTGCACCGAAGGTACTATGCTAAAGGAACCGAACTTGGCGAGGTCTGCCGGGCTAACTACCTGGGCATGTTCTATGCGCCAGCGCTTGTCGTTTTTGCCTCCCAGCAGGCTACCGTAAATATCGAGTAGCAAACGGTTTGCCGAGTCGCCAATAGCATGCGTGTTCATCTGGAAACCGTGCCGGTACAGCAATGCTGCCATATCTCTAAACTCCTGCTCCGACGACAGCAGAAACCCATAGTGCCCCGGCCGATCGTGATAAGGATGCAATAAACTGGCCCCCCTTGAGCCCAAGGCACCATCAGAATAAATTTTAAATGACCTGACGTTCAGTTTGTCGGTTTTATAAATTCCATTTTTGAAATAATGATCCTGGTTCTCTTTCGAAGGATTCAGCATGGCATAAATTCTTATCTGGAGCTCCTCCTGCTGGTGCATGGCATCTATCAGATCCACGGTCTCTTTGTCAAGGCCGGCATCTGCGAGCGAGGTAAGCCCAACGGCAAAGCAATTCTTCTGGGCCTGAAGCAGTGCCTGTCGTTGCTCTTCCTTGTCTGGCGCTGGTATTTTGTTCGTTACAAGGGTTACTGCATTGTCGATCAGGATGCCGGTAAGCCGGCCGTTTTTTACTTCTATTAAGCCTCCTACTAATTTATCGCCTGGTTTAATGCCCGCTAGGTCCATTGCCTTCTGGTTCGCTAAGGCCGCGTGCCCGTCTATGCGCGTCAAAATCAGGGGCGTATCCGGAAAAAGTAGGTCTAAAGTGTCTTTCGTAGGAAACTCTTTTACAGCCCAATCGTTCTGGTCCCAGCCCTGGCCGGTAACCCAGTCGGCTTCAGAAAATCGCTGCCGATGGGCTACCACCTGCTGCACCACTTCTCTAAAGGAGGTAGTGCCAACCAGATCGGCCGACTGCAACGAAAGCCCATAGCGGTAAAAATGTGAATGCGCATCTATAAATCCAGGGTAAACCGACTCGCCTTCAGCATCCAGTTCTTCAGAAGCCTGGTACTTATTCCGGATGTCTGCTGTTGTGCCCACGGCCACAATTTTACCGTCTTTAACTGCAAAAGCTTCTGCTTTTCCGAACTGCTCGTTTACCGTGTAAATGTTGCCATTGTAAACTATAAGATCAGCTGCGTGCTTCCTGGTGCAGGAGCTAAAAAGGAAACCGCTGCACAGGGCAGCGGCTAAAAGAGTACGTATTATGTTCTTCATCAACTTATTCAAAGCGCATGTGTTTCACAGATTCTCCTGAGTTAATGAGCTCTGTTAGCGAGTCGATGCCAATGGTGAGATGCTTCTCTACATAATTGGCGGTTACCGCCAGGTCGCTGGCCGATGTTTTTACACCTTCTGGTGTCATGGGCATATCCGAAATAAGCAGGAGGGCACCATGCGGAATTTTATTGATGAAGCCTACCGTGAAAATGGTAGCTGTTTCCATATCAACACCCATGGCTCTAATTTGCTTGAGGTACTCTTTAAAGGCTTCGTCATGCTCCCACACGCGGCGGTTGGTGGTGTATACGGTGCCGGTCCAGTAATCCATTTCGTGCTTCTTAATCATAGAAGAAACAGCACGCTGCAGTCTGAACGACGGCAAAGCCGGAATTTCGGATGGCATGTAATCGTCGGAAGTACCATCGCCACGAATGGCAGCAATAGGTAGAATAAGGTCGCCGATCTGGGTCTTCTTTTTTAGGCCACCACATTTCCCGAGAAAGAGAGCTGCTTTAGGCGCAATGGCAGACAGCAGGTCCATTACGGTTGCGGCCATTGGGCTGCCCATGCCGAAGTTAATGATCGTGATGTTATTGGCCGTTGCTGTTTGCATAGGTTTATCGAGGCCGCGCACCTCCACATTAAACCTGTCCGCAAACATCCTGACATAGTTACTGAAGTTTGTCAGCAGAATGTATTCGCCAAATTCATCTAGGGGCACGCCTGTATAGCGGGGTAACCAATCGCTTACGATCTCTTCTTTGGTTTTCATATTGTTCTAATTTATAATGAAGTGCCCGGTACTAGGGCAGCGGGTAAAAAAAACTAACTTGCATAATGGAACGATTGAATTTGCCACCGTTTGCCTGCAAAATTAAACAATCTGGCGCTAATTCTCTGATTTTTGACGAACTCCGGCGCAAATACGTGCTCCTGACGCCGGAGGAGTGGGTACGGCAGCATTTTATACATTACCTGCTCCTGGAGCTTCATTACCCGAAGGGCCTGGTGAGCGTGGAGCGTGGTACCACCTATAACCAGCTTCACAAACGCACCGATATCTGTATTTTTAACCACAGCGGCAAGCCAGAACTGCTGGTAGAGTGTAAGGCAGCGCATGTTCCTATTACGCAGCAAGTTGTAAAGCAGGTCTCGACCTACAACCAGGTGGTGCAGGCACGGCTCCTTGTTATTACCAATGGTTTACAACATTACTGCTGGCAAGTAGATTTTGAAGCCCGAAGCTTTTTGCCGTTGCAGGAGATTCCGGCATATAGGAAGGAGGAACTATAAATAATTACTCAGAAGACATACCGGACTAGCTCACCCCTTGGCAAAAAAACAGCCAAAAGCTTTTGGAAGGCCATTTTCATTAGAATAATTGCTAATTGTTGAATTGCTGAATGATTAATTGGTTGAAATTTTGAGTGAGAGGATGAGTGCATCAAAAATCAACTCTTAACTAACCAGGTAAAGTTGTTACAACTAATTACAAACAGATGAAAAATGCTTCTATCGCTACCTATGAAAGCAGGTTTCCTGACACTTCTAATTTTGAATTTGGAGTATTGGTCTAGGCGAGTTGAAAACCCGCCATCATGAAAGACCACCAATTACGGCTGGGCCTAAACCCGCTGTATGGATTTACTCAACCACTCATCAAAGATTAAAAAAGCGACTTGCCACCGAAGTAACAAGCCGCCTGATCAACGTAATCTAAAAAGCACCTACAGCACCGTCTCTACCGGAACATACTCCAGGTCAAACGCTTCGGCTACTCCTTTAAATACTATTTTACCGTCTACTACATTCAGGCCGGTTTTTAGTTCCAGGTTGTCTGTGCAAGCCTTTTTCCAGCCTTTGTTGGCTAATTCTATGGCATAAGGCAGGGTAGCATTTGTAAGGGCGAGGGTAGAGGTGTAAGGTACTGCTCCTGGCATGTTGGCGACACAGTAATGCACTACATCGTCAATAATATAGGTTGGGTCCTCGTGTGTGGTCGGTTTGCAGGTTTCGATACAACCACCCTGGTCTACGGCTACGTCTACCACCACAGTGCCTGGGCGCATCAGTTTCAGCATGTCGCGCGTAATCAGGTGAGGGGCTTTGGCTCCCGGTATCAAAACCGCTCCAATAATAAGATCATGCGTTGGCAGTAACTCGCGTATGTTGTATTTGTTCGACATGAAGGTGTCTACATTGGCTGGCATCACATCGTCGAGGTAGCGGAGGCGTTGCAGGTTGGTATCCATAATGGTAACATCGGCTCCCATACCAGCCGCTATTTTGGCTGCGTTTGTTCCTACTACACCACCACCCAGTATCATCACTTTGGCAGGGCGCACACCAGGCACGCCACCAAGCAAAATGCCACGGCCTTTCAGGGGCTTCTCAAGGTATTTAGCACCTTCCTGAATCGCCATTCTGCCTGCAACTTCCGACATAGGCACCAGCAGAGGCAGGCTTCTGTCGGCTTTGGTAACAGTTTCGTAAGCCAGGCACACCGCTTTTCGCTCCAGCATGGCATGGGTAAGGGGCTCATAAGAGGCAAAGTGGAAATAGGTAAACAGCAACTGGCCTTCCTTAATCAAGCTGTACTCTGGCTCAATTGGCTCTTTTACTTTAATAATCATATCGGCAATGCCATATACTTCTTCAATAG
>NZ_VRTY01000121.1 GCF_008017455.1 Pontibacter qinzhouensis | reverse complement strand
GAGATATTTCGAACCTTGTATTTTGTCTACCTGAAATTTCTACAGCTGCCTGTTCTGGAGCTATAAAACAGAAAATCCCTGGCCATGTGAGTGACTAGGGATTTTCTGTTTTTACAAGTCTTTATTTCAAAGAGCTGAAATCAAATGTATCGAGAAAAGCAGTTGTGAAGTTTCCTGCTTTGAAATCAGGGTCATCCATAAGCTTCAGGTGGAAAGGAACGGTGGTGTTAACTCCTTCTATCACAAACTCGCTAAGGGCGCGTTTCATCTTCACCAATGCTTCTTCCCGGGTCTGCGCACTCACAATCAGTTTGGCGATCATGGAGTCGTAGTTAGGCGGAATAGTGTAGCCGGAGTAAACATGCGAGTCTACACGCACGCCGTGGCCGCCCGGCATGTGCAGGTTCGTGATCTTGCCCGGCGACGGCCTGAAATTATTTTTCACATCTTCCGCGTTAATACGGCACTCGATGGCATGCATTTTAGGATAGTAGTTTTTGCCTGTCAGTTTATGCCCGGCTGCTACTTTTATCTGTTCCTTTATCAGGTCGTAGTCTATAACTTCTTCTGTAATAGGGTGCTCCACCTGAATTCGGGTGTTCATCTCCATGAAGTAGAAATCGCGGTTCTTGTCTACCAGGAACTCAATGGTACCCACACCTTCGTAACTAATGGCCATGGCACCGGCAATAGCTGCCTGTCCCATATTCTCTCGCAATTCATCGGTTATAAAAGGAGATGGTGTTTCTTCTACCAGCTTCTGGTGGCGGCGCTGAATAGAGCAGTCGCGCTCCGATAAGTGAGCCACCTGCCCATGCTGATCTCCGATTAACTGAATTTCGATATGGCGTGGTTCTTCAATGTATTTCTCCAGATAAAGGCCATCGTTACCGAACGATGCTTTTGCTTCAGCACGTGCATCGTTCCAGGCTTTCTCAAATTCCTCGTCGCTACGCACTATACGCATGCCTTTGCCACCACCACCGGCCGTGGCTTTCAGGATAACAGGATATTTGCTTTTGCGGGCAATTTTAAGGCCTTCTTCTAAAGAACTGAGCAAGCCATCAGAACCTGGTATGGTAGGAACGCCAGCTTTCTTCATGGTTGCTTTAGCAGAAGCTTTGTCGCCCATGGAGTTAATCATGTCGGGGGTTGCCCCAATAAACTTGATATGGTTTTCGGCACAAATCCGCGAAAATTCAGCGTTCTCTGATAAGAAGCCGTAGCCAGGGTGAATTGCATCCGCATTTGTGATTTCGGCGGCGGCGATCAGGTTGGGAATGTTGAGGTACGAAAGTGCACTAGAGGGAGGACCTATACAAACAGCTTCATCGGCAAATCGTACATGCAGGCTTTCTTTGTCGGCAGTAGAATAAACAGCTACCGTCTTAATACCCATCTCCTTGCAGGTGCGGATGATGCGAAGTGCAATTTCGCCCCGGTTGGCAATTAATATTTTTTTGAACATTTTTATCAAATTAGAAATTAGAAATTAGAAATTAGAAATTGTAAGGAAGAGGTAGCATGTAAATGCTGCTACGACCTCACTTTTAATTTTTAATTTTTAATTTTTAATTAAGACGGATCTACCAGGAACAATGGCTGGTCGAACTCTACAGGAGAGGCATTGTCTACGAGAACTTTAACAATTTTGCCAGATACCTCAGACTCTATTTCGTTGAAGAGTTTCATGGCCTCTATAATACAGATCACCTGTCCTTTTTTAACTTCATCGCCTATGTTAACAAACACAGGAGACTCCGGGCTGGAAGAGCGGTAAAAAGTGCCGATCATCGGGGCTTTAATGGTGATGTATTTACTTTCTTCGCTGGCTGGTGCCGGAGCGGCAGGAGCAGGAGCTGCAGGTGCCTGGCTAATTTGCGGTGCTGCAGGAGCAGGGGCATGGTGTTGAACCGGAGTAGCTGAGCCCGAGTCTTTCACATATTTAACCTTCTGGTCTGGGTCGCGCTTCACCGATATTTTAAACTCTTCTGTTTCGATGTTCACCTTGTTCAGCCCTGATTTGGCGATGAAGTCAATAAGGTCCTGGATTTCTTTAGCTTTCATTGTTATTTTACTCTCTCTGCGTAAGAATAAGTACGTGTGTCTACTTTAATTTTTTCGTCCTGGCCAATAAATAGCGGTACCTGAATGGTGGCACCTGTTTCTACAATGGCAGGTTTAGATGCGTTGGTAGCAGTATCACCTTTCAGGCCTGGTTCTGTATAGGTAATGGTAAGTTCCACAAAGGCAGGAAGTTCACAGGTTAGCGGTGTTTCTGTTTCAGCATGGAAAAGAATTGTTACCTCCTGACCTTCCTTCATCAGGTCGGCAAACGGAACAAGTTTTTCATCAAGGGCAACTTGCTCAAAAGAGCTCATGTCCATAAAGTTGTAACCAAAGTCATCTTTGTAGATAAACTGGTGCGGACGCTGCTCTACCCGGGCTGTGGTAATTTTGTGACCAGCAGAAAAGGTATTGTCTATAACTTTTCCGGTTTTGATGTTTTTCAGTTTTGTTCTAACGAAAGCTGGGCCTTTGCCTGGTTTAACGTGCTGAAATTCAGTAACAACATACAGGTCGTTGTTAAATTCCATGCACAAGCCATTTCTAATGTCAGCTGTGGTTGCCATAGTATAGTTGCGTAATGTAGTATATATATAAAGAGATAAAAGTATAGCCGAAATCGCGCTCTTGCAAGCAAAGTTAGTTAATAACCTGAAAATGTTGCGAAAAATAGAAGAAATCCTTCGTTCCTGAAGTTTCTGCCGTACCACCTGTAGCAATTAGTACATAAGGGTGGGTGCGAGTAGTGTATAATTTATCTACACAAAATTAGAGGTAATGGCAGCAGAAGATATAAGCAGTGAAGTAGAAATACTTTAGACTCCATAATGTTAGCCACCGTAACTTCAGGTATACATAATTGAGTTTTTTGCAACAATATGTTGGTAGTCAAAAGAAATTTGCAATAACTAACGATTGTTTGTGTGTTTATTGCGTATTCAATTATGTATTCGTGTCAAACATACAACAATGTGTGTATATTTAAAAAGAATATAAAAATACTTATATAAGTTAGGGTCTTTAGAGTAATCTGAAGATTGTATTTAAATAATGTTGGAACAACATAGCGAAATATTCTTTATAACCTATTACCTTTAAATTGACTTAAAATAATGGCACTTTTTACGGCGACTTCCTAGTTGCAGCACCTGATAAAGGTTGCTAATTAAAAAGTTTATTAATTATAGGCAGAAGATGCGGCGTTTATAAATTGTTGAAAAATAGCTTATTAAGTTTAAAATTTAAATTGAAGAAGCGTTGCCCGGCACGAGTTGGAGATAAAATTTTAGAAAATCATAAAAATTTTGAACTAACCATGGTGAAATTATCCTTATAAATAAACGGGTGACCTGGCAGTATAACAAATGGTGTTTTGCATTTATTTTTCTATAAATAGAAAATTTAAGTAACTAAGATTTGTTATTTTATAAAAAGTCGGGTAGATTGCATTTATCCTGATTATCAGGAATATTGAGGAAAAAATTAACCTAAAAAAAGCCAAATATCAATACCTATTGGCTTTATATATTTTGAGTTTAACTTTCTGCTATATAAAAGTTCGCCAATGTTAGATATCATCAATTTTATCGCTCTTTCCGGAGTTTTTAATGTGTTGTTTTTCTGGTACGCCTCAACTAAAATGAAGTCTAAAGCTGATCCAATTAAAACACTTATTGTTTCTTTCGTTTTCTCAATACCATTAACTCTGCTCCTGATAGGGGTGTATACCACTATGCTGGTTTATGCTATTAAAACCGGTGCAAGCGAAGATGCTATGTGGGAGTACATGGAACAGGAAGAGCTTCAGTAGTAAATTCTTACATGGAGTATTAACTGCTATATTTTCTAAATTTATAGCGGTAGATCAGTATCTCTCATTGGCTTTACCATTAACTTGGCTTTACCATTAACTCAGTACCAGGTGCTTTGAATAGAGGCATCTGGTGCTGAGTTTTTTTATGCTAAGACCCTTGGCACATTATGGCTGTTTTTGGCTTCTGAAGGCTATTTTTATTTAAATAATTTGAATTTTATTATTACTCTTAGCAAAGTAGAGTCTATGTAAAGTAGGGTTAAGCTAAGGATATTGTTGGGTTAGTCATAAAACAGTTTCATAGCAACTTGCCTTAACGAAACCAGGAGCTAAAGAGGTGGCAACATATTTCTTTCGGTATGTACTAAAATTCCAACGCTTTACAGGCACCCTTTTTTACTCACCTTTTCATAGAAACCTTTACATACTTAATTTGTTTTTTCTATTTCAGCGGAAGGAAAACCATATGGTCTCCCAAGGGCTGCATGCTGGAAAAGGTACAAGTGTAACTTCCAAGAAGAGTAGGAACTGGCTATTTCTGCTGCTTAGGAGCAGCATATTTTACAACTCTGTTATGATTCTTGATATTTTAATATATAATTCACAGCCTTACCTTAATTTTCACGTAAGAGAAAGGCACTTAGGAATTTAAAACTAAAAAATTATGAAAAAGAACTGGATCAACATTTTGGCCGCAGCATGCCTTACCTTAACATTCGGACTTACATCTTGCAGTAGCAACGAAACTACGGGTGTTGAAACCGACACAACAACTACTGACGATATGACGACAGATGATACCATGATGGGAGATACAGCCACTATGGGCACTACCACGGGTACCACTACCGGTATGACAACTGGTACTACAGGGACCACTACTACCGGAACAACCACAGGAATGACAACTGGTACCACCACTGGTACAACAGGCACGACTACAGGAACGACAACTGGCACCACTACGGGCATGACTACCGGTACTACCACTAGCACGACTACAGGAACCACTGCTGGCACCACTGGTACAACTACTACTGGTACTACTACCAACTAAATAAACCACACCTATAAAAAAAGAGGCTGCCTTTTAAAGCAGCCTCTTTTTTTATAGGTGTGGTTTAAATAAGATTAACGGCTTCCGGCGCTGCTTCCTATATCCTGACCGCCATCCTCTACGCTGGTGCCACCCTGGCGGCCTCCCTTCTGTGGCTTAATGCCTCCAATTTCTCCAGCTTGTGCTTTGTTTTCTGTTACCTGTTGCTCATCCACTGATTTTATGTTTGGCACTTTATTGCCTTCGTTCAATGTGTTTTCAGGATTTTCGTTTTTCAGTTTATCATTATCTTTATTTGTCATCATGTATAGCTTTAATGGTTAAAATTCAGTACAAAGCATGAGCTTAGGGCCTGTTGTTATAATTATTGTCAGCTGAGTTTCTTCTGCCAGAACGCTGTTCTATCTGCCGCGAAAAATTTTCGTTTAAACGCCCAGAGAGCGGATCATAAAAACGATGAGTGTCCGGGTCTGAGTTTCTGTCTCCATCGTAACCAAAGCTTAATGAACCTGCCATGTTGCCATAATTCTCATTCTGCCGGTGCTGGTAGTTGTCTGGGCCGTAGTCGTTATTAAAGTTACTGGCTGCCCCGTAATTATTTTGCCTGCTGGTAAAAGGCCTGTCTTCTGATCTGTTGAACCTGTCGTTTCGCTGCCAATTGTCAGGCTGTGAGTGGTGGCTCTGGTTAAAGTCGTTGTTGAAATCGGAACGGTGCCTGTCTGGGTTCTGCCGGTAGCGCTGCTCTTCCTGCCGGTCTCGCTGGTCGCTCCATCTATCTGCATTGTCGTTGCTGAAGCCGTTCCAGGTGCTTTGGTTGCGGTGGTCGCTGGAGGTGTCGAGGCGGTAAGCACCGCGGTAGGAATCCTGGTCCTGCTGCCGCTCACTGTTCCGCCAGTTGCTATCTCTATAGTCGTCTTCTCGGTTTCGGTTTTGCCGACTTGCTCTTTCGCTGTCGTGCCAATTATTTCTGTTCATAGCTGAATAGGGTTTAATCGTGTATTCCATATAAACGGTTGTAAGCGACCTAAGTTTAAATAATAGTTTTCAGCAGCGATTGAGTATGTTTTTAATCAAAACCGAAGCTGCCTTCGTAAAACAGTGTATAGAACTAAACTAGTAGAACCTAATTTATAAAAGCTATGAGACAAAACAGAGAAGAGCATCGTGGCAATTTTAATGACTGGAGGCAGAACGAAGAGCCGCGACAGCTGCATGAGCAACGGCATGGCAATAATTCGGACCGAGGCAATTACACCACCGACTCTCATTTTCATCCGGGAACAGGCAGAGCCTTCGACAAGGATTTTTACGATCAGCGTACATTCAACTCAAATGCCGATCATCAGTTTTCGTACCCGCAAGGGCGATACCAGGCAGGAGGTGCTACGTATTCCGGGCCAGACTACGGCCGCGACCAGCGGGCACATGATGACAACCCCTATGGCATGACGTATAGAAGAAACGATGGCTATAACTCAGGTCGCCACTATGACGCACGAGCTGACTATAGCAACACTGATTATGATGACAGAAACCATCCTGGTCGATCGAATGAACGAACAGGCATGGAAGATGAGCGCTTTGGGCATGAGGTACGCCGGGGCGGAGGTAACGACCGTTTTCTGGGGCATTCTTCTCCAGGAGATTATGAGTCGTATCGCCGCTATGAGCAAGACAACCGCATGTACGATAACGATTACAGCGGTGGCTTTGCAGGCAGGAACCATACTGCGGGCCGGGAGCATTTCGGCGAAGACTCCAGCTACAGCAGCATGGATTCCTGGAATGACAAAAACAACCAACGCCATAACAGGCATGAACAGGGGCAGCAGAACAGGCGCCGATAAACTCTAAAGGTTCTGTTAACCTGCAACACAATTGTACAAGCTGATTTTAACCTAAGATAATAAGATCTATGAGACATAACAGAGATGAAAATTTCGGTGATTACGGCAGAAATAACCATAACCACCAGCATAGAAGAGCATCACCGCAGTTCGGGTATGGCAACAACGAATACCGAACAGACCGTGGCCCAGAAGAAGAAAGCCATTACAGGCGCCATCCGCAGAACCACAATGGCAGGCGCGAACACTTTGGCGATTACAGGAGGACGCAGGATGATTTCTACAACCGCATGTACGACACCTCCAACTACAATGCTATGCCGCGTTACGAGGATTATGGCAGGCCAATTGGCCGGGGCGATGACATCGGTGACCAGGTGCACCACTTTCCGATGCAGGATGAGTCGTATTGGGAGGAGGAGCGGCACCTGCGCTACAACATGGGTTATAACCCGAATTACGACAACCCCGAAGAAGGTGATAGCTACCGAAATTTCGATAGCAGGGGCAACCATGGCTACCGGCACGATGCTTCTTATGGTCATGCCGACGAATTCCGTGATTTTGGCAACGACCACTACGGCAGGTCAGGGGGGCGAAACAACCAATCAGGCAAAGAAAACCACAGGCGATAACAACAGCAGCTGCCTGTATACTAATCTTACCTGGGCGATATAAACAAGCAATACATTAGAATAAAATTTCCATCTGAAAAAAAGCCACAGCCATTGTTGTGGCTTTTTTTCAGATGTTGCTTGTCTTTAATAAAAACGACCTTGGCATTTTTCCAGCTCAAAACCTTCTGGAGGACATTTCTATTAGAATAATTGAGTGGCTGTTCATGTGCGACTATGCCGTACGTTAACTTATCCGGCATTCAGGTTGCTCTACCGTTTGTTACCGCACATAAGGAGTAGGAAACAAGATAGATAATTGAAACTTGAGATATCTGGAATTCAGGAGATTTGTGTTGCAGTATCTACTATAAAAACGCCGGTATACCCTTGCATTAATTTAAATCAAAATCCTTCTGAAGGCCGTTTTCATTTAAAAAATTTAACACAGGATACTTGTTCATAGCAAGGCTGCTTCACCTACAAATGCTACTAATTTCTGAGGTAGAAAACCTTCTCAATTCCTGTTCGACTCGAAAACGGCCACTTGTTTATAGAGCTTTCCCTTTTCAGCTTTGGAAGATAGGTAGAGGGCAAACTTCATGCGGTTGTACTGGTTCGAGAGGTCAGCCACCAGGTCTGGTATTCCGTCGTGGTCGAGGTCGCCGGCCCAGTGCAGCACGTAAACAGAATTGTCTATGGTGTCGTCTTGCGCCAGCACCTGCTCCAGCTTTTTACCATTTTTGGTGCCACTTATTCGCCAGCCATAGCTAGTATAGGCGTAAGTGGAAGAGGTGGAGTCGGTGCGGGTGCTGTCGCCAAAGGCTGTGAGCATAAACTGCTTGCTTTTAAACCGGATCGGCAGCTTCTGGCCAGGTTTCAACACAGCGCTGTCGTAGGCTGCCGTATCTACTGCACCTGGTTTTATGCCAGCTAAGCCTGTTATAAAGAGCAGCGTGCTCGTGTCGCCGCCTATAACCTGCCGCCCTGATATTAGCTTTTTGTCTGTCGCATTTGCTTGTTGCGCATCCCGCACAGGATCATAAACAGTTTTTACCTGTAAAGTGGTAGGCCGAATTTCGTAGCTGCCATTTCTGTACAGCAAGCCGATCCATTGTTTTTTCTCGGCTCCCTGCCAAACTTCTTCTTTATGGAATAGTCCTTCAATCAGAATTTTAACTGGCTGGTCGGGTTCCGGACTCAGGTTGGTGGTATCCGGAACATACGCAGCAGAGGTAATAGAATCCGGAACAGAGTACACCAGGTCACGGTCGTCTGCGCGCTTGTCAGTCACGGCAGAATCGACCATGTGGGCATGGTCGGTATCTGTTGCCAGGTTGCTATCTGCAGACCGGTTACAGGAGAAAAGGAACAGCACGGAGGCCAGAACTGATAGGTGACGCAATGTGGGCATGAGCTGTGTGTTTTCGGGTGAGTAGGAAAACAAAGCAAAAGCCAGGCACCGCTGCCTGGCTTTTGCTCTTGTACCAGTTAGGTACTACAGTAGTTTATAAATCTTGTCTTTTAACCCGGAGGAGGCCTCTACAAGTGGTAATCGTACCTTGGCAGTACAAACCCCGAAACGCTCCAGCACGGCTTTTACGCCTACCGGGTTGCTTTCTTCGTACATCAGCGGGTTAATATCTACAAAGTTATAGAGTAGTTCAGCTGCCTCTGTAAAATTGTGGTTGAGGCCATGCTGCACCATCTGGCAAAATTTTTCAGGAAATGCATTAGCCAGCACCGATATAACGCCTACGGCTCCAAAAGAGAGCATGGGCAGGGTCATCAGGTCGTCGCCACTAATCAGCAGGAAATCCTGTGGTTTATGTTTGGCAATGAGCATGCACTGCTCCATGTTGGCAGATGCCTCTTTTATACCGATTATATTTTCGTGCGCGGCCAGCTTTAGCGTTGTGTCGGCTGTAATGTTACTGCCGGTGCGGCTCGGTACATTATACAGCACCACAGGCACCGGAGAATGATCGGCTACCTGCTGGTAGTGCTGGTAGATGCCCTGTTGTGAGGGTTTGTTATAATACGGACTAACGGAAAGAAGTGCTGATATGCCACTCAGGTCGGTTTGCGCTATGGTTTCGAGCACATGCTGGGTACAGTTTCCGCCAATGCCATACACCAACGGCAGTTTACCGTTAACGTGTTTCTTTATAAAGGCAAGTATGTCGGCTTTCTCTGCTGCCGATGTCGTAACCGACTCAGCTGTAGTGCCATTCACTACCAAATAGTTTACGCCACCTTTTATTGTAAACTCCAGTAGCTTTTGCAACCCTTCATAATCAACGGCCAAGTCTTTTGTAAATGGTGTTACCAGGGCTACGCCAGTACCTCTAAAAATATCCTGTATCATGCTGATAGAAAAATAAGAGCAGGGCTATGCCCTGTAAAGCTGCAAGTTTAGCTTTTTTTAGCTTAAATAAAACAGGAAACGATAGAGATTACTTAATTAATTGCACTAGAATTAGTATAAATTTTCAGGAGCAGGAGCCAGCGCCGCTACTGAATGTTATTTTCCTCTACCCACTTCAGAAACTGGTCTTTGTAGACTTCGCCAACCGGTATTTCCTTCGACCTTATTCTGATGCGGCTTTTCTCGATGCTGTCTATTTTCTGCAGTGCTACAATAAAAGACCGGTGCACCCGCAGAAAGCGTGTAGAAGGCAACTTTTCCATCATCTTGTTCATCGAGAGCAGGGTTATTATTTTCTGGTCTTTGGTCTGGATAATGATATAATCTTTGAGCCCTTCAATCCAGAGTATATCCTGAAAATCGACCCGAATGGTTTTGTAATCGGCTTTTACGAACATGAATTCCTGTTCGGGAGCCGGGGCAGGGGCAGGAGCCTGTGCTTTGGCTGGCGTGTGGTTATGCTGCAGCCTTTCCTGCGCCTTGGTAACGGCTTTCAGAAACCGGTCGAAAGGGATGGGCTTGAGCAGGTAATCAACGGCATCGTGGTTAAAACCTTCGAGGGCGTAGTTGGGGTAGGCGGTAGTGAAAATGATGAGCGGCTGGTGCTTCAGGATGTTCAGAAACTGTATGCCAGTTAGTTCAGGCATTTCGATATCCAGGAACATAAGGTCTACCTGCTCATCTTGCAGCACCTGCATGGCCTCGGTGGCGCTGGAGCAGGTCTGTACCAGTTCCAGAAAAGGCAGCTTTTTAATGTAACTCTCTATAATGTCCAGGGCCAGCGGCTCATCATCTACAGCAATGCAGCGAATCGTCATAGTTTTATTTTTTAGGTTGGGCGTAAATTTTCAGTGTGGCGTAATATATGCCTTCTTTCTCCTCCAGGCTCAGCTCGTGCCGGTTCGGGTAGAGCATGCTGAGGCGTTGCTTCAGGTTTTGCAGGCCAATGCCGCCAAAGCCTTTTTTCTTGTGTGTACTGATGTTGTTCACCGTACTGAACTGCAGGTACTCTTTCTCTACCAACAGGTGCATTTTTATGCCAATTTCGTTTTTGCTCACCAGCCCGTGTTTAAAGGCATTCTCTACGAGCGTCATCAGCATCATGGGAGCAATCATAATACCTGCCATTTCGCCCTCCGTGGTAAACTGAATGCTGGTTTGCTCTCGCAGGCGCAGTTTCTGAAGATCTATAAAGTTAAAGATATTTTCGACTTCTTTTTGCAGCACCACCTGCGAATCGTTGCTTTCGTAGAGCATGTAGCGCATGAGCAGCGAGAGCTTCATTATGGCGTCGGGTGTTTCGGGCGACTGTTTGTAGGCCAGCGAGTAAATGTTGTTGAGCGTGTTAAACAGAAAGTGCGGATTTACCTGTGACTTCAGGAAGGCAAGTTCCGCGGTCAGTTTCTGCTTTTCGAGCTCTTTGTTGCGGCTTTCGTTCCGGATGTAGTTGCCGGTTACTTTCAGAGCCGAGCTTATGAACACAATCATAAGACCGGCCACCATGTATTGCAAAATGCGTTCGTAGCTGTAAGGCGCCAGCATTTTAGGGTTAAACTCCCGGAATAGGTAATAGTCGATGGGCGGACGAATTAACGCGATAACCAGCAGCATGGCCAGCACACAGCCAATGTAAAGCAAAATACGGTTGCGGGCCAGGAACCGCGGAATGAGCACATACCAGTTAAAATAGAAGATCGCCATATGAAACAGCAGCCCACTCACCACATCGGTGGCTTTGTAGAGGGTCAGGCTGCCTCTGGAGTAGAGGAAGTAGATGATCCAGATAATAAAGATCAGCCAGCCGACAACGTGTAAGGCTATCTGGTATCGTTTTCGGATAGGAACAACAGGCAGAGAGAAAGGTAAGGTGCTCAAGGTCCGGATTTTTCAGCTAGTATGCGTTTATGAAGTTTTAATCTGGATTAGGAATCTAGTTACGCAACAGGATTTCCGTAGAAAATTTATACTGAATTATTCTAATGAAAAAGCCCTTCAAAAGCCCAGGGGCTAAAAAGTTGCCAAGGGTACCTATTGGTGCTGAACTTTATGTTTTACCAAGCCCGAATTCTAAGATCAGTCCTCAGCCAGATCGGGCTTGGTAGTACAAATTTTTATTCAATATACGCAAAATATTAGCATACCTGCTGTGCCTGGCACTGCTTATGCATACTCTGGCTACAGCTGCACTGAGTTTGCGTCCGGTTGTGGGTTCACAACGGTTGTGGCACTTCCGGCACTTAACTGATCATGTCAAGAAACTGCTCTTTCGATAAAATATTGATGTTCAGTTTATTGGCTTTCTCTAATTTTGCAGGACCCATTTTGTCGCCTGCCACCAGGTAGTTGAGTTTGGCCGAAATGGAGCTTACTACTTTGCCACCGTGCGCCACAATCAGGCTTTGCAGTTCTTCACGACTTACACTCTCGAACACGCCCGAAATAACAAACGTCTGGCCAGCCAGCTTATCGCTCTCCAGGGCCGGAGCCGTGCTGGTCGATTTGAGTTGAAGGCCTGCAGCTTTCAGGCGCTCTACCAACTGCACATGGTCCGGGTTCTGGAAGTATAGCTGAATTGACTGTGCGATGCGCGTGCCGATTTCGTTTACTGCCACCAGTTCCTCTGGCAAAGCGCCACGCAGCGCGTCGATGTCGGTGAAATGCTCGGCCAGTTTTTTAGCCACTGTGCTGCCCACATACCTGATACCGAGTGCAAACAGAACGCGGTCGTAAGGCGCCTCCTTCGATTTCTGTAGACCGGCAAGCATGTTAGCAACCGATTTTTCGCCCATGCGCTCCAGCGACAGGAGTTGTTCGGTGGTTAAATCGTAGAGATCGGCTGCGTTGCGAACCAGGCCTTTCTGATACAGCTGCTCAATAGTTTCGGGGCCAACACCATCTATGTTCATGGCCTTTCTCGATATAAAATGCTCCAGCTTGGCCTGTATCTGAGGGGCGCAGCCTTCGTCGTTAGGGCAGTAAAAATGCGCTTCGCCTTCTGTTCTGATGAGGGCTGTTCCGCAAGCCGGGCACTCGGTCGGGTAAATTATGGGAAGACTGTCGGCAGGGCGCTTCTCAAAGTCTACACCGGTAATCTTAGGAATAATTTCGCCGCCTTTCTCCACCAACACAGTGTCGCCGAGGCGGAGGTCGAGGCGCTGGATTTCGTTGGCATTGTGTACCGAGGCACGTTTTACAACTGTGCCGGCCAGCAACACAGGTTGCAGCAAAGCAACAGGCGTAACAGCTCCGGTGCGGCCCACCTGGTACTGAATACCTTCCAGTTTGGTAGTGGCACTCATGGCCGGGTATTTATAGGCGATGGCCCACCTGGGGCTTTTAGCCGTAAACCCAAGCTCCTGCTGCAGGGCATAACTGTTCACCTTAATAACTACGCCATCGGTCGCAATTGGCAGCTCAAACCGTCGTGTTTCCCATTCCTGAATGTAAGCCAGCACCTCGTCTATGTTTCGGCAGGTGCGCCAGGTCGGCGATACCTGAAAGCCCCATTTTTTTATAGCTTCCAGACTTTCGGCGTGCGAGTCGAAGGGGTTTGGACTGCAATGGAAGCTGTAGGAAAAGCAACCCAGCTTACGGCTGGCTACAATGCTGGAGTCCTGTTGTTTTAAGGTGCCCGAAGCTGCATTGCGGGGGTTAGCCAGTAACTGTTCGCCGGCTTCTTCACGTTCCTGGTTGAGCTGCTCAAACACTGGAAGCGGCAGAAATACCTCGCCTCTAACCTCGAACAGCTCCGGCAACTGCTCGCCACGCACCTGCAGCGGCACATCCCTGATGGTGCGCACATTGGCCGTTATGTCGTCGCCGCGTGTTCCGTCGCCGCGTGTGGCTCCCTGCACAAAATTACCCTGCTCATAGGTTAAACTAATGGCCACCCCGTCAAACTTCTGCTCACACACATACTCTACCGTTTCGCCTATAGCCTTCTGAATACGGTTGTCGAACTCGCGCAAGTCCTCTTCAGAATAGGTATTGCTGAGCGAGAGCATCGGGTACTTGTGGTACACCGTCGGGAAGTTTTTGGTAATGGTGCCGCCCACACGCTGGGTAGGGGAGTTCGGCTGCTTCAGTTCCGGGTGTTGCTGTTCGAGGTCGTGGAGCTGCATGAGCAACTGGTCGAATTCAAAATCGGATACCTCAGAAATGCTGTTCTGGTAGTACTGGTAGTTAAGGTGGTGTATTTTTTCTGTTAGTTGCTGTATTGCTGCTGCTGGATCTTTATCTGGAGCCATGAGTTTTGCGCTGGTTTAGGAGGTAAAATTATTAAAAACAGCCGGAGCGAACAAAGCCAGTTGCACAAGTAAAAGCAACCCATGCCGGTTAACACAGAAGAAGCTGCCCAGTGGCAGCCTCTGTCTGATAATAGAAATATGCTTATGTGCTGAAGGTGAAGTAGCTAGAACAGCTGAAGGAGAAAAGCAGGTGCTGATTTTTGGAAATACAGGAAGCTTCGCTACAACTCTTGCTGCAAATTGCTTATCTCAGAATTACACCGTCTGCTACAAAAGCCAGTTCTTCGCTTGGGGTGGTTATTTCGTTTATTTCTTCTTCCGATTTACCTGCATCTTCCGCATAGTGTTTCCTGTCGGCAACCGATACCGTTTTCATTTGGGCGGTTCCTGTAAAAACCACTTGCCGGCCACTAAGGTCTTCTGTCGGCAGAAAAAAGCCGTAGTCCCTGAATTTGACTTTCATGGTGCTGTTGTCGGCGAGTTTTACATCCATCCAGCAGCCTTTGGCCTGGCAGCTCTCCACAATTTCGGCTGTAACAGTAGCTTGAACAGAGTCTTTGCGGGCCACGGCCTGCTGCAACTCTTCCACACTCATAACATTTGCTTCCGGAAAGGCTTTTCCAAAAGTATCGCCTTCCTCCGGAAAGTTAGCTGCAGTTGTTTGCTCCTGGTCTGCCTGCTGAGTAGTTTGGCCGCAGCCACTCATTGCAAGGGCAAGTGAAAGTAAAAAGTATGTTGTTTTCATAAGCTCAATTCTGCTCTATTACCGGCCAAACCTACATGCCCTGCAAGCCAGACCGAAACATGGCAACAGGTAAAACAAATATAAGCTTTGCAGGTGAGACAGAAAAGGAAAAAGATAAGTTATAAAAGTGGGAGTGAGGAGGCTGCAGACCAGGTAGTCATGCCATTGCAAACACCTGAACATGTAGGTAGAAATACGGGTAGATCTCGTCTGCTTGCCTAGAAGACAAATGCGTTAGTTTGACCCTTGATACCTTTTTTGCTAAAATCCATTTAGAGGCTATTTCTATTAGAATAATTTGAATTCCTGGTAAAGCAGTGAGTTTAATCTGTGTGGTAGATCTCTTTAAGTAAACAGATAGAAGATGCTGTAGGTGTGAGGCAGAAGCAATGACCACAACGTTTTAGTCTACTGCTGTAGGTAGCCATAAAGTTGATTATAATCTGAAACGCAAGTCGGTACAATTCAATCCAAAGCAAGATGCCGCATAATGCGACCTGGAATTCATGTTTCAAAGCTTTCTCAATCTTAAAAATGATACGCTTGATCATGCGCAGAAGAAAGTAGGCTCCCAACTAACGGGGGAAAAACTCAACAGACCTGGCATTTTGGATAGCGAAGCGTACACGTCCGGTTAACATAGGAGAGTATTTGGCCGGAATAGTAATACGATGATCGGGCAGGATAACCTCGAAGGTAGTGGCAAGTTTAAGAGACCGTTTATCTGGTGTAAAGGCTACGGGTGCCATTAAATTAACCGGCGTGTTATGTATGGATAACCCGATAGATTGGTTAAGCCGTTCGGTATATAAATTGCCCGCATTAATTTTTTCTTCCGGTGCATCAATCTCGATGTATAACTCTGGGTAGTTAGCTACAAAAAATATATCTTGTGGTATAACTGCAGGGCTAAAGTTATTAACAGGCAATAGTGACGCAACATTAATTATACACTCTATTTTTTTTGTGTTTTCGTTGTAGCGTACCAGCATTTCGCGCGAGGTATATTCGTATAGGCTACTGTCGCCCTCAATTGTTATAAAGATGCTGTTGTACTAAACCTACGGTAGTTTTCTATAAAAAAAGCAGTGGATAAAGTTTACTTTTATAATTCACTT
>NZ_VRTY01000120.1 GCF_008017455.1 Pontibacter qinzhouensis | reverse complement strand
ACGTAGGCGGCACCTGGAAAGACCTCACCGACAACGTGAACTCCATGGCCAGCAACCTGACCTCGCAGGTGCGTGACATTGCCAAGGTAGCTACCGCTGTGGCGAAAGGCGACTTAACCCAAAAAGTATCGGTAGAAGCTAGAGGCGAGATCCTGGATCTGAAAGAGAACCTGAACCAGATGGTGGACTCGCTCAACATATTTGCGGATGAGGTAACCCGAGTGGCACGCGAAGTCGGAACTGAGGGTAAATTAGGCGGTCAGGCCAATGTGCCGAATGTGGGTGGAACCTGGAAGGAACTGACTGATAACGTGAATTACATGGCGAGCAACCTGACCTCTCAGGTACGCGACATTGCTAAAGTAGCCACTGCCGTAGCTAAAGGCGACCTTAGCCAGAAAATAACAGTAGAGGCACGCGGCGAAATTGCAGAGTTGAAAGAGAACCTGAACCAGATGGTGGACTCGCTCAATATTTTCGCCGATGAAGTAACCCGTGTGGCACGCGAAGTGGGTACAGAAGGTAGATTGGGAGGCCAGGCCAACGTACCAAAAGTGCGTGGTACCTGGAAAGAGCTGACCGACAACGTGAACACCATGGCTAGCAATCTTACCTCTCAGGTGCGCGACATCGCCAAAGTAGCCACTGCTGTTGTGAAAGGCGACCTGACCCAAAAAGTGTCGGTGGATGTGAAAGGAGAGCTGGGTGAGCTGAAAGAGAACATTAACCAGCTGGTAGATTACCTGAATATTTTTGCCGGTGAAGTAACCCGTGTGGCCCTGGAAGTAGGAACTGAAGGAAAACTCGGCGGACAGGCCAACGTGCCTAACGTGGCTGGTGTTTGGAAAGACCTGACCGACAACGTAAATACCATGGCCTCTAACCTCACCACACAGGTGCGTGGTATTGTAAAAGTAGTAACAGCGGTTTCGAAAGGTGACCTGACCCAGAAATTAACATTGGAGGCACGTGGCGAAGTAGCAGAGCTTGCCGACACCATCAACACCATGGTGGTTGACCTGAACAGGCTGGCAGGTGAAGTTAGCCGTGTGGCCAGAGTAGCGGGCGTGGAAGGTAAACTAACCGAACGCGCCACCTTACAAGGAGTTGGCGGCAGCTGGAAAGAACTGGTAGACACCCTGAACGATCTGCTGGAATCCATTGTAACGCCGGTACTGGAAGTGTCGCGGGTGGTAAGGGCCATTTCAGAAGGTGACCTGACGCAGAAAGTGGAAGCCATGACAGCAGGTGATATCCTGGACATGGCCAATGCCCTGAACCTGGCCGTGGATAACCTTAATGCCTTACTTGGTGAAATAAACGACTCCTCACTTGTGGTTGGTTCTTCCTCAGAAGAAATGGCTGGTAAAGGCTTGGAAATGAACCGTGTGACGCTCGATGTGGCCCTGGCGATGCAGCAAATGGCGGAAGGTGCACAGAACCAGGCCCTAAAGACAGATCAGGCCTTTAAGCTGATCGAAGAAATTATGAAGGGCACGAAAGAAACTGCGAACAGAGCCGAATTGGTGAACAAGGCCGCCTTGCTAGGGGAGGAAACGTCGCAGCTTGGTCTTAAAACAGTAGCAGAGGTGGTGAAAAACATGGAAGAAATCTCCAGTTCTGCGGCACTTACTGCCAAAACCATTGATGTATTAAGTACCCGTTCTCAGGAAATATCGAAATCACTTGGTGTAATTACGGACATTGCGTCGCAAACAAACTTACTCGCCTTGAATGCTGCCATCGAGGCGGCCCGTGCAGGTGAGGCTGGCCGTGGCTTTGCAGTAGTAGCAGAAGAAATTAGAAAGTTAGCAGAAGGCTCCCGTAAATCGGCAAGTGAAATTGCAACGCTGGTAGATGATGTGAAGAAAGATACAGCCTCTGCCGCCACGGCAATATCGACAATGGAAGGCCGCGTGCTAAAAGGAAAAAATGCTACCTTCGAAGCTTCCGGTGCCTTTAAAAATATTGCTGCCACCAGCGGAGAAACACTCCGATCTACCCAGGACATCCTGACGGCAACAGAAGTACAGAAGTCAAGTATCGGCGATGTAGTGAAGTACGTGGAGGAAGTAGTAGCCATCGCCGAGCAAACAGCCTCTGGTACACAGCAGGTGGCCAGCACAGCCAAGCAACTCTCAGGCTCCATGCAGGAACTAACGTCATCGTCTCAAAACCTGAACGACATAGCTGCCGATCTTCAGATAAGTATTTCTGCCTTCAAACTGATTGACGGTAATCTGGTGTTTAACGCATCGCATAAAGGAGGCCGCTTAGCGGCTGTGCCTACACAACGCAAGCAGGTTAAGACTTTAACAAAAAAGGCAAATTCGTCTAAATCCTAAATTGGTTTAAACATTTCAGCATGGTACAGGCCAAGAATGGAAATAACCAGCAAGTACAGGAACCAGAAGTGAACACAACAGAACAAGCTTCTGCCGGAGCCGACAATGCCCGGGAGAACAATCCGAAAAATGCCCGGCCCGAAGAATTGGTGCACCTGGTTGTATTTAAACTGGGTACCGAAAGCTATGGCATTAAAATAGAGCAGGTTAAAGAAGTAACGGTAACTCCAGCCATTACCCGCATGCCGCGCACACCACATTTTATTAAAGGTGTAGCAAACATTCGTGGCGATATTATTGCGATCATGAACCTGGAGGAGCGGTTTGGAATACGACCGGCACCAGTTTCGGACACCGAAGCGGTTAGCACCACCTACACCCTGGTGATAGAGGCAAAAGATTACAGCATTGGGGTAGTGGTACGGGAAGTGCCGCAGTCGCTCAATATTGCCATGTCTAAAATTGACAAAGCACCTGCTTTCCTTCAGGACATCAGCATAAACGAGAACTATATTGAAGGAATTGCCAAGGTGAATAACCAGCTGATTGTCGTACTGGATATGTTTAAGATCCTGACCAATGATGAAATTAAGCAGCTGGCAAGTGAATAAAAAGTATTTACTACTAACATAAAGTATGAAAAGAATTCTGATTGTAGATGATTCCTTCTATATGCGCACCATGTTAAAAAACATGTTGTCTGATGCTGGATACGAAATAGTAGGGGAGGCGCCAAACGGGCAAACAGCTTTGGAACTTGCCAGAACAACCAACCCGGACCTGATAACCCTGGATGTAATTCTGCCTGACAACACCGGGCTGGATGTGCTGAAGGGAATTAAAAGTGAGCAACCCGAAATGAAAGTGGTGATCGTAAGCGCCGTAGGTCAGGAGGTAATTGTGAATGAAGCGCTGGAGTATGGTGCCTTGTCTTATATAGTAAAGCCATTTTCGGAGGAGAAGGTGCTGGAAGTAGTTAGCCAGATTCTGGGTGGGCCTGAAGATTAGGCTTTTAATTAATTTTATGAAGTCTGATAATTCGTAAGGATGGATGATGAATGAAGGAGGGAAATCAGACAAAGCAGCTAAAACTTATAGTTGCCAGTAGCTCCAGCTACGCCAGGTTAGTGTTGGAGCAAATCATGCAGGAGCAAATCGACCTGAATCTGGCGGGGCTGGCAACCAATGGCGATGAGCTGCTTCAACTAACAAAAGTCCAAAGGCCGGATGTAGTGCTGTTAGATTACGATCTTCAGAAGAACAGTAGGTTATTTGCGTTGAAGCGTATTTTTGGTGAAGTACCAACCCCTGTTTTACTTCTGGTAACCAGGGAGCAATTTACCCTGGCGCTGGTAAAGCAGGCCACTGAGCTAGGTGTTTATGCCGTTATAGTGAAGCCTGGAGCTGGTCAATATCCAAATTACAGAAGCATGGCCGCGGAGGTGTTGCTTAAAATCAGGGCCGTTCGAGAGTCGGAGTATATGAACCCTACAGCCAGGTTGCACATGCTGGAGCAGGAGGTAACAAGTGTATTTGCAGAAAACAGACAAGCAAAAAAGCCTGAAACAGCTGCTACTGTAATTGTAATAGGTGCCTCTACCGGTGGAACACAAGCTATTGAAACGCTTATAAAGCATCTGAAGCCGGAGCTGAAGGCGTGTTTGCTCATAGCCATACACTTGCCCCAGCGCTTTACCAGGTCCTTTGCCAAGCGCCTGCAGCTGCTGACACCGCTTGCTGTGCTGGAGGGGAAAAAAGGCCTGCCACTGAAGAACGGGAAAATAATTATTGCACCAGGTGGCAGAAACATGGTAGTAGAGCCAACAGTGAAGAGCAGCAGCAAACTTACTATTGGGTTTGCAGCAGATAGTTCCTCTTTCGACCTGCCATCGGTAGATATGCTGATGAAGTCGGTAGCGGCCTGCCAGCTGCCACGTGTGGTAGGGGTAATTTTAACAGGCATGGGCAAAGACGGGACTTTGGGTGCCGCTTCTCTTAAAAAAGGCAGTGGCATTGTGCTGGCTCAAAATGAAGAATCGTCGGCTATATTCGGAATGGCCAAATCAGCCATAGATAGCGGGCTGATAGACGAAGTGCTGTCTCTGGAAGAGATTGCCGAATTTATAAACGCATATGCGGAGAACAGGTACGAGGTCAGTGGTACTGACAGCATTACATGAAATCAAGAGAGCAGGAGTATAAAGAAATTTTTATAGCAGAAGCGCTGGAGTACTTCGATGCGCTGAACCGGCACATCAGCGACCTCGAACGGAACCCGCAGGATGACCACGTGCTGGCGGAGATTTTCCGGCTGCTCCACAACCTGAAGGCAAATGCAAAAGCCATCGGGTATCTGCAGATTTCGGATGTTTCGCATAAGCTTGAAACAGCCTTTAGCCTGATCCGGAACAAGGAGCTGAGCTTTAGCGATGAAGTCGTGACGGTGCTCTTCGACGGAATTGACATGCTGGGGGAACTCATCTCCAATATCGACAACCCGGGCGCCGGCGAACCAGACCCTGTGCTCCTGCGGAACCTCGATATTATTGTAGATAACCTCTCCGACAGTACCATTGAGCTGGCAAAAGTGCAGAAGTACAATACTTCCAGAAAGCTCTCGCTCTCAGACCTAATCTACATTCAAATTAAAAAGCTGGACCACCTGCTGAACCTGGTGGGAGAGCTGATGATAGACCGCGACAGAATTCTGTCGATTAGCCGTGATCTGAACAACGACGAATTAATGAGCGTGAGTTCGCATCTTTACCGTATTACAGAAGAGCTGCAGTACAGTGTAATGGATGCCCGGCTCGTAAATGTAGGATCGCTGTTCAACAAATTTCCGAGAATTGTGCGCGACATAGCCGTTGCCGAGAAAAAAGAAGTGAACCTCGAACTTATAGGGCAGGATATTCAGATAGACCGGAACATTCTCCAGATAATTACTGATTCACTTTTGCATTTAGTACGTAATGCTATAACGCACGGCATCGAGAAACCGGAAGAAAGACTGAAAGCAGGCAAACCGAAAGAGGGCCGTTTGGCTCTTACGGCACGTAACGACCGGGAAAACGTTATAATTAGATTAACCGACGATGGCAAAGGCATAGATTTTAAACAGGTAAAACGAGCCGCCATAGACCGCAAAATGGTTACGGCAGATGCTGTAGATAACCTGCCACAAGCCGAGCTGTTATCGTTTTTGTTTGAGCCAGGTTTTTCGCTTGCAAAAGAGGTAACGGAGTATTCGGGTAGAGGCGTGGGGCTGGATGTGGTGAAGAATGCAATCGATTCGATTGGGGGCCGGATCAACATAGAATCGGAGCGTGGCAAAGGTACCAGCTTTATACTGCGGTTGCCAACCAGTATTGCCGTTAAAGGTGCTCTTTTGTTCGAGGTAGACGATATTTACTATGCCATTCCGCTTATACACACCGAATCGGTGGTATCGATGGATATTTCGGAGTTGCACGAAGTAGGAGATGTATTACTGGCCGATATTAAAGGAGAAACGATTACCGTAGTTTACCTGAACGAGTTACTGAACGCTCCGCAGGAACAGATGCGGCTCGGCGATGCCACCAAGCTAAAAGGGCAGGTGCAAAACATAATAATTGTGTCGTATAATAACAGAAAGCTCGGATTAATTGTAGACAAACTTTACAGACAACAGGATATTGTGGTCAAGTCACTGAAGAAGCCACTCGATAATATCGATATCTATGGCGGAGTTACGCTGCTCGGAACAGGCAAGGTTTGCCTGGTACTTGATGTGCCCGCTATAACGCGTTTTTTTACAAACAGAAGATAGGCTAACGTGATGGGCGATAAACCGACTAATTGGACTATTATAATGGAACCTCAGGTTACTGATTTAGAAAGAGATATTATTAAGGAAATTCTTAATATCGGGTTGGCTCGTGCTGCAGACTCTTTTGCCGCTATAGCGCGCGATAAGGTTATGTTAAAAGTGCCTGACATCCAGATTATAGAGGTGAAGGAGCTGATCAGCCTGGTATCTAAATTCGAGAATTCGCATGTTATTATTCAGTCAGATATAAAAGGAGACTTTAATGGCTCTACGCTGCTGCTGTTCTCCGATGACCACATTGCCCGTTTATCGGAGGTTTGCCTGAGCATGCTCGAAGTACAGAAAGGCGAACTGAACCTGATGCAGGAGTCGTTGCTGCTCGAAATAAGCAATATTATTACGGGGGCGCTGGTAACGCAACTGGCTAACATACTCAAATCCAACATCTACGGGTCGCCACCAAAAGCTCCTAAAAGCCATATAGCCGACTCGCTCAAAGATATTCTGGTACAGCACCCGCTCTTTCAGCCATTGGTTTTCACCGTTATCACGCAGTTTTCGCACAACCTGAAAAGCGTAGAGTTGCCACTCATGCTCTTCTTCGACACAAACACCCTCCTGAAAATGATTGATATAATCAGGACATTCACTCAAAACAAAAATAATATACTGGGCGAAGATTAAAGAAAAGATTAGGTAACCAAAAAATTATTCTGCTACTCGCGTCTGCCGTTCCTGCTTGTGCTGGTGCAAAAACTGGTAGGCTTTTGTCTCAGTTTCTCCGTTATCCTGTGCCTGAAGCAGCTCACGTCTTATTTTCTGAAAGTTCAAGTCATAGCTTCCTCTACACAAACAAATAAATCACTTTAGTTGCTCTCTTACTTGTCAGTAAGATTTTACAAATTTTTGCAGCCAATTGTTTGCCCTTCCTGCTGCTACCATACCTAAGTGAGGCTACAAAGGGATGAGTTGCATCACTCTCTTCAAATTATTCCAATCAAAAGACCCTTCCAAAGCTCTTCGTCCAATTTTTTGCCAAGGGTGTTTCCTGCTTAAGAGTCACTCATAGGCATCTGAAAAGTAACATCTCAGCTTCTGCAAAAGCACATATATTGAAGAATAGGATTTTACCGGCAATGGTCTGAAAAGGACTCAAATTATTTAAATGAAATTGGCCTCCAGAAGAGATTCTGCCTCAAAAGAGTCAAGGGCTTCGGTTCTGATTATCAAATAAATACAACCACCTGGCGGGCGTGCGCGTTCTTTTATATTTGATAATAGCTATAGTTTTCGTTTTTTTGTTTGCTTTAGTTTTTTTTACCTACACTTCTAATGGATGAACGCTTTAGGAAGACACATTTTAGTTGAGTTTTACGATTGTTCCCCGGAACTGATGAATGATGTCATGCACATCGAAAACAGCATGGTGGCCGCCGCAGAAACAGCCGGAGCTACGGTCATTAACAGTACCTTTCACCACTTCTCGCCTTATGGGGTATCGGGGGTGGTGGTGATTCAGGAAAGTCACCTGGCCATTCACACCTGGCCGGAATATGGCTATGCCGCTGTCGATTTGTTTACCTGTGGCGATTCAGTAAACCCTTGGGTATCTTATAATTACCTGAAAGAGGCCTTTGAGGCTGGGCACGGCTCCTCTATGGAGTGCCGCCGTGGACAGTTAGAACTGCTCAAGCGCCTCGACTTCAACCTCGAATCGTTACGCGATGTGTCTCCTAAACCAGCAGAACAGCTTGGCACCATTACCCGCGACATCTGGTTTACAGAACGCGACGAAAATATTGCTCTTTCGCTTAAACACTCCGGTAACCAGCTTTATAAGAAAGACTCACCGTACCAGCGCGTTGAAATCTACGAAACACTGGCCTACGGAAACATGCTCACGCTGGATGGCATGGTGATGTGCACACAGAAAGATGAGTATGTGTACCACGAAATGATTACACACGTGCCTATCTTCAGCCACCCAAAAGCGAAACGCACCCTGGTAATTGGTGGTGGCGACGGCGGTACAGTACGCGAACTGCTTCGGCACGAGCAATTAGAGGAGGTAACGCTGGTCGAGATAGATGAACTGGTAATAGAAGCCTGCAAACTGCACCTGCCAGAAACAGCTGTAGCATTCGATAACCCCCGGCTGAACTTGCTGGTGCAGGATGGCATAAAGTACATCAACGAATGTGCCGATAGCCAGTACGACCTGATAATTATTGACTCTGCCGATCCGGTTGGCCCGGGCGAAGGCTTGTTTACAGCTGCCTTTTACAAAGAAGTGTTTCGCTGCCTGACACCAGACGGACTGATGATTACGCAAAGTGAGTCGCCACGCTTTAACAGTGCTGTTTTTGTGGAAATTTACGAGACCTATAAGCAGATCTTCGGGCAGGACAAAGTGCATTGTTACCTGGCCGCCATTCCTACTTACCCTACAGGTACCTGGAGCTTCTCCTATTCTTCTAAAGGCGATTCGCACCCGCTGGTGTTCGATCGTGAGGCAGCCGCTGCTTTCTCGCAGGCGCAGGGCCTTAAATATTATAACGAAGACATACATACGGCAGCTTTTGCGCTACCAAATTTTGTGAAGGACCTGCTGAATTCAAATACTAATACTAACCCAGATGACTACTCCGCTGAACCAACCCACTAACAGCAACAGCAAAGAAGAAAAAATCGCCAGTTTCGATCCGAATGGCGTGGGCGATGTTAACGGCGGCCTGTTTGGTTTGCCTTTTACAGTAGAGGAGGCAGAAGTGGTCATTGTGCCGGTGCCCTGGGAGGTAACCGTTTCGTACAGTGCCGGCACGGCACAAGGGCCACTGGCTGTAAAAGAAGCCTCGCCGCAACTCGACCTGTTTGAGCCTGCCATTAAAGATGCCTGGAAACTGGGCATCGCTATGGAAGAAATATCTGCCGATTGGGAAGCTACCAGTGCAGCGCTCCGCGACAAAGCAGAAGCCTATATTAACTGGCTCGAAGACGGAAGCCCTGCCTCAGAGCAGGAAGCCTACGCTCAACTGCCCGTAGAAGTAACCCGGAAAGGGGAGGAACTGCTGCAGTGGCTGAAAGCAAAAGCACTGAGCTACCTGGACCAGGGTAAACTTGTTGGCGTACTGGGCGGCGACCACAGCACTCCACTTGGCCTGATGCACGCCCTCGCTGAGCGCCACGAAGAATACGGTATTCTGCAGGTAGATGCCCATGCCGACCTCCGCGATGCCTACGAAGGGTTTGAATTTTCGCATGCCTCCATTATGTTCAACGCCTTAAAACTACCGCAGGTAAAGAAACTGGTGCAGGTAGGAATCCGCGATATTTGCCAGGCAGAGGCAGAACTGGCGGAGCAGTCTAACGGGCGGGTGGCTATATTTTACGATGCAGTGCTGAAAGAAAACATGTACGAAGGTGACAGCTGGAAAAAAGAATGCAAAAAGATAATTGCGCAGCTGCCACAGAAAGTTTATGTGAGCTTCGACATAGATGGCCTCGATCCGAAACTTTGTCCTGCCACAGGTACTCCCGTTCCAGGCGGATTAGAGTTTGAGCAAGCCGTTTACCTCATCAAAGCCCTGGTAAAATCTGGCCGCGAAATCATCGGCTTTGATTTGTGCGAAGTGGCTCCCGGCGACAGCGAGTGGAACGGGAACGTGGGTGCCCGCCTGTTGTACAAGCTCTGTAACTGGATGGCAGTATCGCAGAAGCGGCTGGAGCTATAATTAGTTCATCTTTATAAGTAGGCTTACGTATAGCATTTCAATATATATCTTATCTTAAATGCTGTAATTCTATGGGAATTATTATAAAGATTTTACTCTCTGGTGTAGCCGTTTTGCTGGCTGCGTATATTTTGCCGGGTGTTCAGGTAGCAGGTTTCATGAGTGCGATCATTGTTGCCATTGTTCTAGCCATCTTAAACGCCATTGTGAGGCCGATTCTGGTGCTGTTAACCATACCGGTTACGATCCTGACGCTGGGCCTGTTTCTGTTGGTGATCAATGCCATTATAATTTTACTGGCAAGTTCGATTGTTTCCGGCTTTACTGTTGATGGTTTCTTGTGGGCTCTTATTTTCAGTCTGGTGTTATCGCTCCTTTCTGCCATTCTGGATGCCATTTTTTAATTCCAAGCCAGGTCAAAGAACCCAGGTAAAATAATTCACAAATAGAAGGGGCCGGATAATAAATCTGGCCCCTTCTATTTATAATACCCATAAATTCTCTACATAGCAGCATTATGCTCTCCTGCCCAGGCCTCGCAGGCATCTGCGCATTCTTTACAGGCATCTGCACATTTCTGGCAATGCTCGTGCTCGTGTTTGCGACACTCCGCCTCACATAAGCGGCATATTTCAATACATTCTTTCATCACGTGTTTAGCATGCGGCGAATTTCTGGCCACAAACCGCGAGTTGAGGGCGCAGATATCGGCACAGTCGCGGTCTAGCATAATGCACTTCACCATCATTTTCACGTCGTCTTCCTGAAGGCACATAGTGGCGCAGGTTTCGCAGGCCGTAATACATTTAATCAGCAGGTGCTCCAGTTCATTCGTTTTTTCAGATTTCATAGCTTCTAAGATTTTAATTATCAGAACTTATAGGTACGCACTATAGCTCCTGTTGTTCGCAGGCATGCTCTCCTCGTTATAATAGATAAGTGACTTAGTAAGTATAGTATTTCTGAGAGAAAGTCTACGATCAAATCTTTCTAATGAAATTACCCTTCCAAAGGGTTTTGAGCGATAAACAATCCAAGGGTGAAGTATTTATTAACAGAAGTGGCTGATACGAAATGGAGGTCGCTGAAATGAAGAGCGGCCTGTTGCTGTTACAACGGCCGCTCTCTCGTTAATCTATGTTATTGATGACAAAACGATCAGGGTAGTGCTGCTCATACAGCGCGTGAAGCATGCCATCTTTCAGGCCAACAGCAGGAACCAGCATGGTGTCGAGCTGTGCCCACTTCATGGCCGACAGATAGATTTCCGCAGCAGGCAGAATAACATCAGCGCGATCGGGGTTTAGGAGTAGTTTTGTGAGTCGGTCCTCCATGCTGGTAGCAGCAATGCGGGCAGTAACTGCTTCTATTTGGTGTAGATTAACAGGTTGCCCGGTAGATTGCCCTGCTAACTCAAAAATCTTATTAATGTTACCACCGGTGGCAATGGCACGGTTAAGCTGGTAACGACTGGTGTTTTCTTCTATCCAATAGCGCATCGAGTTCCAGAGTTCGGCAGAGTCGTGGCCGTGCATGTGCCGGATAGAGCCCTGCTCAAACGACTGCGACACCATCTTTTCGCGGTTCACATAAATATTGAACTCAGTACTGCCACCACCCACATCTATGTGCAGGTAGTTCTGGTTGTCCAGAAAATTGACAATGACTTTGTTTATCAGGTCCGCTTCCGTAACACCGTCAATAACCTGGATCTTTAAACCGATGGCATCGTACACGCGTGCCCTGACTTCGTCTGAGTTCAGGGCGGTGCGCATGGCAGAGGTGGCACAAACCATAAAGTGCTCCACATCATGCACATCAATCAGCAACTGGAAAGAGTGCAGGAGCTTAATAAACTTGTTTATTTTTTGCTCACTTATGTAACCTGTGTTAAACACATCTTCTCCAAACCTGATGGCGTAGCGCACATATTCCACGCGCTTAAAGGTAACTAGCCCGCTTTGGTTAAACACATTCGAGATCTGGCATCTGGCAGCATTGGAGCCGATATCTATCGCAGCTAACTTCAATAATCTAAATCTTTTTTAGGTCCGAAACAGTTTTTACTACACCAAATATACTATAAAAACGGGCACCACGGAAACACCATTTGCACTACTTACTGGTTTTTAAGCGCGTGTAGGTTAATTTACTGGCTCATGCAACCACCCGATGTCACCTGCAGGCAGCTGCACCAGTTCAAAATTCTTGTAGAGGCCCAGCACGGCAATTTTACTTCCGGCAGCTAAACTGTCTTTTACCGGGGCCGCAGGGTGGGCAGCATCTAAAACTTCTGCTGCCAGAGCTACTGTTTTCTGCCGTACAGGTCTTGTGATGGTTTCTACCAGAGTGGCGGAGATATAGCCTTCTGCGCCATTGGGTAATTGCACACGATACCAGTTGCCGGTAGCACCTGTTACCTGCAGCGGTGTATGCTGTGGCAAACTGCCGAACACACCGGTTTTTGCCGAAGGTTGTAACCTGATATTAGCCTGCCTGGCGGCCACCCGTACCCAATTGCCGATTTTTGCGCCATCTACTGCCACAGCAGGAGGTGCCTGTGTTGGCTGGTGCAGGTAAGGGTAGGGGTTGGTGGCACCCATGCCAGCGCGGTAAATGCCAAAGTGCAGGTGCGGTGCTGTAGTTTTGGCATTCCCGGTGTTGCCAACCAGCCCCAGGGTGTCGCCAACCGATACGCGCTGCCCCGGTGCTACAAGTTGCTTGTCGAGGTGTGCATAATAAAGGTTTTGCCTGCGTTTGGTATCGGAGAGCCACACTACATTGCCTCCACGTGGCGATGTGCCAATACGGGTAACTGTGCCATCTACAGAGGCAATAACCGGTGTACCGCGCGGAGCAAAAATATCCACGCCTTCATGGCGCCTGGCACCGGCATCGCGTGGGTCACCCCAGATGCTGGAGATATTTCGGCTCGATTTACCAGGCACCGGAAAGGCCATCGTAGGTTTAACTTGTACGGTAACCGTATACTGGGCACTGCGAAGCAACTCAGGTTGCAACCTGAGTATGTGCGGCCTGTCGTCGTTAACCTCATAAACAAGCTGTACCGAGGTGGTATCTGCTGTGGCCACATGCTTAGGCGCGTCAGCCTTGTTGGTTGTAGCTTCAAACAGGTCCATAAACACGGCAGTTGTTTCTTGCGACCGTAGCTCCAGGTCTACCACAATGCGCTCTCCCCGCTGCGCCTCCAACCGGTAACCCAGCGCTCGTGGCTTATCGGCTGCAAAATATCCGGTTTCCTTAAACGGAAGTGTAATCGTAATTGAATCCTGCAGGGCCCGGTTACCAGCCGACAGCCATTCCTGCCCCAGCGCGGTCTGGTGCAGGTTGGCATCTTTCAGAGAGGAGGCATAGCGCTCGTATGGCGTTTCTTTTTTAAAGACGCCACGGAGGGTTTTCTGACTCCCGCAACCAGCAACTACAACCACAAGCAGCAATAGACATACCTTATAAATATATATTTTAGTGAATGAATTCATCATGTAAGTTTCAATTATTTAACCTTTTTGTATTAATACCAGATTTAAACCAAAAATGATGCCTTTAATAGCTGATGATCTGACTTATCTGGTTATTGCAATTAGATTGATAGTCAAGCTATGATTGAACGGAATATTGCATAGTACGTAAAAGAATACCTGTAGACATGAAGTAATGCCGCTATGAAAAAACTAAGATGGAAATATAGAAGTAAGAAGATGGTTAAGAAACTCTTACCTCTGTTTGCACCGCTTATTATGTCGCCGGTGGCAATACCAGCCGGTCAATCTGTAGCAAAATCAGACCCAAACAGAATTAAGAGCAAATTAGCCAGCTACCGCATCATGCAGTTCGACCAGATAGTCTATTCGTTATATGAGGATATGCAATTGCAGGAAGACGGACTCCGCTTCGAAGTATTTAGTAAGGCCTTAACCGGTTACTACAACCTGAAACATGAAGGTAAACTCTCCGACAGAGGTATAATTACGATTGTAGACTTCACCAAGTCCTCACGCGAAAAAAGAATTTGGGTACTCGATATTCAGAAGAAGGAATTGCTATATAACACCTATGTTTCTCATGGCCGCAACTCAGGAGAGGAGTTTGCTGAAAGTTTCTCAAATGAGAGCGAATCATACATGAGCAGCATTGGCTTTTATGTAACAGAAGATACGTATTACGGGAAGCATGGCCTGTCGTTAAAGTTAAATGGCATGGATGAAAATTTTAATGCCAATGCGCGTGACCGTTGTATTGTTATGCATGGCGCAGAATACGCCACGGAATCCTTTATAGCGCAACAAGGCCGCTTAGGCCGCAGCTTAGGCTGCCCGGCACTGCCAATGGAAGAAAGTGAAGAAATAATTAATACCGTTGTCGGTAACACCACACTCTATATTCATGCCTCCGACGATACCTACACCTCCACCTACCTCGACCACGCCAATGCGCTGGCAGAAATGGTGCAGGAGCATAAACTGGAGTTACCTGGCTCTAAGCCATCTGCAGACAGTTTAAGTCATAATGGCTTAGCTTCTATATAATAAACTTCCTTTTTACAGTTTAAGATAAAAGGCTGTCTCCTATAAATAAGGAGGCAGCCTTTTATCTTAAATTATGCTAATGAAAATGCCCTTCCAAAGGTTTTTTCCTGGTTTTGTGCCAAGGGTATGCTAGCGGTTGTAAAGCCACATAAGGTGCTTGAGCTTGTGCGCCTGTTGTTCTGTAAACAAATTTGGCTGCAGTCGCCAGGCCCAGTTATTTTCGGTGGTAGAAGGTTTATTCATGGTCGCTTCTGTACCAAGACCAAGCACATCCTGCACGGGCAGTACCGCCAGCTGTGCTACAGACCCGAATGCCAGCCGGCCCATTACCTCATGTATGTTTTCGGGGGTGAGATGGGTATTGGTGTACTGTGCCAAACGGCTTTTGTCGTCGTAGCTGGCCTGTGTGTCAAACCAGCCGCGCATAGTGTAGTTATCGTGGGTGCCGGTGTACACAATCGAGTTTTTGATGTGGTTGTGCGGCGTGTAAGCATTGCGGGGCATGTCGTCGCCAAACGCAAAAATAAGTAGCCGCATGCCCGGCAAATCGAACTGCTGCATAAGCTCCCGCACCGGCTCGTCAATTTCTCCTAAATCCTCTGCAATTATCGGCATCTCTGGGTGGTTAATCCGGACGATAGAGAGAATCTTAGCTCCCGGTGATGCTACCCATTTTCCTTTTATAGCTGTTTTTTCCGAAGCCGGAACTTCCCAGTAAGCCGAAAAAGCCCTGAAATGGTCGAGCCGCAGGAGGTCGAACAAACGCAGGTTATGGTCTATGCGCCTGCTCCACCAATCGAAGTTTTGCTTTTCAAGCGCTTCCCAATCGAACACAGGAGTGCCCCAGAGCTGGCCGGTCTCACTGAAATAATCGGGCGGCACACCAGAAGAGGCAATTGGAAGCCCTCTGCCATCGAGCTTAAAATAATGCGGGTGCGACCAGATATCGGCACTGTCGTGGCTTACATAAAAGGGCATATCGCCTATAAAGGAAATATCCTTTTTATTGCAGTAAGCCTTGAGCTTTTCCCACTGCCGGTAAAACAGAAACTGCAGAAACTGCTCCTGCTCTATTTCCAGAAAAAGCTTATCAGCCAGTTCCAGTTGCGGCCGTTCCTGCCTGTATTTTATTTCGTCGTCCCAGTCTACCCAGCTTTTGTGCCCGAAGTAATTTTTAAAGGCAACATACTGGCTGTAGTCGTGTAACCAGCTGGTGTGTTTCTGAATAAAGCTCTCGAACTGCTCGGCTAAACTTGTAACAGGGTTCTCCTTGAAGTTCTGGTAAGCCTTGTGCCAGATGGTGCGCTTAAACCGTGTTACCTCCCCGTACTCCACTTTTGTGTCGCTGAAGGAGTACCCGGAGGTGTCCAGGTCGTGGTGTTGCAGCAGCCCTTCTTGCAGGAGTAGCACCGGACTGAGCAGGAGAGGGTTTCCGGCAAAAGCAGAATGGCTGCTATAAGGCGAGTTGCCCGATCCGGTTTCGGTTGGGTTCAGCGGCAGAATCTGCCAATACCGCTGCCCCGCCTCCGATAGCCGGT
>NZ_VRTY01000012.1 GCF_008017455.1 Pontibacter qinzhouensis | reverse complement strand
ATTCTAAGCCAATATGATCTAAGAAAAGTTACCTTCTATTACTAAACTTAGACACTTTGCGTAACTCCTATATCAAATAATTTATTTGTTCAGGACATTAATAAGGAACGCATTCAAAATAAGGTAACAATTTTTGTAGTAGCTGAGTAAACTTTCACTTACGCTAACCTGATTGCCTATGGAAGCTTATTCACCTACGACAGTGCAGCTGATGCTCACTTATTATGAGCACCTCCCTGAAAAAGAGAGGCGCCACTAGGCGGCCCTGGAAGCCTCCAAGCTGGGGCACGGGGGCAAGCTCTACATCGGCCACTTGTTTGGCATCAGCCAGAAAACCCTGCGCAAGGGCGAGCGGGAGCTAACCCAGCCCGAGCTTATGGCCCAGATCCCCACTGGCAGGCAAAGGCACACCGGCGGGGGGCGGAAAAAATTTTGTCCATCATGAACATGTCCATGCCCGGCTGGTGGCTTTCCTGGAGCAGCACAAGGCCGGCAGCCCCACCGATGAGCAGGTGTACTGGATCAGCATGAAACCCAGGGAAATAGCTGAACGCTTCTTTGAGCAGAGCGGCCAGCGGGTGAGCCATGGACTGGTGAAAAGGGGGCTTCTATCGCTCAGGTTCTCTGACCGCAGGATGAGCAAAAGCCTTCCCACGGGCCAGTACGGGCAACGGGACCTGCAGTTGAGGATCATCTTCTCCCTGGTGGCCATCACCAGCCAAAAGACACCGCTGCTCTGCATCGACTGTAAGAAGAAGGAGCGGCTGGCAACCTCTACCGGGAATGGCAGGTGCTACGTGCAGCAGGGCTCCCTGCAGGTCTTTGACCACGACTACGACCACCTGGCCACCGGCCGCCTCATCCCCTTCGGCATCTACGACCTCAACCGCAACCAGGGCTATGTCAGCATCGGCACCAGCCATGAGACGGCAGAGTTCATCGCCGATGCGCTGCTTTGGTGGTGGGAGGGCTTCGGCTGCCACCACTACCCGCCCTACGCCTCCAAGTGGAACCCCATTGAGCACCGCCTCTTCCCCCATCTGCACCGGGCTATGCAGGGCGTCATCTTCACCGACTATGAGCTGGTAAAGGGGCTTATGGAGAAAACCACAACTCAGGCCGGGCTCAAGGTGGTCATCAGCATAAACCAAAAGCAATACCCAATAGGAGTACCTACCAAAAAAGAGGAAGTGGAATGGGAAAGAATATGGCCAAACCCGGTCTTACCTCAACTCTCTTACAGAGTAGCCGCATGAGCTAATGATACTTTATTTTATCCTTGTTCCTAAGAGTATAAGCAGAAACAACGGTACTGCTAACAGGAGCAACATATATAGTCCATCCACTAAACTTGGTGCGGGTTTGTCTACTACAGGTTCTCGCTTCCATAACTTTAGAAAAAGCAACCTGATTGGTTTTTGAGTCAGCAAAACAGCAACAGGAATATTACATCCGAATTCCAACAATGACATTTTGCTCTCCTGCAAGCTAAACTGCACTAACTGCCCATATCCTAAAAATGCGAGTGCTATGAGCAGGCAATATATGTAGTATCTTCGATGCTGCAGCATTTTGTAATCTGAGAAAAACCAACCCATAAAGCCCAATCCTAAAAAAAAGGTGGCCTGATAAAACCAGCTTTTCTCAAAAAAGATCAAAATAACGCTAATAACCCACCATACAAATGCCAGGGAAGCAATAATGCCGAACCTTTTAGCAGGATTGTCTGGCGGATTTTTAATTTTAAAAGGAATACTTACTACCTGTTTTAAAGTTATTCGCTCCGGTATTCCTGATGGAAGAGCGGGAGGCTGTGAAAACATTTTTGCTTCGGTTGCCCTTGTTATATTGCCACTAAAGTCAATTTTGTAGGATTGATTTTGAGCGGTAACAACCTGCACATTGTCAAATTCCGGATTGTTACTCTTCGAAACGTACACGTTAATAGCTGCCTGTTGCAAAAGCGCCTGGTCTTCGGCTGTAGTGAAGCCCAGAACATCAATTTTGTAAGTTATATTCTCTGGGTAAAACAGGTAATTTATCAAGTAGAAAAAATGCTCATTAGCCAGTCGCTTATCTACTTGTATAACATGCCTGCCCCGTCCACCAGGGAAAAGCTCGCATGCGAAATCTGCCTCTAAATCTTCGGCATATAATAAAATCCACTGCTTTAAAGCTTTTTTAACATCTGTATAAGCCCCACCAGTAATGACGATCAGATTTTCAGACATTTTAAATATAGATTGTGGTGTAGGCACTGTGTAGTAGATTAGTCTACCCTTGGCAAGATTTTTCTAAAATACCTTTGGAAGGCCATTTTCATTCGAAAAATTTATTAATTCTTCAGCAACAGCAAAAAACCCGATCTGCTTTGGGAGCAAATCGGGTTATTAGATGAAGTGCGCGCGGGGAGATTCGAACTCCCACACCCGAAGGCACCACCCCCTCAAGATGGCGTGTCTACCAGTTTCACCACGTGCGCAGCTAAATAGTGGGGCAAAAGTAGAAAGCAGTTTGCATATATGCAACAGCAAATGCCATATCAGCAGAAATAAATTCTCTTCTGCCTCACTTTTTGATTTACGCATCTGGGTTAGCTTACTTTTTTACCTCTGCCAATGTGTAGCGTAATCCGAAAAATGTGCGCCGTCCCTGCAGTGGGGCATAGTTGTACTCGGTATCGAACGAGTAGTTATTCGGATTGTTTATTTCCACCTGCTTATCGAAGGGGTCGAAGGGGCGCATGAGCGGGTGCTGTGGCATAAAGTTGAAAAGGTTTTTTACGCCTCCATACAGTTCCATTCTGCTGCCGATGCTTTTGGTGAGTTGCAGATGCTGCAGTGTAAACCACGGCGACTTATCAGGGCGGTAGTCATTCTCCTGCACAGGCAGGTGCATCGGGCTGCTGAAAGTACCGGTATAATCCAGCACCAGGCCCAACTGCTGAAGTGTATAAGAGGCAGTAAAGGTACCCGAGAACGCAGGCGCATGCAGCTGTGGTACCCTCTGGTGTGCCTGCCCCTCTGGCTGCTGCACCTGGTACACCTCCTGCAACGTAACACCGGCATGCACACGTAGCGGAGCGGTAAAAGCCATTTCAGCATTCAGCGCCACCCCTCTCGACACCGCATGGCCGCTCAGGTTATCATAAATTATCTGGTAATTGTTCGACAGGAAATCGGCTACAATCTTGTTTGTGAAGTAGGTGTAGAAGGCGCTTCCTTCCAGGTTCAGATAACCTTGTGGCAGGTTAAGGTAGTGCTGGTAATTCAGGGTGGCGTTATACGATTCTTCAGGCTTCAGTTCATTTTTAATAACTACTTCGCGTGCACCCGTTAAGGCAGCATGATCCTCGGTAAACAGGTTCACAACCCGATAGCCTTTGCCCAGGCTCACCCGGAAAATATGATCGTCGTTGGGTGCCCACTTCAGGTTAAGCCGGGGAGTCAGAATGCTGCCATGCTCGGAGTTATAGTCGTACCGAAGGCCAGCCAGCATGGTGGTGGCTGCGGAAAGTTTCAGCTCGTCCTGCACAAAAATGCCCGGCAGGCGGGTTATGGCAGGCCTATTTTGCAGGCGCCCCTGCTCCTGCTGCTCGGTTGCAGGCGTGTTGTCGTCGTAGTAGGTGTGGCGGTAGGTGGCTCCGGCAACCAGGTGGTGGCGCGGGTTCAGTTCTTTGTCCCAAACGAGTTGTCCGAATAAAACGCTTTGCCTGCCTTTGTAAAGCGTTTCGCCGTAAGCGGCATTTTGGTTATGGTTATTAAAGGAGTAGCTCAGCACCAGGTGCTCCGGCACAGGCAACTGGTAGGCGCCCAGCAGTTCGTAGCGCCTCGTGTACACCGACTCTCCATAAATGCTGTCGCCGCCTCTAAAAGCAGGCGACCACTGCAGCTCTCCGCCAAAGCGGTCTTCGTAGTAGTAACGTGCCGCTACAGTTGCCAGCCGGTTTTCCTGCCTCTGAAAAGCCCATTTGTTGAACACAGAAATGCGGTGCTGCAATGGCACATCTGTAAAATTATCGTGGTTTACGTCGCGCTGCTTCTGAAAGCGGTAGTAATTGGTGCTCAACAACGAAGACACCTTTTTCCAGCGGTGGCTCACGGCCAGGTCGGTGTTCAGCTCACCATGCGAGGTATAAAATATGTCGGCAGAGGCAAGAGGAGCTTTGGCCGGGCTTTTAGTGATCACGTTTATCAGGCCAGCCATTGCTTCAGAACCATAGAGCGTGGATGCCGGTCCTTTTACCACTTCCACCCGCTCGATCATGCTGTTCGGGATACCACTCAGGCCATACACGGTTGCCAGTGCGCTTACCATCGGCATTCCGTCTATGAGCACCATCGTGTAAGCTCCTTCCATGCCGTTTATATGAATATCGCCGGTACCGCACACGTTGCAGTTAATTTGGGGCTGCACACCATTAACCTGGGCCAGAGCCTCAAAAAGAGCAGGTGTCGGGTTCTTCTGAAAGTATTTGGATGTATACACCTCCACAGGCACCGGCGACTCCAGCGAAAACGTTTCGCGCATGGTACCGCTCACCACTACCTCCCGGAGTCTGGCAGCCTGAGGCCGTAACTGGACCGCCACCTTTACAGTTTCGCCAGATGCGATAGTTACCGTAGTCTCGTATGGAGCAAAACCAACTGCCCGCACCTGCAGCTTGTAGCTTCCGGCAGGAACCTCCTTCAGCTCAAAACTTCCGTCTGCCTCCGAAGCGGTTCCAATAGCAGTGCCTGCCAACCCGATACTTGCGAAAGCCGTTGGTTCCCGGTCAGCTGCTACTGTTCCTTTTATTCTACCTGTTTGTGCTGAGGCCCCAGCTGTTATTAGGAAAAATAAGAAAAGTAAGTAGGTGTTTTTCATAGTATTAAGCAAGGTCTAAATTTAAAACAAGCGCAAGTTAAAATATATTTTTAGACAAACCTAAATTTTAATATAAACAAATCTAATTTTGTAGCCCCCGAAAAAGCATACGCCATCTTGCTAAGACTGAATTAAATAGAATTTACTAGACTCAGAATAGAACCTAAATAGGTAAAAAGGTTGTTGCCCATAAATACGTGAGCAAGTAAGCTAAAGAAAAGAGAGGGTAAGGGAACACTATAAAAGTTTAAACTTCTTATTCTAGGACTTTTCGGAGCTTCTTCCTATTTTAGCTTCAGGTGGGAGCAGTGAAGCATCAAAATTGTTTATAGCCAAAAGTACAAAAGTATGAGTATCGAGATCAGTGGGTTATCCAAATCATTTGGAAAGAAGCAAGTATTACAGGCCCTTAACCTGACAATAGCACAAGGACAATGCTATTGCCTTCTAGGTAAAAACGGTGTAGGTAAAAGTACTTTCCTTAACTCGATTTTGGACTTAATAAAGCCTGATGCTGGCACCATTCATTTATTCGATAAAAATTACGCGCAACATAACCTGGAAATAAAACAAGACCTTGGAGCACTTTGCGAAGACAACCCTTTAATAGAGGAGTTTACCGGGCTTGAGTACCTTAATTTTGTAGCAAAACTCTACAGATTACCACAACAGGAAGCCGACCGCCGCATTAAAAGCCTCACCGATTACTTTTTTACAGAAACAGAATCGTTACAGAAAAACATTGCCGGTTACTCTACCGGCATGAAAAAGAAAGTTGGCATTGTAGCAGCTATTCTGCACAAGCCCAGAGTACTGCTGCTAGATGAGCCTTTTACCGGCCTCGACCCCATTGCAGCGCAACTTCTCGTAAAGCTTATCCGCAGCTATAGCACACCGAATCGGGTGGTGCTCATCTCGTCGCACGACCTGAACTATGTGGAACGTGTAGCCACGCACATCGGAGTTCTGAACGATGGCCAGCTGATGTACAATGGCTCTATCCAGGAATTTACGATGAACGGTGAAAGCCTCATCGACCAGGCGCTGTTTCAACTCCTCCTGCCCCACCATCACGCCAACGACGCAGACATAGACTGGATGCTCTCTTAGTTAGAAAAGCAAAAGTTAGAGCGCTGAGAAGTTATTTTTGGAAGAAGTTGAAAACTGGGGGCTTACCGTTGACCTTCAGACAGAAACTACAAAACTTTTCAATCTACATTCTCTCTAACTTTCTAACCCTCTAACTCCTAATTTATAAACGTAGAAGATGGATTTAATCATATATTCTTGCCAGGCACGGCTAACCAGCTATTTCCGTCAGAAGCGGACGCAACGTACCTTACTCCTGGCAGTGGGTGTGGTTCTGGCTGGTTTTTATAGCTGGCTGTTTACTTTTCTGCTTCAAAAAGCACACGAAGGCGGCATTAACCCAAGTGTAGATAAAGTTCTGAGCTACGCAAATTTAGCGCTGCTGGCCATTACGATCATGCGCAGTTTTTTTCCGGCTTATATCCCGAAAGCAGATTTCATCAGCCGTATTTTTCCGGTTAATGCCTGGCAGCGCTTCTGGACCGAGTTGGTAGTGGAACTGGTGTCGCCGTTCTATTTTGTGCTGCTCAACTTCCTGATCATTCTTTTCCTGATGTCGCCGGATTACACCCTGACGCATTTTCTGCAAAGTATACTGGTATTTTTTACGGCTCACATTACGCGCCGGTCGCTGCAGCTGTTCATTGAGCGTAAGATAAAATGGCTTAGCCGGCACTTTGCATCTTCAGCGGTTATGGCTGGTGCTTTTGTGGCACTGCAGGTAAAAGCACCCATGTTTGAGCCAGCATCCTCAGCCATTATGCTGGTAGTGCACCTGGCAGCCGTAGCTGCTTTTCTGGCTTCGAATTATTTGCTGGAGCAAGCTGCTTTCGAACCAAAACGAAAAGTGGTGAACTACAGCCATAACGCACGCCGCAGCCTGGGCTGGCGTTTGTTCAACAACCATAAAATGGCGCGTCAGCTGCTGCTGTTTGGCCTTGGATTCAAGATTCTGATGCTTGGCGTAGATGCTATAGTGTTTATGGCGAAAGGTGTCCACATGTTCGATAAAAATCCATCCTTCTGGTTGTTTGCAGGTCCATTGGTTATCTACACCTATGTATTTAACAATGTGTGGGGCTTTTACAAGAACCTGTGGCTCACCACCGAGCGCACCACCAGCGACTACAAAGCTTTTCTAAAAATAAGCCTGTTGCCTCTCCGGCTGCCTTTGCTCCTGGATGCAGCACTGGTAGTAGCTTATGTAGTGTTTTTTAACCAGGAAAAATCTACCTTTATTTTGCTGATGTACCTGGCATCGGTGCTGGTGCTTACTCCTATCGGCATTATAGCCTCTTTCACTAGCCCCAAAACAGTCAAGGGAGGCATCCTGAGTTTCAGTGCCAAAACATCTTACCTCTACAGTATGCTGGCGGTGGTGCTGATTGGCTTACTGTTTCTGCCACTGCTGCACCCTCTTCTGTACCTGATTTACCCCATTGTTATCGGCATGTCGCTGTTCGCTATGGTCGCTGTTATGCGGGAATACCCTGCATACAAATACCGCCTGTTCGAAACCCTGTATAAAACAGAAGCCTAGCGCTCTGCTGCCTTAAGTCGCGAATGACTTGTTGTTTTCGGTGTTGATTTCTTGTAAAAACTAATGTAGAGCAGCACTAAGTAAATGCTGTCGGATCAACTAAGTGCATGCAAGTAAGTTGTGTGTCGAGTGGAAGAGCAATTATTCAGATGAAAATGGCCTTCAGAAGAAAAATCACCGGAAAAGCTCCAAGGGTATTCAGACCTTCTTTAATTGCATGTACTTAGTTATCAGGAAAACCTCTTTACGCCTTTGGAAGGATATGTTTTTAGAATAATGGGTGTTTTTCTAAGGCCATAAAATATTTCAAGTTTGTTTGTCTAAATCCAGCATCTGCAGAATTCCAGAGTTACTGGCATATATTGCTCGGTTTCCATACAGAAGAATTTCGAAAGGGAGTACGATCACGTGCATTAGCGTTGAATCCTGTTCCAATGGTTCAGGAGCAATTATTTTAATGAAATCAGCCTTCCATAGTCAAGAAGAGACAAAAGACGCAGGATATAAGACGCAGATTATTTCATAATTCTGTTGAAATGGAGCGAATTTAACATGGAAGAGCGAGAAGTTGAGTTCCTGCTATGGCATGTGTAAACCTTGTATTAACAGAACTTCAGAAGATAATAATTAACAAATAGTTGTTTATACGGAGCCTTCAATTGCGCTCTTGCTTCCAGATCTCTGTGCTCATTTCCTGAAATTAACCCTTCATACCAAAACAACAGCCTTATATGTAGATAATAAATTGCTGCGAATCAGGAGGTTACATCAACATTAAAATATAACATTATTTAGAAATAAAAATATACCAAAAAACATGTGTCTTATAATTAATTACATTTAAATTTTATAAATAAAACTGCAAATATCTATGTTATAAATACTTACATAATTTTATCATTTTCATTTTATAACTTATTAACAAATACTTTTTCTATTAGCACCGTATAAACGCTTACATAATTTTAATAAAAACAATATTTGCTACTATGAAAAAGAACTGGATCCCATTTATTGCAGCAGCGTTTTTAGGCACATCTGTGTTCATCACTTCATGTGATGACGATGATGATGACTTTGGAGGCACGACTGCAGGCACTACAGCTGGAACAACAGCAGGTACAACTGCAGGCACTACGGCTGGAACGACAACAGATGGTACCACAACTGCTGGTACTACGACTGGTACCACAACTGCCGGCACTACGACTGGTGGCACAACAGATGGTACGACAACGGGTGGTACGACAGCGGGTACCACAACTGGCGGAACTACTGATGGTGGCACCACAGCTGGTACAACAACAGGTGGAACTACAGCGGGTACGACAACGGGTGGTACAACAACTGGCGGAACTACTGATGGCGGAACTACAGGTGGTACAACAACAGGTGGAACAACCGGAGGTACGACAGGTGGATAATGCTAAATTAGTTTACAATAAAAAAGGCAACTTAAGGAGTTGCCTTTTTTATTGTAAACTAATTTACAGAGCCAACATAATTTCCAGTGTGTTAACATAAGGAAATCAGGAGCTATAAATATCTCTGGAAGGCCATTTACATTAGAATAATTGCACCCTAAAAGACAAAGCTTACATAAAACTCAGTTTAAATAACAAGTAAAAACAGAACAACACTACCTCTTTCGAGCTCATATTCAAAGCTTCTTAAGCTTATATATTATACTCAAACAAATCCAGGGTTGTCCATTCTCTTTTAGCTACTATATTGGCTCTGGCAGCATAGTAAAATTCCTTAAAAAAAAGAGTACCATCGGTGTTGTCGCGCGTGTTTGCCAGCATCACCAGGCTATATTCATCATTGAGCCGGGTTATAAAAGCAGAAGAGCCAGGCAATGAGCCAGAATGAAACCAGTTAGAGGCGCCAAAATAGAACTGACTCAGTAGCGGCGATTCAATAAGATCTGGTTTAGCAGGGTTTCGATCTATGCGCACCATTAGCCGCATAAGATCTGAGGCTGTAGCCAACCAACCACCATAGGCATCCATGCGGCTTATATTCAGGCTATAAGGGTTCCACTCCTGCTGGTAGTATGTTACTTCTTCTGGCAATCGCTGGGCTGCTGTACTACCTCCAATTACCATACTCTCTACTCCGGCTGGCAATAAAAGCGCTGTCCGGACATATTCCTCGTACGCTTTGCCTGTTACTTTCTCGATCACCCTGCCGAGTATGCAATACCCCAGGTTAGAGTAGCTATAGGTGCTGCCAGGCTTATACTTTAACTGCCGGCCCTGCACAGCCTCTGTTATAATCTGTTTCTGTGAGCGCGACACATGAGTCAGCATAGGATCGGTTGGTTCATTAGTCCACCCGGAGGTATGGTTAAGCAGATGCTGCACCGTTATCTGGCTGACAGCTGAGCCCGCAGGAGGTATGCCAAAATTGTTACCCAGGATGCTGTTAGGCCCAAAGACGTAATCATCCAGTGAGATTTTCCGGTCCTGCACCAGTTTTAGAATGGCTATTGCGGTAATAGGTTTAGAGATGCTGGCAATTCGGAACAGGCTGGCATTATGTACAGGATCTTTTCTTTCTTTGCTGGCATAGCCATAGCTCTTCGCAAAAACCAGTTTCTCGTTTCGGGCAATGGCAATCGAGAGCCCCGGAATCCGGTACTGCTGCATCAGCATAGTCAGCTTTTTATCGAGTTCCGGAAAGCTCTGCAAGGCATCCACATTGTAATGTTGCAGGGTTCTGTCTGGCCTTATGACCTTGTAGGCTACCTGTCCTGCAAAAGCATTTGCCGTGACCCCGCTTTGCTGCTCCCTTTTACCCACAAAAAGTTTCGCGTGGTGTTTAGTCTCAAAAGTAGCTACAAGGCTATCGGTGCAGGCAGAAGATGGCAGGTCGACCTGTACCACGTTGCCGGCAAAGGTCGCCACCACATCAGCATCTAACTGTGGGTTGTGTTCCTTCAGAAATTTAAAAGAAATGAGCTGGTCGTGTTGCAAGATCTCTGGCTCAGGAAAATTTTCTTTGTCAGGCGTGCAACCTAAAAACAAAGACAAGAGTAAAAGGTAGAGAAGAAAACTATTTTTCATTGAGAGTAGAAGTTCTAAAACATAGATTGCCTTTAAAATGGATGCACTAACTGTGCTTTGTTAATTTGTTATTAAATACTGTTTTCAACAGGTACATACTATTCAGCTAAATTCAGACTCCTTCTACCGGAACTCCAGTAAGCAAGTTCAACAATTACATTCGCTTCTGAACTATTTAAATAAATACCTGGGAAGAAAAATACGTTACGGGCCTCTGGAAGGCCTTTTTTATTTGAATAATTACTCCTGAACCCGGCACACTTACCTGAATGTAATTAGTACCAAAACAGGCTTATTTTAGTTCCTTCCTATGCAACGATAAGATCAGGTTGAGATTAATTTAAGATCAGAAGAGTTACAGCACGCTGACTATTATCTTACAGGTCGCAGACATCTCCTTGAGTAAATGCAATTCTGAAAATGAAGAGGCAGCCAACTATGAGAAATATCTTTAGCATTTCTGTTTGCTATTGATCTTTTGTGATGAAATAAGTTTTCCCAATAATAGCGAATGGATTACGATAGATGGCTACACATTGAGTCCCGATACATTGTATCGCTGTTTGTAATATGTCTGATCTTTAATTTGACGAAGCTCCTCAGCAGAAGCTGGCAAGCTTCTGCAACCTCCTATAAATTAAAAAGCCGCTACTGTTATTCAGCAACGGCTTTTTAAATAGGCTTCGACAAATTAATGCCTGTTGACCATGTAGCCATAAATCAAAAGGCCGGCTGCCGCTGCAAAAGCTACATATTGCTTCTGCTGGTTACTCAGCGATTTAAACGTATCGAGGCCAAATTTGCCTGGGTTTCTTGCTATTTCTAACAGGTCTCCGGGGTTTTTCAGCATATTCGATAGCGACATATTGTTGTTGTTTTCCATGATTTATTTTCTAAAAATGAATAATTTGCAGCTCCAGAAATATCATTTTAATTTTTAAAAACACTGGCCGGCTTTAGCAGCACCAGTTACAATGTTAAAAAATCCAGATGTATGTCTGAAGCATCTTTACTTACCATACGAAACACCTTACCTGCAAGGTTATGTTTTTGCTAATTCAATCCTCCTGAAGCCACACCTCCTACCCTGCATGATGCCAATAACAATGGCTTGATTAAATTATGCTAATGAAAAAGGCCTCCAGAAGAAAAAATAACCTTTTTACTTCAAGGGTCCACCAGATCTTAATGTGGTAATTAACTATAGCAACCACCTTACCCAAACAGAATTCAAATATTTAAGCTACTTAACAGCTGCATTTAAAACTTAAACGCTTATTTTAGTTCCTAACATTTGTTAGGCAGGAGTAAATTTAACCGCTTGCAGGTCTAATCTGCTGGCAAGTGCCAATTTTATTACATTTTTCACTTCATGACACGCAGTATCCAGGCAGTATTATTTTCAGTAGGCTTACTTTTGTTTTTCGTTCGGTGTCAACAAGATACCTCTCCTGCTGAAGCTGAGGCAGCAGTTGCGACAACAGCACCAGATTCTCTGGCGATCCGGGAAATGTATGCTGCCTCTCCGATTCTATCGCCGGAGGCTTCCATGAAAAAAATGCAGCTGGAAGAGGGTTTCCGGGTGGATTTGGTAGCCGCGGAGCCACTTGTTATTGCGCCTGTTGCCATGACCTTTGATGAACAGGGGCGGCTATGGGTGGCTGAAATGATGAACTACATGCCCGACACGGCTGGCACCGGAGAAGAGCTTCCGACAGGTAAAATAATAATTCTGGAAGACCAGAACAGAGACGGCCACTACGATAAACGAACCATTTTTCTCGACTCGCTGGTGCTGCCACGCGCCCTTTGCCTCATAGAAAATGGCTTGCTGGTAGCTGAGCCACCTTACCTTTGGTTTTACGAAATAAACGGCAACCGGCCTGGCAAAAAAACGCTCGTTGATGATAAGTACACCTCAGGTGCTAATGTAGAACACGAGCCGAACGGCTTATTGCGCGCCCTGGATAACTGGATTTACAATGCCAAATCGAGTACCCGCTACAGGAAGAAGGGCAACAAATGGCTGAAAGAAGAAACGCATTTCAGGGGGCAGTGGGGCATTACGCAAGACGATTATGGCCGGCTCTACTATAACAACAACTCCCAGAACCTGCTCGGCGATTTCTTAAGCCCCGGCTTCAGGCCCACGAACAGTAACCAGCGCAGCCTGGCTGGGTTTAACGAAAACATTGTACCTGATAACCGCGTGTACCCGGCAAGGGCTACAACAGGCGTTAACCGTGGCTATATGGAGGGCACCCTCGATGAAAACCTACGCTTAATAAACTTTACGGCAGCCTGCGGACCAGCCCTTAACCGCGGCACCTTGTTTGGAGACGGATATTACCTTGATGCTTTTGTGGCCGAGCCAGCCGGTAACCTGATAAAACGAAACCGTTTGCAACAGCAAGGGTACCAGGTGCACGGGGAGCAAGCCTATACCGGAAAAGAGTTTCTGGCCAGCGAAGACGAACGTTTCAGGCCGGCAAACCTCTATAGCGGTCCGGATGGCGCTTTGTATGTGCTGGATATGTACCGGGGCATTATTCAGCACAAGCATTTTTTAACAGATTACCTGGCCCAGGAAATTATGCAACGGTCCCTGAACCAGCCGCTCTCCTGCGGACGCATTTACCGCATTGTGCCAAAAGGTAAAAAAGTAAAACCTGTTCTCCTGCCCCAGGACCCGGAGAAGCTGGTGCGGCTGTTGCAGCATAGCAACGGCTGGGTACGCGACAGGTCGCAGCAATTGCTGATCGATAAGAAACAGGTGCAGGCTATTCCGGCGCTTCGCCAGCTTCTGCACCAAGCACAGCAGCCACTGCCGCGCCTGCACGCGCTCTGGACGCTGGAAGGGTTAGATGCTTTACAGGAAACTGATGTATTGCCCCTGCTGCAACACCCTGATTGGCCGGTACGGATGCAGGCCTTAAGCACCTTACCCTCCGTGCTGACTCGCAAAAATTACCGGAAGTATGTGCCGGCACTGCAGCAGTTACTGCAGCAAAACGATACCCTGGCAGCTCCCGTCATTGCTTACCTTGCCAACACCATACAGCCTTTCAGCAAAGCCTCTTCCGATGGCCTATTACAAACACTACTGAAACAATACCCGAACAATAACTTTGTAGCAGATGCCCTGATCAGCAACCTGCAGGGCCGTGAAGAGGCGTTTTATCAAAAAGCCCTGGCCATACACAACGACTCCTGCCTTGCCCTCTGCCTTAAACTGGAGCAGGTTATAGCTGCTAAAGCGGAGGCTAAAACACGGCAAAACCAGGAGCTGGTAGATCGGCAGTTTCCCAGAGGAGCAGCCCTGTATGTTAGCCACTGCCAGTCGTGCCACGGAGCCGATGGAGGAGGCATGAAAGCATTGGCCCCGCCTTTAAACAAATCGGAATGGGTAACAGGATCTGAAAACAGGTTAATCCCGATCCTGCTGCACGGGTTAACCGGCCCTATTCTGGTGAACGGCAAACTTTACCAGGCTCCGGAAATAAACGGCGACATGCCTGCTTTTGGTAATAACAGCGAACTTAGCGACAAAGACCTGGCAGAACTGGCGAGCTACATCCGCAGGTCCTGGAACAATAAGGCCACCCACATATCGGAGCAGAAAGTTACCAGCATCCGGCAAAAATACACAGGCCGGCAAAATGCTTTTACCATGGATGAACTCCTGAAACTCCCTGACTAGAATAATACTGAAAATCCTTCTGAAGGCCGTTTTCATTTGAATAATTGATGTTTACCTGAGCAAAAGTCGTAATCTGCTTATTGCCGCTAGTGGCAGAAGCTGAAATAGCTGGGATTGCCTGAGAATTTACGGAAAGGTATGTAGTAACTACCGCATTTAACAAGAAGCAAAACAAACCTGATAGAAAACCTCTTACAAACAGCAGTCGTAACAGGTAACTCAGCTTTTAACCACACCAGCAACACCCCATGCAACATATTGCCATTATCTCCTCCAGCGTTCGCACAGGTCGCAAAACGCACCGGGTCGCCTTGTTTTTCCAGAAGTATATTACAGAGAACAAGCTAGCCACCACCGAAATCCTAGACCTCAAAGAATATAATTTCCCGGTTTTCGAGGAAAGGCTGCAATACCAGAAAGAACCGACAGAGCAGATGCTGGACTTTGCCAACCGCATAAAACAGGCTGATGGTGTGATAATAGCCACTCCGGAGTACAACGGTGGCTACCCGGCCAGCCTGAAGAATGTGCTGGACTTGCTTTACGACGAGTGGTACCGAAAACCAATCGGGCTGGTAACAGTATCAGGGGGCACCTTTGGCGGTTCGCAGGTAATGACCTCGCTGTTGTTTACGCTCTGGAAAATAAGAGCCTGGGTAGCTCCGGCAAAATTTCAGGTTTCGAAAGTGCAGGATAGTTATGATGAAGCAGGCAACCCCACAGACAAAGCTACAACTGACAAAATAGCCAATGGGTTTATGCAGGAACTGCTCTGGTGCATGCAGGCAAAAGCTAAAATGAATAAAGTACCAGAATAACCTCTGCCACAATAAAATTACCAGAACAGGCATTTTGCGGTTTAAACCCTTAATAATCAACTATGTCATTTCGATTGCAAATGAGCACTGATATACATGTTCATCAAGTTGGAGCTATATAAATAAGAGCAGCGCTGATAGTTACCGTAATAACTACCAACGCTGCTCTTTCACATAAAATCAGCTGTTTATGATTTACTGCAGCAAGTATTATTTTCCTTCCGGAATGGTCCAGAGGTACAGAGTGGCACCGTCTACATTTACAGTTTGTTCGGGTTTCCAGTCGCCCATTTCAAAAGCATGCGATACCACGCGTGTGCCAGGCTTGAGTTGCTTCATTAACTGCGGCCGTAATTTCAGGTTAATGTCGGGCAGCAGGTAAAGTGTTACCACAGTGGCCTTGCTGAAATCCATTTCGAACAGGTTGCCTTCCACAAAATTAACTTTATCTGATACATTTGCTTTTTTAGCGTTTTCGTTGGCTTCTTTAATGCGGTCAGGATCTATGTCTACGCCTGTGCCGGTAGCACCATGCTTTTGGGCAGCGGTAATAACAATGCGGCCATCGCCACAACCAAGGTCAAATAAAACATCGTTTGCAGATACCTTGGCCAAATCAAGCATCGCATCTACTACTACCTGGCGTGTTGGCACATAAGGCACATCCAGTATAGGACGGGTAGCCGAAGTTTGTGCCTCTGCAAAGGCAGTGGCCAATAGCATGAAGAGTAACGTAAAAAGTGAGTTTCTAAAAATTTTCATAATTTTAAGATTAAATTGTTAAACTATAACAGTACACTGGAACTAGGAAAATTCAATATGAACGAAGCGAGTTCTCCTGCTTCGTTTTAAAACCTGGCTTCGAACTCTCTCCTTTTTACCTTACACAGCACCAGCCGGTAAACCTCCCCTGCCTACACTTATTTGATCCTCTTCTTTTTGCAAACAGGCCCAAGCATAACTTAGATATACTATTTGTCTACAGCAGGTAGAACAAGCAGTAGCAGCACACCCACTGCCAATACCCCCACTCCTACTAAAGCTCCAAGACCGGTATATGCCAGGCTGGAATACAACAAATATGCGCTTGTAAGACAAAAAACAATAGGCGTTAGCGGGTAGAGCGGAACCGGGAAAGGGCGCTCCAGGTGAGGTTCTTTTCGCCTTAAAACAAACAAGGAAATGCCTACCAGCAACAAGAAGAACCAGAAAACAGGAGCCGTGTATTCCACAATGGTTTCGAAGCCGTTACGTGTAAAAAGTGCAAGTCCAATCAAGGCCAGCGATATACCTCCCTGCACCAGAAAGGCATTAACCGGCGATGAGGTGCGGGCATTCCATTTGCCAAGCGCACTGAAAACCGGAAAATCGCGACCCAACGCATAGTTAGTGCGGGCACCCGTAAAAATAGTGGCGTTAACAGAAGTGAGTGCAGCTACCGAAACAATTACACCGATCAGTACAACCCCTGTTTCGCCGAATACAACCGACATCAGGTCACCAGCCACCGCATCCGATTGGGCCATGCCTTGTAAACCGAGTGCGTTAAAAAAAGCCAAATTTATAAGCAAGTAAGTAATTGTAATTATAAAGATGCTTAAAATGAGTGCCTTGGCCATACCTTTACGCCCGGAGCGTAACTCGGCAGAGATGTAGGCGGCTTCGTTCCAGCCTCCGAAAGTGAGCAGCACAAATACCATAGCTAACCCAATCGCATTAGTTGGCTGGTCGGCAGTTGGCGTAGTTACAGTTGCTGCCTCTGATGGGGCAAAGAACAAACCTGCTACCACAACCAGGAGAATTCCTGCAATTTCGAGGACCATTAACATTTTTTGAGTAATTGCCCCCGATTTAACGCCTATTATATTGATACCTGTAAGCACCACCACAACCAACGCCGCATAGGCCACAGATGAATAAGCACCGAAGCTCACTATTTGTGCTACATAATCACCAATAATAAAGGCGAGCAGGGCAATAGACCCAGTCTGAATGACACTCATGCGTGCCCAGGCAAACAAAAAGGACACCCGCTTACCGAATGCCCTCCTCAGGAAATGGTAATCGCCACCTGTATGCGGAAAAGTGGTGGCAAGTTCTGCATAGCAGAGTGCCCCAATCAGCGATACAAGCCCGCCTAACACCCACACCAGCAGAAACATGCCGCCATTGGCAACATTAGCAGCTACCAGCGATGGTGTCCGGAAAATACCCGCTCCGACCACAATGCCTACAATAACGGCGATGGCGTCGGTCATGCTCAAGGCAGGTTTTGGCTCAGCCACCAGATTAGACGCTGGCGGTGTGCCTGCGCTCTTCTCGTTTTTATTTATGTCCGAAAAGCCTGGTTCTCTATACATAAGCTGCTTTGTAGAATTGTGCTTTACGCAGAATTTACTGATTAAGATATTAATACCGAGCACTTTTGCACCTGCACAACAAATAAATCTGTTATGGTAAAGCTGCAAGAACAGACATTTAAAACCTGCTTGCCCGGTAAACCCAGCAGCACCAAAAATCTAAAGCCCCGGCATAACAGGAGCTAATATACTCTTGTTATGCCGGGGCTTCAGGCATATATTGATACATGGATGTTATACCCAACGCTTACGCTCGCTGAAGTGGTTGCAGCCGAACATGGCGCCAGTTATCATTTCAAATTGTTTAGGCTTATTATCGTTACCAGAAACTTCGTGTACCAAGGGTAGCACATATTCTGGTTGCATGGCATGTTGCCCGGTTAGCTCGTCACACACGCCGAAGTCATTGCTTTGTAATTGCACTTTATTTGGATCTTGCTCCCAATGGGTGCAATGATTGCAGGTCGCTTCCATATTCTTATATTTTAATGACACATTGATTTATAGCCTAGTATACCATATTATTCAAGAAATAGATGTGGCAAAGGACTACTTTCTGTGTAATTTAGAATTAGGCCAAATAAAATTAAACTAACAAGAGCTCATAGGAAGATCTCTTATAAAGTAGTTAAACTACACTTCACTTATTCGCCTGCTAAAGTTAGATCCACACAAACAAGCCTTTGTTTTGCAGCTAATCGACCAGGATTTAGGGTTGAAATTGAGTAACCTCTAATGAATTGCGGTCCCAGCGGGCAAGATCGGCAGCGGCAGTGTATGTACTCTCCAGAAATGCCATTAATGCGGCAGATGGATTTTCAGCCTGTTGCACAACCTCATAAGGCAGTATAAACTCCCGCATCTCCTGGTGGTAATAAGCTTCCGCTGGTTGTACGGCAGCCTCTTTATACCCATCTGGCTCAGGGTAGGCATAAGCATAAAATGCGGGAAACGGTACGGCATCGTTGCCGGGCCAGAAACCACAACTGCTTACCTCGTGTGAGTAAGCTTCTTGTGCCACCCAATCAGGTAAATTAGGAACACCACCCGGATGTTTAGGCGCCTCTCTACCAGAAAAGCGGGTAACTGCCAGATCGAAACTTCCCCAAAAAAAATGCACCGGGCTGCTCTTGCCTATAAACCTGGCGCGGAAGTCCTGCATCACCGCCTGCGATAGCAGCAGGGCTTTGTGTAAGGCAGCAGCGTGTTGTGGGTTGTATGTGTCATGCTCCTCATCCTGGTGCAGCGGAATTGGGTCTACCAACTCATTGGGGGTGGTATTTATCTGAACCTCAATATTGCAGTCGGCGAGTACCTGTAATAAGCTATGGTAGCAGCCAGAGACCGATAGTTTTTCGAGGCTGATAGCATGAAACTGGCCGTTGCTGGTTTTTAGCTGCAGCTGGTGCTGTAAAAAATCGAAATCGATCTGGAAGCTGGTATCTCCATCTACAATGGTGCCGGAGCTAAGGCCTGTAGGAGTTACCAACATAGTTACGTGCCAGGAGTGGTTTACCCACGGCATTTTAACAAGTTTGATTTTTCCCACAATCTGCGTCCAGAGGTGCAGTGTTTGGTAAGTTTCTTTCGCTTCGGCAAAAGATAAGGAAGGCCATGACGTTTTCATTTGTTACCGGTTTAAATGTACAAAAAGACACCCTCATCTGACACATCCAACCTACCCACAGGGCTTTACTTAACATAAAAATCACACTACTAACTTCGCAGCATCTGGTTTGCCAGCTCCAGCTCTTCCTGCAATATGGTATGGGGCCTGCCTTTGTAGATTTTCCGGGTTACTATAGCGCCCTTTTCTTCGAGCAGCTGCACCGTTTCATCTACGCGGCTTACCGGTACATGTGGATCCGGATCACCGGTGGTAATTAGCACAGGAGTACCGGCAAAATCACCTTGGTACTTTTCAGTATCGATTACCGAACCGATTAAGCCGCCGGTAAACAACAGCAAACCACCGAACCGCTGGGCATGCCTAGCAGCATATTCTGCTGTAAGGCAGGCGCCCTGCGAGAAACCAAGCAGGTATATATTCTCGCTTTTTATACCTTCCGCTTTACAATGTTCTACAGCTGTGTGCAGCAGGTCGAGAGCAGAGTCGAGGGCTGGCTGGTTCTGTGAAACAGGCGCCATAAAGCTATACGGATACCAGCTATGGTTGGTGGCTTGAGGAGCCACCAACGAGAAGTCTTCCACCTCAAGTTCCTGTCGGAGCATCAGAATGCTCTCTGCCGTTGCGCCTCTGCCATGAACCAGTAGCAACGCCTTGCCGCTCTCTTGCAAGGGCTTGCCGTACGCTCTAATATCTTTTTCGTGTGTATACATGCAGTCGTATTTTAAAAGATTGCGCGGTTTTGTGCTAATCCAGTTTCGGCAAAATAGCCTCTATGGCAGCTCGCCTCGACTCGTATTGCGGCGGCAGGAGTAAGCTGGATCCTAACTGATCGAAAGGCTCATCTATGCCAAAACCAGGGTTATCGGTTGCGATTTCGAACAAGACACCACCCGGCTCTCTGAAGTATAGAGAGTAAAAATAATTGCGGTCTATTTTTTCTGTAATGTTAAAACCACCGGCCGCTACTTTTTTACGGAACTGCATCAGCACCTCTTCATCTTTAACCCGAAACGCAATATGGTGGTTTGTTCCGGCTCCCCCCTCTCCTCTTGTAGCACCGGGGGCCTCCACCAGGTCTATAATGGCGGCATGTGGAACAGCTTCTGTAGCGTAGCGGTACACATTACCTTCCTGCGCCACAAGCTTGTATTCAAATATATCCGTCAGGATGGCTGCTGTTGCCTTTATGTTGCGCAAGGTTAAGGTTACAGCATGAAATCCTCGGGTGGCCACATCGGCTCCTACTTCAGCTGTAGTCCAGGGGGCGCGTGTATCGGCAACCCTGGGCTCTACCAGCTCCAGTTGCAGCCCGTCAGGGTCCTGAAAAGGCAGGTACTGCTCCCCAAACTTCTCGGCAGATTTGCCCACTTTTACTCTGAAAGCTTCGAAACGGTTTTTCCAGAAATCGAGGCTACCTGCAGGCACCGCATAACTTATGTGCGTAGCCATTCCCGGGCCTGCTGTACCCAGGTGTGCGCCTTCGTAAGGGAAAAAAGTAAGGATGGTACCGGCACTCCCACGCTCATCGCCATAGTACAAATGGTAAGTACCCGGATCGTCGAAATTAACTGTTTTTTTAAGCAGTCGAAGCCCTAGTATATTTGTATAAAAATCGAGATTTTGTTTTGCCTTTCCGGCAATGGCCGTAATGTGGTGCAGGCCTAATATTTTATTTTCCATGATCTCAAACTTATTGATAGCCAGATTTTATACGCAAAAAAACAGATCCGGCGATTGGTTATAATTGTACGTGGCACCAGCTGTTGCGGGGCAGCAGTAGCTCCCTGCTTACAGGCAGCAGGCTCTACTGCTGCTGCTGCCCTGGCTAAGCCTGCTTTACCAGCTGAATTTCGGCTTGCAGCTTAATTTCGTCGCTCACCACAACACTGCCTGCTTCTGTTACTGCATTCCAGGTAAGGCCAAACTCTTTGCGGCTGATTTTACCTGATACCGTAAATCCGGCCTTTGTCTGACCGTAAGGGTCTACCACGATGCCACCAAACTCCACCTGAACAGTTACAGGCTTTGTAGTGCCTTTTATGGTAAGGTCGCCGTGCAGTTTAAAGTCGCTGCCACCAGTTGCTTCGTATTTATTACCTACAAACTTAATCTCATTGAATTTTTCCGCTTCAAAAAAATCAGCAGATTTAAGGTGCGTGTCACGCTGCTCGTTGTTCGTGCTGATAGAATTTACATCTGCCGTGAACACAATATTTTGAGGAGCAGTAAACTGATCGTCTTCAGTTTCAGCCTCTGCATTAAACTTCTCGAAATAACCGGTAACAGTGGTTATCATCAGGTGCTTTACTTTGAACTGTACTTCTGAGTGTGTGGGGTCTATTGCCCATTTAACTAGTGCCATGATCTTTTTATTTTTAATGGTTATAAGTTGTGTTTATCTACCATACAAATGTATGTACATTTAATGTATATACAAGTATTTTCCAAAAAAGATTCATAAATTTTATTTTTGTTCAATATAGGTCTAGTTAGAAAGCTGGGGAACGTGGGCAGATGCAGTGAAAGATAGCTTGACCCTTGGATGAATTTAAATAAAAAACCTTCGGAAGGCTGTTTTCATTCTATTAATTCGTAGTAAACCCTGGCATACAGATAGCTGCTTTCACAACTTAATTTAGGCAGCAGCTACAGCGCAAGAACCTCTGTCAGGTGCACCTGCTGAGGCTAGGGTTACGTGCTATAACTGTTATAGGCTGCTCCGAGCTGCCAGACTAGGCGTTTTAAATTTGGCGCAGCATCAGGTTGTATAGCAGTGTATTCAAATTATTTATTGATGTTACGCACTAAGGATATTCTGTTAAATTTTATTCTCCCAAACCTATAAATTAATTTACTGGCGGTGTAGCTGAGGCTCGTAGCACTTGATACCAGTTCTCGGGTTGAGCGCCTTTGCAGGTTTCCGGTGCCGCGGGAACGGCAGCCCGCCTGCGGACAGGAAAGATGCAGCAGCGCGATGCCCGAGAAGGAGGCCTCGCTAATATAGGGGCCCTTCCCCAGCCTTGAGCGCTCGGAGCCACAACAATGCAACAGTAAAGCCTAAGGGCACCGGATGAAACAGTTGCCAAGACAGCCGGAGCTAAACTTATAAAAGTCTTACTGATAAACGAGCGTAACATCAATTATTTACATAAAAATGGCCTTCCAAAGCAAAATCAGCTTCGGAAGGCCAAGGGTCGGTCCTGTAAAATTGGCTTATAATTGCTTCGGGTGGCGGCCAAATTTTGGAAGGCTAAGGTTATACTTCAGAGCCAGCAACCTGATGACGATGATAAAAATAACCGAAGCCAGAAAAGTAGTATTTCGCTCCAGGCCCAGGTCATACAGCACCAGGTACAGTATGGCACCTGCCATACAGGCACTGGCATAAATCTCTTTCCGGAAAAGCACCGGAATCTCGTTTGTGAGCATATCGCGGAGCACACCTCCCATCACCGCCGAAAACATACCCATAATTACTGCTACTTCAGCACTAAAACCTAAGCGAATGGCTTTTTCTGTGCCTACAATCGTAAAAAGCGCTATGCCCAGGGTATCGAACAACTGGAAAGTGCGGCGCAATTTTATAACGAAAGGATAAAACAGACCGGCACACACAATACCTGCCAGAATAATGTACAGCAGGCGCACATCCTGCACCCATACCAGGGGGTAGCTTCCCAGCAGCACATCGCGGAGGCTACCGCCGCCAATAGCCGTAACAAAACCAATAAAGCTGGCACCAAACCAGTCGTGCTCCTGCCCTTTTTCGCCCACCGCCAGTGCTCCCGACATGGCAAATACAAAGGTACCAATCAACTCTAAAACAGATTGAATATTCATGTTATCATTCAGAAAAGAACCAGGGCAAAAGTAGCAGTACTTTTCTGCGTTTGCTTCGTTTTCAGGAAGCAATTTTTGGACATACTTTGCAAACGGCTTCAACCCAGCAGCCCAAGCAGATCTTTTTTGGTGAGCGATTTAAAAATAGAGGAGTCGGTTTTTACCAGGTCCTGCACCAGCTGCTTTTTAGACTCCTGTAGCTTCCTGATTTTGTCTTCAATGGTATCGGGGCAGATCAGGCGAACGGCCACCACATTCTTTTTCTGCCCGATGCGGTACGTCCGGTCTATGGCCTGGTTCTCTACGGCAGGGTTCCACCAGGGATCTACCAGATACACATAATCTGCTTCGGTTAGATTAAGGCCCGTGCCGCCGGCTTTCAGGCTTATCAGGAACACCCGCACCGCACTGTTACCCTGAAACGACTCCACCACAGCTGCTCTGTTACGTGTTTTGCCGCTCAGGTATTCATAAGCCATTCCCTTGGCTTCTAAGGCTTTGGCAATTAAGTTCAGCATACCCACAAACTGCGAGAACACCACAATTTTGTGATCGCTGGCCTTTGTTTCCAGCTGCTCCAGCAGCGTGTCTAGTTTAGAAGAAGCCTGGCCATAATCTAACTCGCCGGGTAGCAGAGCAGGCGAATTGCAGATTTGCCGGAGCTTGGTGAGCCCCTGCAGCAGTTGCATGCTGGTTTTAGGCAGGTTTTCTTCCTGCAGGTTCAGCAGAAAATCGCGCACGTCTCTTTCGCAGGCATCGTAAATGCGCCGCTGCTCCTCCCCCATCTCGCAATAAATTACCATTTCGGTTTTCTCGGGAAGTTCTGAAGCTACCTGCTGTTTGGTGCGCCGCAACATAAACGGAGCAATTTTTTTCTGCAGTTCAAGTGCCCGCTTGCCATCTTTAAATTTATCTATGGGAGAGGAATAATGCTCCTTAAAATGCTGCTTTGTACCCAGCAAGCCGGGGCAGGCAAAGGCAAACTGACCGTACACATCGAAGGTGTTGTTCTCGACAGGCGTGCCGGTTAGCACTACTTTGTTCCGCGATTGCAGTAGCCGCGCTGCCTTAAACCGCTGCGAATCGGGGTTTTTGATGTTCTGCGACTCATCCAGGAAAATGTAATTGAACCGGTAGTGCTTTAAAAACCTGATATCGGAGAGTAAGGTGCCATACGAAGTAAGGATGATCTCGTACTGGTCAAATTCGTCGGTATTTGTTGTTCGGCCTGCCCCGTAAACTGTCAGGAGCCGGAGCGTGGGTGCAAACTTTTCGACCTCGGCCTGCCAGTTAAAGATAAGCGAAGTCGGTACGACCACCAGGTTAGTGTTGTGCTGCCGTTTCTGGCGCTGCGACAAAATAAATGAGATAATCTGTAATGTTTTCCCGAGCCCCATATCATCGGCCAGGCAACCGCCAAAATTCATTTCATCCAGAAAATTAAGCCAGTTAAGGCCTTGTTTCTGATACTCCCGTAGCGTAGCCTGCAGCTCCGGGGGCACCGCCACCTCTTTTATGGTTTCGAAGTTGGTAAATTTGGCGCGGTACAGGGCCAGCTCTTCCTTTACCTCATTTGTCAGGAGCTCCTGCTCATACAAGGCGGCTATGCCTGAAAAGTTAATTTTTGGGGTACGGAGTTGCTCCTCTACCACCTCGCCTGCCTTAAAATAACCAGCCAGTTTCTGCAGCCACTCTTCCGGCAAAATACCCAGGGTACCATCGCCTAACTGCACATATTTGCTCCTGTTCCGGATGGCCTTGTACAAGTGCTTTATTGTTACCTGCTGCTTTCCGTAACGCACATCTATCGAGGTATCGAACCAGTCTACACCGCTGGTCACGATAATAGAGATCTTGGGTTTGTTGGGATTTAGCTTGTTCTTGGTTATCTGGTTAAAGCCAAGAATCGTAATGTTCTGGTTTCGCCAGGCTTCAAAAGCTTCTAAAAACCAGGCCTCTTCCAGAAACTCTTTTTTGTGCAGCGAAAAGTGGTCGCGGTGCAGCTGGGACTTAAAATCAGGGTGTTGCAGGAGCAGCGCTGCTGTCAGCTTCAGCTCTACCTCTACATCGCGCTCCACCAGAAAAGCGTTGCCAAGGGCATCGGTGGCGTAAATCTGTTTTTTAGAAAGAACCGGAATCTCTACCTGCCCGTAGCGCACCACCGGCGTTAGCAGCACAAAATTTTCGGAGTCGGAGAGGTAAATTATTTTTTCCAACTCCTGGTTAAAGCCCTGTTGCTCCAGCTGTGTGGGTGTGGCTGGCTTCAGGTAGGCATACGATATGTGGACCCTATTCTCCAGCTCTGCCAATATCTTTTTCCTGAACTCCTCGAACTTAGACCGGTGCAGCAGCAACTTGTTGTTGTGCTGCTTAAAAAACTCCATTATCCGCAGAAAATCGAGGTTATCGATAAGGTACAGCATGCCCTGCAACTGCACAAAATAGGTGTACTGGAGTTGTAGCTTTTCGAGGTCGTAACTATAGTCGTTTACCTCCAGTTGCCCTGTTACCTCATAAAACTGACCGGTTACTTTTACCGCCAGCCGCAGGTTTATGGGCAGCAGGCTTACGCTGGCCGGCACAACAGAAGCAGCTGTAATGTTGGCCGAAACTGCCGGGTTGTGGCAGTAGAACGGCAGCTGCAAAGGGTTCTGCAAAATGGCTTTTAAGGCAACCAGGTCGGAGGCTGGTCTGCCGGTATTGTAGTTTTTATGGAACTTGGAGATGCCGGTGAAGAACTTCAACTCCTCGCTTTTATCTGTTTCCCAGAGCAGGTCCAGGGCATCTACTGCCACCAACGGATTTTTCAGCTTACCATCTAGCGTGGTTTGGGCCTCAAAAAGCTCCAGGCACAAATGGCTGTAGAATTTATGCTGGCTCAGGATCACTACCTGCTGCAACCGTTCCTTTTTCATGGCTGCGGGCAGCTGGCTGCTTTGCTGGGGCAGCAGGCGCTCTTTCAGGTAAGCCTGGTTTAATTTTTCGGCAGGCAACAGCTCCTTTAGCCTGGGCTTTACGCTAAGTTCTTTTGCAGCGTACTCCAAGTCAAAGAAGTCGTGCAGGTTCTTTTCATTTTCGAGACCGTAAGCAATGGCGGTTTGCCTGAATTTCTGGTTGCGCAAGTCTTCGTCGAAGAAAGCGCGAATTTCGGGGCAGGTCATCAGCAGCAACAGCACCTGCGCCTGGTGTTCACATAATTTCTTTTTAGGAGTGCGGCAGCCGCACGAGAGCACAAGCGTTTGCCCAATGTGGCTCACCTCTACCCGCGGAAAGTATATAGTGCTTGCCGGCCTTACAAACGAGCCAAAGTTTATCTCCAGGAACTGCGGTTGAATATCGGCTACCTCCAAAGCATCCGTGGAAATTGGAACCAGGCTGTGCTGCAGGATAAAGCTACTGGTAAGGCTGGCGAAGGAAAAACATGGGAACGCAAACTCAAAAGGATGATCTCTGAGGTTCTTCGTCTGCTCTAATTCCGGTTGCTTTTCAAACATGCTGTTCCTGTTTACATTTCCCTGGCCACAAAGATAAGCAGCCCCCGCACTAAGTTCACCTCACCAATTTTTTTTCTGTTACAGGAGCTGTAGTTGAGCCCGTTAGCTACTCACTACCCTTGACTCAAAATAGCCTTAAAACCTTTGGAAGGCCATTTTCATTTGAATAATTGCTGGTTGTTCATTGCTGATTGTTGTTTGTTAGATGGTTGATTGGAAGAAATTTTGAATGAGAGGATGAAAGAATAAAAATCAACTTTTAACTAACAAAAGGCCTTATATCCAGTATCAAACATCTTTTTTAACCTACAGCTCTTTCTGCAACTGCTGCACTACCTGGTCAGATACCTGCACCACCAGTTGTACCTGCGCTCCTATTTCCGGGAGGTTTGCTTGTTGCTTGGCGTTAAGTTCTATTTCGCGGATTACCTTGTGCAATTTTTCGATTCCGAGCAGGTCGTAGGTCGGTTTAAGTTTATGAGCGGTGGCACTTACACCAGGCCAGTCTGCAGCTTTGTATTTCAGTTCCAGTTCCGTTACGGTTTTAGGTACTGTGTCTACAAAAATCTGCTTCGTTCTCCTGATCATGTTCTGGTTGCCACGGGTCATTTTTTCGAGCAACGACAGGTCGTATAGCGGCTGGTCTGGCTCCTCTTCCTGCACCTGCACCTGGTATACAGCTCTTTCTTCTTCTGCCATCGTTTTAGGTGCATCAGCGGGTAGTGCCGCCTTAATTTTCAGGAACAACTCCTCTTCCTGAAATGGTTTGGAGACATAATCATTCATACCGGCATCGATGTACTTTTCAGCATCGCCTTTAATGACATTGGCAGTGAGGGCAATAATCGGAACGTTGGCCTTTTTCTGATCTGGCAGCAAGCGTATTAGCTGTGTGGCATCCAGGCCATTAAGCTCCGGCATCTGGATATCCATTAAAATAACATCGTAATAGTGTTCCTTAGCCATTTCAACTGCCTTTACTCCGTTTAGGGCTACATCTACAGTGGCACCCCATTCTTCCATTATCGATCGGGCCAGAAACACGTTTACTTCGTTGTCTTCGGCAAGGAGCACGTGCAGGTGCTGGAGCTCGCTAAAGTTAAGCTCGGCCGCAGGTTCAGGATTAATTTGAGACTTACTTTTTTTGTATGGAATCGTGAATTTAAAACTACTGCCTTTGTCTTTCTGGCTCTCGACCCAGATATGGCCCTTCTGCATCTCGACAAGTGCTTTACTGATGTTGAGGCCGAGGCCGGTGCCTCCATATTTGCGCGTTGTACTACTGTAAGCCTGCGTAAACCCTTCGAAAATACTCTCGCGCTTATCTTCCGGAATACCTATGCCGGTGTCCTGCACCATAAACTCCAGCTCCTGCAACTCCTCGTTTTGGTGCACCAGCCTTACCGAAAGTTCCACGAAGCCCTGCTCCGTAAACTTGATGGCATTGTTGAGCAGGTTCAGCAGAATCTGGTTCAGGCGGTACGGGTCGCCCATGAGCGTGGCCAGTTCGGGCGGAAATGGTTTTAACCTGTAGCTGACCTCCTTTTCTTCTGCCTTGTATTTAAGGGTTTCGTAAGCCTGCGTAACAGTATCGCTTAGGTTGAACGGAATGTGTTCTATTGTAATTTTACCAGCCTCCAGCTTCGAAAAGTCCAGAATATCGTTTATCACGACCAGCAGGTTATCGGATGAGTGCCGAATGATGTTGAGGTAGTTTTTCTGAGCCGGGGTTAATTCTGTTTTACCGAGCAAACCTGCCATACCCATAATGCCGTTCATCGGTGTCCGGATTTCATGGCTCATGTTGGCCAGAAAGTTCTCTTTGGCACGCGCCGATTCTTCGGCAACATCTTTAGCCCGCTTCAGTTCCTCCTCTATCAGAATGCGCTCTGTAATGTCCTGCGCAATAGCGATCAGGTAAGGAGCATCTCCCTGTTCCTGCACTTTGTAGCTTTGGCAATACAGGTACCGCCGCTCCCCTTCCCGGTCGGTTATGGTAAACAACCCTTCGGCTGCCGACACTTTATCGAACTGCTGCAGATACTCCTGGTAACTCTGAGCACTTGTATAAGAAAAGAATAGCTGAAAACCTTTGCCCAGCACATCGGCTTCGGCTAAACCAAGCTGATGCAACAGGTACGGGTTCACCGACAGTATATTCCCTTCCATGTCGTGCGTCAGGATATAGGCCTGGCTGTGTTTTATCAGCTCCCGGTACTTCTTCTCACTGCTTTTTAGGGCTTCGCTGGCTTTTTTTCTGTCAGAAATATCGCGGAAGGAGGTTTGTATTTTGTACGTTTCACCTTCTTTGTTCACAATAGGTTTTATGGCAACCTCCACCCAGATATATTCTCCTTCTTTTCGGCGGAGGCGCAGGTCTACCATGGTGTTGTTTTTCTGAGCCAGCACCTCGCGTAAAGTATCGGAATTAACTTGGACGGCATCATCGGGGTGCAGCAAAGCAAATGGCGACATCCCGATCATTTCGCTTTGTGTATACCCAAACAGGTCTTCTACCGATTTTGAGATAAAAGTAATGGTGCCGTCGGTGTCGTGCAGGCAAATTACATCTTTTGAGTTCTCGGAGAGCAGCCGGTAAAGTTCCTCGCTTTTCTGCAGCTGTAATTTGGCTTGTTTCTCTTCTGTAATGTCGGTGGCTATGCTAAGTATCTGCACTTCACCGGAGCGGGCAACGAGAGGCTTTTTAACAATGCGGAGCCAGGCTTCCTGACCGTTATAGATAGTGAAAGGTTCCTCTATGGTATGCTGGCACATGGTTCGCAGAACTTTGGCATCTGTTTCCTGAACAGCAGCATTTTGGGCTGCCTGCCGTAGAACACCGGAAGCCGTTTTGTCTATTATTTCTTCTGCAGGTCTGCCAACATACGCAGCAAACGTATTGTTTACATAAGAGTAAATTCCTGCGGCGTCTTTTACATAAATCAGGTTAAAGCTGTTATCCATAATCTGCCGGAGCAGCTCATCTTTCTCTTTCAGCAATAGCTCATTTTCGTGCTGCTCGGTTATGTTGCGCACCATCATCAGGAGGGTATCGTCGTCATATTTCAGCACTCTGGTTTCGCAGAAAATGGTGCCTTTGGCGCTGTCATGGTTGTGTTTCAGGGTAGCTATCTGCCCGGTACGAAGAACCTGGTCGAAATGCTCCTGAAACTGATCTGCGAGCTGTTGTGGCAGGAGGCTGCGCAAATTTTTGCCAACCAGCTCCGCCTCGGTCATACCCATCGGGATGTAGGCAGAGTTGTTGGCAGCTTTAAAGGTACCGTCTTTGTCTACAATAAATACAAGGTCGGGTATGGCGCGTAAAATGGCTTTGTTGTAGGCCTCGCTGGTAAGGGCCTCCTGCTGTGCATTATGCAGCGCAGTTACATCCTGCCCCGATGTAACCAGTAGTTTCACACGGCCTTTCTCATCTATTAACGGGTTTATTTCCCGGATAACGTGTGTTGCAGCACCAGCCTCATCTGTAATGGTTTCGCTCATCTGCACCGGTGCCTTTTTCTCCAGTGCTTCTTTTAAATGTTTAGACCTGTGTAAAAATCGCTCTTCGGGCAAATTCCGGAAAGCTGCAAATTCTGTGTTGTTCTTGCCTAACATCCAATCCCTGACTTCTTTTTCTTTGATGGCCGAAGGATTGACATATTTATAGCGGAGTTCATGGTCGAATACCACGATTTCAGATGAAATAGTATCCAGGATAGACTCGTAAAAAGCTTTTTGCTTGGCAAGCAGCTGGGTATGGCGTTTCTGTTCGGTTATATCGATGGCTGACCCGATAACCTGGGTTACCTGACCTGCAGCATTGCGTTCAAAAACAGACTCGCGGCAGGCGAGCCACCGCACATTGCCTGCTTTGTCCTTTACTTTGTATTCTAATTCGTCTACATCGTCGGAGGGTGAATGGGCTATCCGCTGCAGCCTGGCGCGCACCTGTTCTACCTGGTCTTCGCAAATAATAGAAAACAGGAATGTTTCGCCCATAATGGCAACATCTACGCTGTTATAGCCCAGCACCTGCTCCACATAACTGTTGGTGTAGAGGGTTTTGCCAGTAGCAGGTTCATAAATAAAAATAATACCCGGCACCGTACGCATAATATTGTGCACCAGCCGCTGACTTTCTTTCAGGGCCTGTTGCGCCTGTCTTTTCGTTGAAATATCGATCAGGTAGAGCCTTACAAATTCGTGGTGCTGATCGTGCACCACAGAGAAATTATAATAAGACTGCCCCAGATACACCACACATTCGCCGGTATACAGGTCTTTATCTGCCTTTCGTATTTTGCGGAGCAGCAGCTTGCCCAGTGCAGCCTGGCGTTTGGCCGATAATTGCTGCAATAACTTGTGGGCGGCTGCATTGCGGTAGAGCAGCTCCCCCTCGTAACTTACACTAAAAACAGGATTAGGATTATGATCTGTAAACGTTTGCTGCTGCTTTGGATCAGGTTTCTGAGGAACTGTATCTAAAGCATCTTCCGCGCTTAAAATGCAGGCTATTCCTGTAGCACCAGCTCCTGCCACCTCTATACCGGCAACGACCTGGCAACGAAAATCTGTTCCATCAACGGTGATGCGTGTGGTAACAGGTCCGGCACTTTTACCGGGAGCAACAGCAGGCTGCGCTAAAAAAGCATATTCCCCGAGTGAGCTGATGGGCTTACCCGCATAAGAGTAGGCTGGTGCAGGCAAGGCCACATAGGCTGCAAACGCATCGTTTACCGACACAATGGTACCCTGGCCATCTGTTACGAGGATACCATATTGCAACTTTTCGAAAAGCAATACTGCCAAAGCACTGTCCTGATTTTGATCATGCATCATATTCTAAGCCTGCCTATTATACTAGTTGCACCAAAAAGAAACTGTTTCTTGCCTATAAAAAAAAGCTGTATACGTTTTCCAAGCTCCACCTATCTTATCTTTATGCAATTACTTCAACCTACAAAGAAAGCTAATTTAAACAGGATTAAGAGAATGAAAAAATTATCTGTTCCAGAGATCAGCACCAGAAAACGAAATTAGCGCCTCTGCACCACTCAGAAGAATGTTCTTGCTGTTCATAACCGGTGCGAACTTTCAAGTCTATTTTAGAGGATGCTTCTGAAAAAAAGGAAACGTCTGTCTGTAATTATTAGAATAAAAAGTGCCTTCCAAGAGTTTTTCGTTAGTTTTTATCCAAGGGTAAACACCTTCATTTGTGTTTAGTTGAACCTAGGCAGAGTCTGCTACTCAATGTGCCAGGACTGTAGGTGCAGTTCATTTTGGCTCAAGAAAGAGAAAACACTTTTACTTGCCTGGTTAAACAACAGCTACCTGAGGTGAGCATTATAAGAGACTTAGCTAAACAGACGGCTTTCCGAACCTCGATATAGTTCTATTTTATATAAGCATTATATCACTTGTGAATTTCAGCAAAATTGTACAGTATTTGTAATCCTTCTCCAAATCCTGCTGTAGCCAACCAAAAAAATTTTGAGTATTTCCTAAGAGCTTTGGAAGTTTATAAACAAATGTTCTGTCTCAACCATTTGAACAGCGGCATTAACAGTTTATACTGTTGTGTAAAGACCTTGGAAGAAGTTTTCTAAAAAACCTTCGGAAGCCTGATTTCATTAGAATAATTGCTGCTGTGCTATAAAAGCAAGCTAAAAATAATACTTGCGCTTTGCCTCTAAAGCTCTACATCGTATTCCGTTTAATAACCAATATCTTCGGCAAAAATATAAAACAAAAGTAAACGAAAGTAAAAAATACACATTATTCAAGCTATCTTTAACTGCAACATCACCTATTTTTAAGTATTTATACTCAAATATTAACATTATGGAAGGCTAATAAATATTTATTTAGTACATTTATAAAGAATTAGCTCAAATGCAATAAACCATAAGCAAGAATAACTAACGCTTATAAGTTTCACATTTTCTTAATGTTACAACTTTTAAACTAAAAATATTTTCTTTATTTCCTGAACTAATTATAATTATCCATTGTCAATAAACATGAATATCAAGTCTACTACATAATCCTAAAAGATCATGATAATCTCTAGCAAAGAAAACAAACTGAACGAAACAACCCAAAAGGCTGGCACCTATGTGTATGCCCTGTATCTTGATGGTAAAGTAGTACACGTAGGCCAATGCACCGATATACGCCATATGGCAATGAGTAAAATTACCGGCAACGAGATGCAATTCGAACGAATTACCTACACGTTTATGGATGGCGTTCATCCGTATTCAAAAGAAGCGAACCTAATGGAATCTGTTGCACATAAAATGCTGGTACCTTCTATTGAGAAAGCACTCGCTTAATATCACCATACCAGTTTAAAAGGCGGAAGCCCATTTTCAGAAGACGGATATTGACCAACTTCTGAAAATGGGCTTCCGCCTTTTAGGATTTGCCTCCTGCCACACAAGGCACTTTCTTACATTACAACAACTGCTGCAAGCCGCATATTCAGGCAAAAAAATCATTTCGGCATTTTAATTCGTACTATAAGAAGTTGTGGCCCAGCCACAGGAAAAGTCCTGTTCAAAGGCCACGTATTGTCACATTAACCGATACAGAAATGAAAAATATACTATTACCAGGTGTGTTTACACTTACAGCTGTTTTTCTGTTTTCTTGCGAAAGGCAAGGCAGTGGAGATAGTGCTACCGTTATGGACGATGATGACAGCAGGCGCGTAGTTGCCCGTGACACCATCGTGACGGAGTACGAAGTAGAAGAAACCGTTGTTGAATACGATACAACCACCAGAACCAGAACTGTTAACTCGGAGAAGGAAAGGGATCGGGACGATCTCAAAAAAAGATAATGTGCTTTAAATTCAGATGATCATCCTTCATCCGGAGTAAAAAATTAAAAAGGGAGTTGCCAGAGAACTGGCAGCTCCCTTTTTAACGTCATCCAGCCTTACAGCATACTACAGTGGCTGCTTTACATCAAAGGTAAATACCTTACTACCCACCATACCCCATCTCGTTTTCCCACCCTAACAGCCTATAACCGGCCTTATTATTTTGCAGATGAAATGGTAAGTGACGCATTTAAAAGTTTCAGGCACCAGCACCTGTTCGAGAAAGCAGGCGCAGAAACACGCATCACCGATATTTTCGATTACACGTCGCCGCTTGGCTTGCTGGGTACGCTGGCCAATAAACTTTTTCTGGAGCACTATATGACGCGCCTGCTCACCAAACGCAACCAGGTTCTGAAAGCATATGCCGAAACAGGAAAGTGGAACGAGGTGCTCCAGATCACCAAACGGCTACAGCAAGGTGTGTAGTTACCGGATTACCCTTGGCAAAAAAATCTTAAAAAACCTTCTGAAGGCCTTTTCCATTCAAATAATTAAAGCATGTAGCCAGAAAAACAAGCTGGAGCAGGCAATAAGTACAAGAGTAGCGGCGTGATTATGAATCGCCGCTACTGCTCAAATTTCACGCTTCTGCTAGTAATTGAGTTTATAGGCTACTACCCTGTTATCTTTAAAAGTAGGTACCAGCACCAGGTTTTCTTCTGCAATAAAGTCTATGTCGGCGGTGTTGGCTCCTGCGGCTTTGGTGTCGAGCATCAGGTGCTCCTGCCCGTTACTGATAAAGTAGATTTCGCCATCCCAGCGGCTGGCAATAAAGGTAGAGTCGTTCAGGATCACCAGGCCATCGCCACCTGTTACCGCTTCGTTTACAGGTTCGGTGTTTTTATCGGCCATAATGTAACGGTGCAAGCCTTTGCCATCGAGCAGGAACAGTTGGCCCGCTTCGTTAAAGGCCAGGCCGTTAATATTTTCGAGGCCCTCGGCAACAGTAACCACAGTGCCGTTTTCGAGTGAGTGAATTTTACCGGTTCTGGAGTCAGAGAAGTAAATAATACGGCCATCGGTTGCGGCATCGTTCAGGAACACAGCATCCTGCACTGGGTAACGGTTCAGCACTTTGCGGGAGGCCACATCTATTTCAACCAGCACATCGATGTCTGTAACATACAACCTGCCGTTTAGCATGGCCATTCCTTTGGGCGCGTTGAGGCCCGTAAGCCAGTTAAGTTCCGCTACAGAACCGTCTGGTTTCATGGTGGCAATAAACCCTTTCCCGTTTTTTTCGGCCGAATTACCGCTGATGTTGCTGACGTAGATAATATTAGCCGCACGGTCGTAGAGCGTAGACTCGGCTGTTGTCATGATGGTGTCGGTTTCCCACACCTTCGTAAGAGAAGGTTCTTTAATTGCGGCTACTTCTGTTTCTGCAGTTTCCTGGTTCTCAGGCTGGTTGGAACAAGAGAAAAGTACAGCAGAGGCTGCCGCGAGTATCCATATTTTTTTCATAGTACAGTTTAATTCAGGTAAAGCGATATCAACAGTTAATATTAGCACCACTTAGCAGAAATAACAAACGTTGGCTGCTAAATTCTGCCCGGCACTCATAAAACAAAGGTGTACGCAAAGGCACATAGCTATATGCAGACCTTACCGAAATGTAGCCAAAAAACCTTCGGAAGGCCATTTTCATTCAAATAATTCGTCACGAACTTTAATCAGGCAAAAAAAGATGCAAGTATGAAGACTCTAGTCATTTCTTTGCAATTTTTAATTATTCAGAAACTTGCACTTACCTGTAACTTTCAGATTCGAAGGTTAAAGTTAACTTCTTGCGTCCTGCGTCTTATGTCCAGTAACAGATAGCAGTGCTATTCCAAGTTCTGGAAAGTTGAGTCAAGGACTATAACTTGGTGCAGCACTTTCGTTGTAACTTACTTTTAATTGGCGGAATAGTTTAACTTAGGCATGTTAGTTTCGTTTTACAGTTTATTCCTTGCCTTCTTCTTTTTTAGTATAGAAATCGTTAAACATCTAAAACAAATAAATCATCTGCCATGAAAACTCACCTGCTATCTCCCTTCAAAAAAGCTCTGTGCCTTAGCCTGGTGCTGCTGATGGGCTTTACTGTACCCAAAAAAGATGTTGGTTCTGCCGCTTCATCGCCAGCGGTAGCGCAATCGAGCCCACAGGTTCAGGCTCTGGAAGGCGCCTGGAAACGAAGCACCAGCTCGGCCACAGGTCCGGAGGCGGGTGCAACAGTTATAAAACTCGTGGCCGATGGTTTTTTCTCGGTTGCTGTTTTCGATAAAGAGCAGAAAAAGTTTGTGGGCACCTATGGCGGCACCTATAGCATCAGCAATGGCCAGCTCACCGAAACCTACGAGTTTAATACCCTCGATTCTACTACCGTGGGCAGCTCCGTCACCAGCACCTTTACCCTTCAGAAAAACTCGCTGCAGCAAAAGCCAGCCTCCGGCAAACCCGAAACCTGGGAGAAATTACCCGCTGATAAAAGCAAGACACCACTTACCGGCTCCTGGCGCATCAGCGGTCGTGTAGATGAAGAAGGGAAAATGAGCACCATTAAACCCGGACCTCGCAAAACCATTAAAATACTGGCAGGCAACAGGTTCCAGTGGATTGCCTTTAACTCCGAAACGGCCGGCTTCTTCGGCACAGGCGGCGGCACCTACACCACCGGCAACGGCAAATACACCGAGCAAATCGAATTCTTCTCGCGCGACGGCAGCAGGGTTGGTCAGCAACTCAGCTTCGATTTTGAACTCAAAAACGGCGACTGGCACCACAGTGGCCTGAGCAGCACCGGCAACAAGATAAACGAAACCTGGCAACGGCTGCCGCATTAACCACTACACGCGTTACATAGAACTTTCCACAATAGAAAAAGGCCAGCTTGTTGCTGGCCTTTTTCTATAAATTTGCTTAACTGGTAGCACTTACCTATTCTTCACCTGCACAGGTAGCCCTTCTAGTTGAGCGTAACTTAACTTCCATGCGCCATCGGTTCCTTTTTTCCAGAGCAGCATAAAATTACCTTCTCCGATACCGTAGGGCTGATCTGGGCCTGCAGGCAGTACATCAACAGAATAAGTACCGCCTTCGTAAGCCATTTGGCTATCTGATGCAGAGCTAACGACGTTTGTCTTGAGGTCGCTGATAGTGCCGGTGGTTTCGCGTACCCAGTTTTTGGCTACTTCTGCTTTGCCCCGGTAGTGTACTTCGCCTTGCAGAAAATGAACATCTTCTGCCAGCATGGCTTCTAGACCGGCTACATCTTTATTGTTCCAGGCGCTGATAAACTCCTGGTTCAGGGCCTGCACGTTTACCCCCTCGTTATTGCCCGCACACGAAGCCAGCATAACAGTTATGACGATACTAAAGATAAATGATTTCATGACGTTGATATTTAGTTGAGTACTGCTACCGCGCCATAGCGCCTGTAGCCAGCTACAATTTAAAAGGAGGTGCCCGAACGCTGTAGCGCCTGGGCACTGTTAAGAGTAAAACTATTTCGTTACCAGCTCTTTCTTCTGAGTTCGGAGGTAGCGTAGGGTTTTGTATGGTCGCCGTAGTGGTTATTTGGCAAATAGGCCGTACTCATCATGTTAGGGACTACGTTTCCTTTGGCATCATACACCGAGGTAAAGTTTGCCATTTCGAACTCGCCCTGATTAGGCGCATAAGCATGCCCTGTAGTTACTGTTCGTGCCGGCGATGCTGGTTTTTGATTTGCTGCAGCCCGGCTGGTTTCCGTTCTTCTGGCCATGGCCCGTTCGGCAGCGGCTCTGTCGGCGGCGGCTTTGTTTGCGGCGGCTATTCTGGCTGCCTCAGCTTCCTTCTCTTTGTTTTTATTGTCGATGTGTTTGCCAATGGCATAGCCGGTACCACCACCAACCACACCTCCTACTACACCACCCACTACCCTGTTGCGCTTATGTATAATAGCACCTGCCGCAGCTCCGGTACCGGCGCCTATAACCGTGCCCTTTGCCTGCGGGCTCCATTTCTTTTTATCCTGAGCGTGCACAGACCCTGTACATGCGATGGCTACCATCAGCATCATACTTACTATTGAGGTTACCTTTTTCATAACAGTTTACATAAAGTTAAAAACAACTTATTTGCTATATATTGGAGAGCATTTGCAATTGGTGTGCCACAATCATTTTTATGTACAAGACGAAGCTCCCCAACATAGCATTTAAACAATATTTACATATAAATAATCTTATTTATCTCGTTAAGACCAGATGCTTTATAAGTGTTCTGCTAAAATTTATTTTTCTTTATTTTAGAAGAGTTACAACTTTCAAAATAACCTCTCAGAAGTAAAAAAGGCGGTTTTATTCACTTTCTGCGCAGGTCTTCGTATGGAGAATTAAAGCAAGAAGAAAAAATGATGGATCAGGAAAAAATGGCTTCGGCAGTGTTTCAGCAAATTTGTGAGGTAAACGACCTAAACCCTACAGCAATTGCTGCAGCAATGGAAGAATCAACAGCAGGCGCAGGAAAACTTGCTGGAAAAACCGAGGCAGAAAAACTTATCTGGACAGCTCTGGACCAGCGGGCACGGGTACTGCTCCAGCAACCGGGCCTCGATTTAACTGCAGCAATAAAAGGTGATGGCGGAGAATATGCGATAGATCCAGACCCCGCTGCCCCTGCTTTTGTTATTCAGGAAGACACTATAAGAAGTAAACACGGGCAAGCGCTTGCCGAAAAACTGATTGAGGCGCTTGGCCAGGTAAAATTGCCGGTGCAGGGCTAATGCTGTAGGTTTAAAAGTGCTTAAAAAAGGTAAAGGTGTATGTAGACCCTTGGCATCATATAGCCAAGAAATCTTCGGAAGGCACTTTTTATTAGAATAATTCAGATTTGGTAGCCATAAGAATCTTCTTAGCCCAGTCTTTTTTTCTACCTGAGCACTACCACAATCAAGGTCAACTTCAGCATAAGTATGATCTGTAGCATTGCCTGGTCGAAACTTTTAAACCCGATTTTTAAATTTGAAGCTGCTAAAAAACCAATTCTGTTAGTTATTGGTAAGCCAGGTTATCGCTTCCTTTTTTACGTAAAAATTGGAGAACAAAATACCCTTCAGCTTTTTACCGGCTACCAGGCTGGTGTAGAAAGTAAGTATCGCTTCTTTGGCTGAGTTGCTTGCACTCAACCTTGCCACTTTTTGCAGGCGTGTGGCAGTAAAAGTGCCAAGCAATTCTTCCATGAGCTGCAGGTAAGCTGTCGGAACAATTTCTGTTGCATTAGAGCTGGAGTCGATCAGTAGTTTTTTGATGTCGTAATGGCGCAGCACATCTCCCATCATTTCGAAAGCATACCTTAGTTCAGGTACAGCAACACCTCTTACATCCGGCCACTTCACGGTCAGCACATCGGCAGACGCGCTGTAGCGCATCTGGATAACATTATTTATATGGAGTAGCATGTTGGCGGGGCGGGTTAAGGTGCTGTGAAGGTACGCCATTAATTTCAATATAAGCATAATATTTAAAAAGATTCCGACAACAATAGTGGGTGGTGTTATAAAACAGTAAAAGACAAACAGGAGTATAACGAGCAGGTCATCTGTCACACGTTTGATAAAGTTAAATTTCATGAACCATTTTTCGCGCAGAACAATCTTAAAAAGCCTGGCACTGGGAAGTGCCGCCGTCCTTTTTTCGCCCCATACGCTACTGGCTGCCACACGCCAGCAAAAAAACCGGCTGGGGGTGGCACTGGTAGGCCTGGGCCATTACAGCACCGATTTGCTGGCGCCTGCCCTGCAGCAGACCAAACATTGTTACCTGGCAGGCATTGTAACGGGCACTCCTGCCAAAGCAGAAACCTGGAAACAGAAATACAAGATCCCCGACAAGAATATCTACAACTACGACAACTTCGATCAGATTGCCAACAACCCCGACATTGATGTCGTGTATGTAGTGTTGCCGCCATCTATGCACAAAGAATTTGTAGTGCGTGCAGCCAACGCCGGCAAACATGCCTGGTGCGAAAAACCAATGGCTATGACGGCCCAGGAATGCAAAGCCATGATCGATGCCTGCAGCCAGAACAAACGATCACTGGCCATTGGCTACCGTATGCAACACGAACCAAACACGCAGGAGTTTCAGCGCATTGTAAAACAAAAGCTGCTGGGCAACGTGAAGCAGGTTATTTGTGGTGCCGGTTACCGCGACAGCCGCTCCGACCACTGGAAACAGAAAAAGGAAATGGGCGGAGGCGCACTTTACGACATGGGTGTATACTCTATTCAGGGAGCCCGGCTCGGAACCAACATGGAACCGCTTGCCGTAGTTTCGGCCGAAACCTCTACTACCCGGCCCCATATTTATAAAGATGGCTTAGATGAAACCACTTCTGCCGTACTGGAGTTTCCGGGTGGCGTAATGGCCAACATTAAAACCAGCTTTGGCGAAAGCATAAATTATCTGAACATTACCTGCCAGAAAGGCGATATAAAGCTGGATCCTTTCCAGAGCTACGCCGGCATACGGGGCAGCAGCCCCCTTGGCGAGCTGAACCACTCGTACCAAGTGCCGTGGCAGCAGGCAAACCAGATGGACAACGATGCCCTCTCGATTATGCAAAACAAACCCATGCTGGTTCCAGGCGAGGAGGGCATGCGCGACATTCGTATTGTGGAAGCTATTTACCAATCGGCCCGCACCAGGCAACGGGTTAAATTATAGAGGCTCTAAAAGTTGTTTAGAATTTATAGCCAAAAACAGTTTACTTCGCGCTGCAAACTAACCCACAGACTTTTATGATCAATGTAAATGAGTATTTCGATGGTGCTGTAAAATCGCTTGGTTACCAGACAGCTGCCGGAAGATCTACAGTAGGTGTTATAAACGAAGGCGAATACGAGTTCGGCACATCAGAGCACGAAATTATGCACGTTCTTGAAGGCGAATTAAAAGCCTTGCTGCCTGGTGAGCAGGAGTGGCAGGTGTTCGGCGCAGGCCAGAAATTTGAAGTAGCAGCCAACGCTTCTTTTAAAGTAGTGGCAACAGCACCAACCGCCTACCTTTGCCAGTACCGGTAAGGCTTTAATTTAATTCAAAATTAGAAATTCAAAATTAGAAATTATAGTATTGTTTATTTCCTGCTATTCTCAAAAGCAGGATGCTTGGCAGCGCTTTTATAACATCCTGAAGAATCGCTCAAAGGAAGAGAGGCTCCTAAGAGGGCTGTTAGATCCTTTAAGTTAAATTTCTAATTTTGAATTTCTAATTTTGAATTTGGCCGTACGGCCTTAAAAGTGTTTCCAGCCCTGCGCCTGTAGCGGGAACGACTGCCCGTGCTTATTGGCCAGGTTTATGCCTTCGCTTTTGTTCGTTATTTTCCCTATGATGGTGATGTCCGGGTGGTTTTTCACTTTGTCGTAATCAGCAAGCGGCACTGTAAAAAGGAGCTCGTAATCTTCGCCACCGTTTAAGATGCAGGTAATCGGGTCGAGGTTAAACTCCATAGCCGCTTCGAGCGCCTGCTCATCAATAGGCAGGTTATCTTTATAAATAGTGGCACCCACACCCGATTGTGCACAAATATGAAAAAGCTCTGAAGCCAGTCCATCCGACACATCGATCATAGCAGTAGGTTTGATGCCGCGCTCTTTCAGGTCATAAACCACATCCATACGCGCTTCGGGCCTCAACTGCCGACCAACAATGTACTGCTTATCCTCCAGCTCCGGCTGCATGTCCGGGTCTGCCAGAAACGCCTGCTTTTCACGTTCCAGAATCTGAAGACCAAGATAAGCGGCTCCCAAATCGCCGGTTACGCAAATCAGGTCGTTTTCTTTGGCACCGCTCCGCAGAACTGCCTCACCCTTCGCTACTTCGCCAATAGCCGTTACGCTGATAACCAGGCCGGTTCTCGAGGAGGTCGTATCGCCACCCACCAGATCAACTTTGTAATTCTCGCATGCCAGCCTGATGCCTTCATATAGTTCCTCCACTGCCTCGACCGTAAACTTGGCACCCAGTGCAATGTTCACTGTAATCTGGGTAGGTTTGGCGTTCATAGCTGCAATATCCGATACGTTAACGGCCACAGCTTTATAGCCCAGGTGCTTGAGCGGGCAAAACGTCAGGTCGAAGTGCACTCCTTCTAACAGCATATCGCTCGACACGACCAGCTGCTTTTCGGTTGGCTCCAGCACAGCAGCATCGTCTCCGATGCCTTTTATGGTGGAATTCTGCTGGAGCGTTATCTTATCTTTTATCAGTTTAATTAAACCAAATTCGCCGAGTTCACTTAAGGGAGTCATGTTGCTCATGGTATATGCTGCTTGTACAGGTGCAAAGGTAAGGCATTTAAGTAAACGGACACAAGTATCAGGACGCAGGACTTTTATGAGTTACAAGTGAAGAGTTAAGGATTTTTTATTCATTCAAACAAAATTTCGCCTTCTCCATCTTCAAATTTCCAAATCTTCACATCAACAAATCAACCATTTAACAATCAGTAACCAGCAACCAAATTATTCTAATGAAAAGAGCCTTCCGGAGGCATTTATTGTTCTTCAGGCCTTAGGGTCAAACTTAATGGCAAGGCTACTCCAGCTCCGCCACAAAAGCCCCATCCACACTTACATCATGAAAAGGAATATGGAGGGCAAGCAGCTGAGGTTTCAGTCGCTCCAGGTACCAGGGGCTGTTCGAAGCGTCGAGAATAAGTTTCCGGAACTGAAGTGGCTGCAGGTCCTCCGGCACGAGGCGGGCATTTTTAGTGATAAGCACAAAATCGGGGTTCAGCAGTTCCGGCGGCTGCACCTTCAGCGGCTTTGTAAGCACAAGCAGGCGCAAATCCTGCCACTGGTAAACGATGTTACTGTCGGGTAGCATAGCGTAGGCTGCTCCTGCCGGAGGAACTGAAGAATTTATTTGAGTGAAATCGGGCTTCATTACCCCTTGTTGCCACAGGTGCGGCTGCACATTAAAAGTATAGTCTGGTGCAGCAGGATGTAGCGCAGCATTGCTCACGACTGCCGCCTTCTTGCCATTTACAAGCGCAAAGGCCGTGTTGCCACGCAGGTTGTATACAGCAAACCGCTGTTGCCGAAATTGTTGCCCGCTTTTCTGTATCTGCTGAAATGCCAGCATAGCCGTAACCAAAACAGCTACAGCAAGGTAACTAAGCCGCCTGTAGGCCATGAAAAGCAACAAAAGCAACATAATGCCATAGAGCAGCCAGGTTTGCAGCGCATTTATGTCGATGCCCTGAACAACGGCATGCGGCAGTTGCTCTACCCATAGGTTAAACTCATTCATGCACCAGATCAGCCCGAAATGCAGCCGGAACAAAGCCCAGCCCAGTAGCGGCACACACGAAAAAAACAAAGCTCCCACTCCCATATATAGCACCAGCATAGCCAGCGGCACAACAAGCAGGTTTGCAAACCAGAAATAAACCGGAAACTGGTAGAAATAAAATATACCTAGCGGAGAAGTAGCCAGTTGTGCCGCCACCGACAAGGTAAATGAAACCCATATGGTTTCTGGCAAGCTCAAGACCATACTTTTCGCTACCAACAAGGGTGCCTTTTTTATTTCTTTGAAGTTAAATGGCCGGTGATGTGCTTCAAAGCAAGAAAAATCAAGTACTCTGTTTAGCTTGGGCTGCAAGTACACAATACCCAGCACCGCCAGAAACGATAGCTGAAAACCTACATCAAACAGGTAATATGGATCGAGAAACAGAAGTATAAAAGCAGCGATAGCCAGCGTGTTATAACTGTTCGTTTTACGCCGTATAGCCTGTGCTACCGTCACGAGCGAGAACATAAGCACCGCTCGCTGCACCGATGGCGAAAGGCCTGTAAGAAAGGCATACAGCATTAAGAAGCCAATTATAACTACAGCCCCAAAAACGCGCTGACTTTTATTCCGACGAAACTTTTTGAACAGTAACGACAATGGCAGGTAAATCATACCTACATGCAACCCCGAAACCGCCAGCACATGCATAGTACCGGTGCTGGAATAAGCAGAGCGGATGGCGTTATCCATATCATCTTTCACACCCAGCACAAGTGCCGTTGAGATGCCATATTCCCGCCGCTCCTCTATTGACTCCTGCAGAATCGCATCCAGTTTCCGGCGCAGTATAATGCTGTAATATTTAATCGGGTTGGGTGGATCGGTGCCAAGTAACTGGTACTGCTGTGGCCGTAGAGAGTGCCGGTGGTAAATGTTTTTGTTGGCGAGGTATTGTTTGTAATCGAACTGGTTGGGGTTTGTGGGCGGTGGCACAGCCTGTGGAGCACCCCGTATTAACAGCCTGTCGCCATAACGCACCTCATATTTTTTCTCCGAATCATGTGGCACCGATAGCTGCACTTTGCCTGTCACCTGCCGCCAAACGCCATCTGCCTGCACCTGTTCCAGCCTGAGCACTGTACTCTGATAACCGGTTTTCTGCGCTACAAAATCATCTACCACACCCACATAAGCCGTAGGCTGGCCTGGCAGCTGCAACAGGTGATCCTGCCGGTGCGATTCTGTATGCCAGTGTGTTAGCCAGATACCACCTGCTACAAAGCAGAGCAACCCTAGTGTGCCAGTTACAGCCGTTGCGTGTGCTGTTTTCAGGTGTTTGCTCACAAGACAAGTTAGCACAAAGGCTAAAATAAAAAAAGCAAGGATCTCCTGGCTATGCCTGAACTCCTTGCCTGTAAAAATATAAATCAGGATGCCTGCTATGAAGCATAGCGTGATGCGCAAAAACGGGTATGGTGCCCAGGGCAGCCGCATCAGCCTCTAAAATACATTTTATAGTGTTCGATGTCGCACTCTCTGAATTGCTCGCCTTCCGGCTCAAAGCCATGGCGGCTGTAGAAACGGAAAGCTGGTAATTGCGCATGCAGGTAGATTTTCTTTTCCGGGTGTTGGGCCTGTACATCCTCCAGTATTACCTTTAGCAGCTTCTCACCAACGCCTTGGCTCCGAAAGTCTTTCAATACGGCAAACCGCTCCAATTTAACGCCATGTTCGGTCACGCGCCAGCGGGCAGCACCAACCGGAGCACCAGCGTAAGTGGCCAGGTAGTGGGTAGCGCTACTTTCATAGGAGTCGTACTCCGCGTCGGCAGGCACTCCCTGCTCCTGCACAAACACCTGTCGCCTTACCTGCATGGCCAGTTGCCTGTCTGTGTCATTCCCTATCCTGATGACGGTAGTAATCTCATCAGTGGCCTCTACCGCGCTTTCTTGTTGCATGCTATTGTTGTATACTTATTATTTTGTATATTTTAAAGTATTACGATATTATATAGTGAACAGGTTACTGCCAATCTTACATCAGCTTTTCAATGTCATCTTTCGATAAGCCTGTTAGGTCAATAATATCTTCAACAGCAAACCCTTTTGCGATTGCTTTTCTGGCAATCTCCAGAGCCCGCTGTTTTCTACCTTGCTCCCAACCTTCCTGTCTACCTTCTTCCCTACCCTCTTCCCGACCTTCTTCCTTGGCTGTATCTAAGGAATTTTTTAAGTCCCGGTAATATTTTAAACTGTCTTCATACAACCGAACCTGGTGAGGCGTAAACTTGGCTATCTCGGCCGACTCAAAAAGCTTTTCAAAGATCCGTTCCCGCAGTTTATCCGGTATACGCTCTAACCTGTGCAGGTTTTTTATAACAAAAAGCCATTTATCGAACCGCGTTTCAAGCTCTTCCAGGGTTTTGTTGAACTTGGGCATTTCGAGGTAAATGAAGGTGAGTTTATTATAAAACACCTTTTTTGTTTCTATATCCGACAGCTTGATGTCGTAGCGGAATTTATGTGGTTCGTTCTTATCTTCCTCGAAAACAAAGTCGAGTATGGCAATGGTGTACACAGCTTTCAGCTCATAATTCCACCCTGCTCGCTTTGCCTGCTCGCGTATCGCGAAGGTGGCGTAGTACAGCGTCCGGTCTTTGAAGAAGTTTTGCTTTGTTTTCTGAAGCTCTACTATAAACTTCTCGCCCCGCTCATTTTCGCAATACAAATCGAAGATGGCTTTTCTATCCAGTTCGCTGGTGCCTAAATTTTCGTTCTTCAGGTAGGTCAGTTCTACAATCTCCCCCTGTTCTTCTTTCAGCAATACATTCAGAAAATCGAGCAGCAGTTCTTTGTTTGGCTCCTCGCCGAAAATGCGCTTAAAGCCGTAGTCGGTAAACGGATTGACGTACTTTTCTTCAAATCTATCCATGATCTTACACTTTACACAAAGTTACAGCTTTTACGAATTTATGCTTTCACAAATTATTTACATGAAATGGGCCTCCAAAAGGGAAAGTACAATTTAAGTCTCAAGGGTCATGAACAGAAAAAGCTCCCTATTAAAGGAGCTCTTGCTGTAACTTATATTTGCACTGTTCAAGGAAACCCTAAATTAAACAAAGGTTAGTTCTTAGACACCACCTCAAATGTTTTTCGGCGCCCGTTTCCGCGGTCTCCATCGGTAGCTTCATTTTCGTCTCTGGCGGCACGGCGTTCTTCATCGAGTTTGGTATACGCATTTACGATATCCCGTACCAGCCTGTGGCGCACCACATCTTCTGCGGTCATTTCTACAAAGCCAATACCCTTAATGTCCTTTAGAATATGCAGGGCTTCCATTAAACCGGATCGCTGGTTGCGCGGCAAGTCGATCTGGGAGCGGTCGCCGTTTACCAGCACTTTCGCAGTTGGCCCCATACGTGTCAGGAACATCTTGATCTGGGCAGGCGTAGTGTTCTGCGCCTCATCGAGCAGCACAAAGGCATTATTCAGCGTTCGGCCGCGCATATACGCCAGGGGAGCAATTTCTATAATTTTGTTTTCCTGGTAATACTTCAGCTTCTCAATCGGAATCATGTCTTCGAGGGCATCGTAGATCGGGCGCAGGTAAGGGTCTACTTTGTCCTTCATGTCGCCGGGCAAAAAGCCAAGGCTTTCGCCAGCCTCTACCACCGGCCTCGAAATTATAATTTTCTTAACTTCCTTATTCTTAAGGGCGCGCACCGCCATGGCCACCGAAATATAGGTTTTACCTGTACCGGCAGGACCTAGAGCGAACACCAGGTCATTTTTTGCCACGGCATCTACCAGCTTCTGCTGGTTAGGCGTTTTAGCCTTGATCATGCCACCTTTTACGCCATACACAATAACGTCTGGAGCGGTAATAACTTCTTCATCATCTAATAAAGGATCAGAAGAAAGGTATCTGTTCACGCTGTTCTGCGTAAGCTTACCAAACTTATGGTAATGATCGATCAGGGAAGAAAGGATGTCGTGAATTTTAATGATTTCGGGAGTTTGACCCTGGATCTTGATTTCGTTTCCTCGCGATATAATCTTGCTGCTTGGAAAGGCAGCGGCAAGCTGTTTTATGTTCTGATTCCCTGTCCCCAGGAAGTCTACAAGGGAGATGTTCTCCAGCGTTATAACTTTCTCTACCAAATGCTTCCTCTTAAATATAGTTCGATGGTAATTTTTTGCTTAATTTAAATAAATTTGTCACATATAGAATACAATTCTCCACAAATTATAGTTCGTACTATGGCTGTAATTACGTTCACCTCCGATTTTGGATATGCCGACCATTATGTGGCTGCTGTAAAAGCCAGAATTCTGACCCACGATGCCCAAGCGCAGATCGTGGATATTTCGCATGCCGTGGAGCCCTACAACATTCCGCAGGCGGAGTACGTGCTGGGGTCGGTCTATCATGAATTCCCGCTGGGAACGGTACATCTGGTGGGCGTAGACACGCACGGCAGCAAAAAAGTGCGCTACCATGCGGCCTTTTACAAAGGGCATTATTTCCTGATGGCCGACAATGGCCTGCTCTCGCTCCTGACCGACGACAAGCCCGACAAAGTGGTGGAAATAGCTACACACGGACAGGTATTCTCTTTTCCGGCAAAAGAACTGCTCGCTCCAGCGGCAGTATTTCTGGCCAAAGGCGGCGACATAGAGGTGCTTGGCGAAACTACCGCCGATTTCAGGCACCTGCTCAACCGGCAGCTCCGATTAAACGACCACTCCATTACAGGCCATGTTATACACGTGGACCAGTACGGCAATCTGGTTACCAATATTACCCGTGAGAGCATCGACACCATATCGCATGGCCGCACCTACACCATTCATTTCGGGCGCGAAACCATTGCCAAAATTCTAGCTAACTACAACCAGGCCGATGAAGGCGACACCTGCTGCATCTACAACAGCCTGGACCAACTCTGTATTGGCATCAATAAAGGTAACGCTTCCGAGCAGTTACGTCTCGGCTTCGACTCGCAAATAGACGTCCGGTTTTACCCGGGAGGTTAATTTGGAATTTTGAGTGAATGAGTGAATGTTTTTTTGCCCTCTGTTCAGTACCTAAACCAAAAACTTGAAAGAATTCAAAACTCAAAATTAAAAAAATGCTGATACGGATCGTGCGCATGACTTTTCGGGAGGAGGAAACGGAGGCTTTTCTGGCTATTTTCAGAAACTCGCGAGATAAGATTCAGAGCTTTGCAGGGTGCCGGCATGTGGAGTTGCTGCAGGACCTGCACCAGCCGAATGTGTTCAGCACCTATAGCCTCTGGGACTCAGAAGAACACCTGAACGCCTACCGCCAGTCTGAGCTGTTCCAATCTGTCTGGAAAGAGACGAAGGCATTATTTGCTGCCAAACCACAAGCCTGGTCGCACCGGCATTTGATAGTAGATTAACTCGCATCCAGAAATAAATTACCCTTGAACAAAACAGCCTTCCAAATGCTAAAAAAGCTTCTGGAAGGCTGTTTTCATTACAATAATTACTCCTGACCGAGTTTTACTTAAAAATAGCAATGGTAAATAGCGGCAGATTTTAGTAGATCTGTGTTAAAGTACGACAACAACCAGGCGGACCTGCCAAACCAACCCGATTGAAGCCAAATAACCTAAGCTCCTTTTTTTACCAGAGCATACTGAATTTGTGGCTTGCCACGTTCGCCACTTTGGGTCATGGCCGTAAATTTGAGTTTGTAGATGTTACCGTCCGCATCTTTCACCACATAAAACCTATCGATGTAAACATTGGGCGCTCCCTCTCCTGTAGTAAAGCGCCAGTCTGAGCCAATGGCCATGCGGTTCGTTTTAAAATCGAGACCGGAAAGGTGACTTTCGCCAAAGGCATCGTAACTAACCTCACTCGCCGGCACTTTGGCTACTGCGGCACCACCCAGGTTGTTGAGCAGCACCATGTCCTGAAAATAATAAGGTATAGCACCCGATTTGTAGGTGTAGGCAGTCCAGGCGATGTCCCAGCGATCTTTGGCTGGCTCCACCGTTACCGCACCATTCGTAAACGACACATACTGGAAATTGTAGTTGCTGTCTTTTGCAACCGTCAGCTCCTTAAAGGTGGTGGCCTTAATATCGGCATATTGGAGTTTGTAGCCGTTACCGCTGCGCAGCACCCGAATCTTTTGCCAGCCTCTGGCAGCAGCGCCTTTTGTACCACGGTTAACGATGTACACCTTGTTTTCCGAATCGGTGGCAGAAACGGAAGCAATGGCAGTTTTGGTCAGATCACCTTCCACATCATCTATGAAATTCATGGCTTCTGGTGAGAAGGTATCCAGGCTGAGTTTAGAGACAAGTGCTACTGTATCCTGGGCAGTAACCTGGTTCAGATCTGTTTTATCTAAAGCAATGGCCAGTGCTCCGGTTTCGTTGTTGAGGATCACCCTGAAATCGTCTCCGGCAAAAAAACCAAGGTCCCAGGCGATGCGGGCAACGGCTACCTGCCTGTTGGCGCTTAAGTCTATAAAAACCTTGTTCAGATATGCAGCTCCTCCCCCGTTTATAGCCATAGCGGCATTTTGCGAAAGAATTTCGGAGAAGCTCAGGGTAAGCGAAGCCGCACTGCCTACTACTATTCCCACACTGGCTGCTGCCATCGTAAAGCTGATTTCCTCATCCCCATCGAGCAGCAAGCCCGCCACCTTCTTCACCTTAATGGACGCTTCGCTGCTGCCTGATGGCACGGTCAGGTCTATAGCGCCATTTGTGGCTGCCGGCTCTGTTGTAAAATGAGTGCCGTAGGTGAGGCTGGTGCTTTGCAAAGTTACCGTAACCGGAACCGCCGCATCAGTTGCCCGTGTGAATCTTACTTTTACGTCGATTTCGGTAGCCTGCGCCTCAAAGCCAATCGTTTCGGCCTCGAACTGCACCATGTTATCTGGTAAAGGAGGATCATCGTCTTGGCAGGACACGAGCGAATGCAGGACAAACAGCATCAAAAATGAATAATATAAACGTTGCATGTAAGTAAGGTTTTTAAGATTAGTTGAAGTAAATTATTTAAATAAAAATGGTCTTCAGAAGGAAAATAAGTGTTTTGTAGCCAAGGGTTTAGGCAATTAAAAAGGGGCATAAAAGCTGGTGTGGCTTCAGGCTACAGTTTGCTTAACTGAAAGTTCAGGCCCAGGAAAAAGGAGCGCCCATAGCCTACCGGGCGGTTGCCTCCTGTGCTATGCGCACCTCCCGTAATAAGCTGCGAACTGGTAATCTGCTGCACATCGAACAGGTTTTTCACCCCGACATTCAGCGTCAGAAATTTTGTTAATGATTTAGTGGCAGTAACATCAGCCCAGCTAAAACCTGCTATTTCGGCCAGGTAAACAGATTCAGTGCCCAGCACATAGGTTGGCATTACGCCTGTGTACTTATAAAAAACCCCGAAGCTGGCACCAAGGCTGCGAAAGGAATAGGTGGCATTCAGGATAACTTCCGGCGACCAGGTAAAATGCGCCAGCCCCTCCTGCTCCTCATAAAACCGGTTGTAGCGCCCGATATAAGAGGCACCTGCCGTTGCCTCAAAAGCCTCCACCCGAAGCGTATTGGTTACATTAGCCCCGGTTGTTTTATGCCTCTCTACATTTAGGTAAGTGTAATTGCCGGGGGTACGTGCATCCTGCCCGGTCGTAATCTGGTTATCGAGGTGGTTGTAAAAAGTGCCAATGGTAGAGGCTAGCTGCACCCTGCTCCCCTCCAGCACCTTCCAGGCCAGCGATCCATTCACGCTATGCGACAGCTCCGCCTGCAGATCGGTGTTCCCGACAATGTTGTGGCTGGCATCATGGAAGTTAAAGTAAAGCTCCCGCAGCGATGGTGCCCTGAAACCACGGCCATACGCCACCCGAAGATCCAGCTTAGGAGTAAGGCTTACTTTTGCATTTACAGATGGAAGAACAGGTGGTGCCTGATACACTGAATTATGAACCACCCGTAGCCCCGGCCTGATATGTATGGTAGAGGATGGACTAAACTCCGCCGATACAAAAAGAGCGTAATCATTAATGGCTGGTTCTCCTGCTATTCTGTCGCCGCTGCCTTTCTCCAGGTTCAGGTCTACTCCGGGTTGTAGCGCTATAGCAGACGATAAAGCATATTGTACCGTGCTGCGAAATGTTGTGCCGCTGAAGGTGGTCATATCCTGGGCACCTGCCGCCAGCGAAAGTGTTTCTTTGCCCGTGGCTTCTTCTACCTCCACGCCCTGGGTTCTGCGACTGAAATTGGTGTAGGAGGCTACTGCTGTGGCACTCAGCTTTTCGTTTAGCTGCCAGTCTGCCTGCGCCTGGTGCATGTAGCGCTTGCTCAGGTAATTTTTATCCGTGGTTCTGCCGTTTACAAAAGTGCCCAGGTTATTAATTTCCTCGTCGAGCAGGTTCAGGCGGTACCAGGTTTTCAGGTGGCTGCTCTGGTAACCAACCAGCACATCTCCGAGCCACTGCTCTTTCGGGTGCCACGGCCAGGCTAACCCTCGCCCAACTTTACCGCCCTTAAGACCCGTAAAATTATTGTGCGAAATTCCTCCCACCAGCTGCCAACCTTTATGTTGCCAGCTGGCCCGAAGATTTTGGTTATGGATGCCACTTTCGGTGCCGTATTCCTTGGCAATTGTTTCCTCGTGCAACCGGGCCGACAAGGCAAGTTTCTCGGTTCCTGGTTTTTTGGTGATGATATTGATGACACCAGCCAAGGCATCAGCACCGTACACCACCGACATCGGTCCTTCCACAATCTCGATGCGCTCAATGCTGTTAATGTCTAACTGATTAATATTGATTTCGTTGGAGGTTCCTCCACGGCCAATCATGGGAGCACCATCGAGCAGCACCTTTACATTCTGCCCAGAAATACCCTGCAAGCTCAGGTTGGAGCTGCCCAACGCCAGATCCTGGTCGAACCGGATGCCAAGCTGGTTGTTCAGCACCCCCTGCACATCGGTTGCACCCCGCATCCTTATCTGCTCACTGCCGATAGTACGCACCTGGTACACCGACTTACGCGCCGACTGCGGCTCAAACTGCCCTGTAACCACCACATCGGGCAGCTCAACAGCCTGCTGGTTTAGCTTGATGGGTGGTAATTCGAGTGTCTGATGCGGCACAATGGCTACCTGAAGAGCTACATTTCCGGAACCTATCGCCTGCGCTGAAATGGTGTAAGTGCCTGCAGGAGCTGTAAACTGAAAGGTGCCATCTTCCTGCGTTATGGTGCCAAAAGAAGTTCCTGCCAAAGCAACAGAAGCGTATGCCACGGGTTTGCCACCAGCAGTCAGCACTTTCCCTTGAACAGTGCCAGACGGCTGCTGCGCATACACACCTGGCAAGCAAAACAGAAAACAGAAAAACAGAATAGTAGAGGTTCTCATAAAAAATAAGGAACTAACAACATGGCTATAGCAATTCAGAAAAGGCAACAGCATACAGGGCTGCTCCTGCCGCAGCTACTAGTTGGAAGTGCTACGGCAACAGGGCAGAATAAGAAAAACTGATACGTCTTGTGTTAAATCACCAAATGGAGTTAACGAATTATTTGAAGTAAAAGCAGCAGCAGGCAATTTGGTCAGCTTAACTGCCGGATGAATAAGACGGTATTACCCTTGGCAGAATTCAATTAAAATTTCTTCCGAAGGCCATTTTCATTTGAATAATCTTTCGTTCGATGCTAGAAGAGGTTCGGGCAGTGCTACAAAATTTGTGTGCAGGTACCGAAGCAGAACCATTGGAGCAGGCAAATTTCACCTTTCACCTGCCCCTCCGGCCTTATCAGTAAAGCAAAAACTAATAAACTATCTGCAACGAAAACACACCAGCTGTTATATATTAAACCTTGCAACTAATAAACTAAGTACTACTAGAGCCAAAAGCGCCGGTTAAGGAATTATTAAAAGCATTCAAAGGAGGTTTGTCGGATTGAAAAGGCACATTTCATCGTTAGTTTCTAAATTATTCAAATGAAAACAGCCTCCAGAAGGTTTTTCATCCGAATCTTGCCAAGGGTCTAACTTAAATAAACTAAGGTCTTTCTAATTACCTGTGAACATGTTACCGTTTTGGCAACTGCTTCACCAGCTCTCGCCAGGCTTCCTGCTCCGGCTGGCCTGGTTTGCGGAGGCCAAAGTAAGTCACCACCAGCTCCTGATCATGATCGTACAGCTCCACCGATGTCACCAGTCCGTCGCGGGTTGGTTTCAGCACCACCCAGGCCGAGGCAATGGTATCCTGGCGAAGGTGCATGTTAAACTGCGGGTCAAGTACGTTAACCCAGGTCTCTGATCCGGCATGCCCACGCTCCAGCACCCGAATGGTTCTCACTTTATCCTGGTGAATCTGGATGTTGCCACGGTTGCCAACAAACACCATAATAGGCAGTTTTGCGGCAGCTGCTGCTTCCAGAAGGAATTTTGAACAGGCCAGGTCTACAGGATACGTAAAAGGTCCGTGCGCCAGTTTCAGGGCCTGGTGCCGCTGCACCTGATGCTTTTGCAACATGCTATGGAAATCGTGGGTATCTTCCAGCTCAGACCAATCGTAGAGCAGCGCCTGCACATCAACATCGGTGGCATAAGTTTTAGCCGGGTAAGCTTCGGTATACTGCTCCTGGCTCTGGTCTTCCGAACTGAAATCATCTACGATGCCAGCCAGCACACCATAGTTACTTTTACCTTCCTGCAGGTAAATTTTTGTTATGGCTTCACCGGCTTTGTCGAAAACCTGTATGCTGGTTAAATTCCGGCCGCTCTTCTCCTGCTCTACCAGAAAGGCCACATGCCAGTTAAAGAAGAACATACGCGTTTCTATGGGGCCAATAACTGTGCCCACGCCTCCATTGCCGCTTCCGCTGGTGCTTATCTGCTCAAACACACCTTTATGTTCCAGTATGCAACTATCGTTTCGGGTAAGCGACATAACATAGCCCAGCTCCGGCAACCGCTTTACCAACTCGTGCCAGTTGTTGTTTAAGCGTATGGCACTGGTACCCACCAGTGTGGCAACCAGTGCCGCTTCGCTGGTACCTAGTTCCCGTGCCCCTTCCCGTATCCGGATGCCTGGCTTTGCCTGTTGTAGCCCCGCCCAGGCTTTTGCCAGTGTGTTGGCTACAGCTGTAGCTTTTACTTCTGTTATCGTATTATCCATGATTGCTGAATTTTAAAGCGTATATTAGTTCATTTTTCGGTTGCTGCTGTGGCATAGCCATTACAAAGGGGCGGCCACAGCAGCCATTACACACCACCTGCACCGGGTGCGAGAATGTTTTTTCCAGTAAGCCCTCCTGCATTACCTCGGCAACAGCGCCTTGTGCTATGGGTTTACCGTCTTTCAGTAAAAGTAGTTCATCGGCATAGAGTGCCGCCAGGTTCAGATCGTGCAGAATGGCCAGTACGCCTACATTTTGCCTGCACAGGTTCTTTGCCACTTGCAGCATGCTGTGTTGCTGCGCCAGGTCGAGGCTGGAAGTAGGCTCATCGAGGAGCAGGTAGCGCGGCGACAAAGTTTTGTTTTTTATCTGGGCCATAACCCGTGCCAGCTGCACCCGTTGCTGCTCCCCACCCGAAAGCGTTACATACTTCCGATCAGCGAGCAGTTGCAACCCGAGTGCTTCCATTATTTCTTCGGCCACTGCCTCTGTCTGTTGCCGAGGCTCGTGGTATGGCAAACGCCCCAGCTGCACAATTTCGCGGGCCGTGTACGGGAAGTTAATATGGATACTCTGCGGAAGCACTGCCCGCACCAGCGCCAGCTCCTGCGCCTTGTATTGTGGCAGCGGTTTCCCGTTTAACTTCACCTCCCCGGCGTACTGGCTCAGCTCGTTTGAGAAAATTTTGAGCAAAGTCGATTTCCCGGCTCCGTTGGGTCCTAGCACTGCCGTAAACACCCCCGGCTTTACTGCCAGGCTCACCTGCTGCAACACCTGCCGGTTGCCTCTTTTCAGACTGATATGTTGGGCTGTGTACATATATTTGGCTTTGCCAGATTAAGTTGGTAAGTGCTATTTTTTTAATTTGGAAATTTGAAAATTTGAAGATTTCCAAATGACAGTTCTGTAAATCATTTTTAACTCTGAAACCCTTGAAACATCTTTGTGCATGAAGCTTTGGAAGGCTATTTTCATTAGAATAATTCAGGCATAAAATATACAAAGCACCATATTCTACGACATTTCTAATTTTGAATTTCTAATTTTTAATTTTGAAGTCAGCGCAGCCTTATAGTGTTCGTTTCCTTTTGGCATTCATTAGAATCCAGATAAAAAAGGGACCGCCGAGCAAGGCAGTTACAATCCCGATTGGCAACTCGGAGGGAGCCACGACTGTGCGTGCAAACAAATCGCCCAGCACCAAAACAATAGCTCCTGTCAGCACGGCCGCCGGCAGCACGAGTTGGTGATCAGGGCCAAAGGCCATCCGGAGGATATGCGGCACCACCAGCCCCACAAACCCGATTATACCGGTAAGCGACACTGCTGCCCCCACTGCCATGGAGCTCAGCAGAATAATCGTGTACTTCACCTGCTCCACTTTTACGCCCAGGTGGTAGGCCTCCGACTCTCCCAGCGCCAGCGCATTGAGTTGCTTTCCTAAAAAGGTGAGGAAAAAAGTGGGCACCAGCATCATGGGTACTGCAATCTGTAAACGGTTCCAGCTAGCCCCGCCCAGGTCGCCCATGTTCCAGAACGTAAAGGTGCGGAGGGCGGCATCATCGGCGTAATAAATGCAAAGTCCGATCAGAGCGCCAGCCAGCGCGTTAATGGCTATTCCGGCCAGAATCAGGATCGTGATTTCAACCTTCCCCTCCCGCTGCCCCAGCTTGTAGGTAAGTAAGGTAGTGAGCAGGCCTCCTGCAAAAGCTGCTACCGGCAACATAACCGGCCCGGCTAAAACAGAACCCAGATCCGGCAAGGCAGCACCAAAAACAATGGCTGCAACAGCAAACAGGGCAGCACCGCTGGAAACACCGATCAGACCTGGCTCCACGAGCGGGTTCCGGAACAGGCCCTGCAACGATGCTCCTGCCACACCCAGCGCTGCTCCCACCAGCATGCCTAGCACCAGCCGCGGCAGCCGGATGCTTAGCAGCACTGCTTCCTGCTGGCTGCTGAAGCCAGTAGCGGCACCTCCCATTTTGTGCACCAGTATGGCCAGCGCCTCGCCGGCAGTTATTTTAACGGCCCCCACCTGCAACGACAGCACCACTACAGCCAACAGCACCAGCAAAAGGCCGAGTAACACCAACCTATGCGTGCCCGACAAAGTTTTCACCAGCAGCACCAGCACTTAATTATGGGTTAGAGCATTTTGGTGCAGGTTATCGGGAGTATGCAGCTCCGGATGCAGCTGCCAAGCCAGCTCTTTCACCGCCTTCCCGAGCCGTGGCCCAAACCCCGACAGATAGAGTCCATCCATGGAAATAACCTGGTTCTTTTTACCAGCTGCTGTTTCTTTTATTCCGGGTATGGCAGCTACACCACCTGCACCACCAAGGCTTTGAAGCCCAGTGTCGAAAAACAGCAGGTAATCGGGGTTAGCGGCAATCATGGCCTCGGCAGTAAGTGGTTTGTAATCTTCTATTTCCGGCACAGCCAGTTGTGCGCCTGCCAGTTGCAGCATGGCATCGGCAAAGGTTTTGCGCCCCCCAATATTTAATGTACCCTGACCACGTGCATACACAAAAAGCACCTTGGGTTTTGTTTTGGCTCGCTGCAGCAGCGTGTTCACTTCTGCGAAATCCTGCTCCAGTTCCTGCACAAGTTCCGTGGCTTTGCCTTCCTGCTGCAGCAGTTTGCCTAATGCGGTAATCAGTTCTGCCGAGCCTGCCTTGCTCCATTTGTTTTCGAACAGGTAAGTTTTTATGTTAGCTGCGGCAAGCTGCTCTTCCACCACTTTATCGAGGTAACCAGCCTCAACCAAAACCAGCTCAGCTCCCGTAGAAATTATTCCTTCTGCTTTTATGCTGTTGCGGTAACCCAACGAAGGCAACTGCCTCATGTGCTCCGGATACGAGCTTGTCAGGTCGGTGGCTACAATGTTGTCGCAGAGGCCAAGTGCGCAAACAGTCTCGGTAATGGTACCACCCACAGTCACTATTTTCACCGATGATGTTCCTGCCGGTTCCTGAAAAACAACCGTATTTTCTGCCGTTGCCTGTTCGCTAGTTCCCTTGGTGCAACTCATCCAAAATAAAACAAATGGCAGCATTGTGAGCAGTGATAAGTTATGTTTCCTTTGGGTTATTTTCTTTATAGTCGCGAGAGTGGTAGTCTTCATTCCTGTTGCTTATTTCTGTGTTGATGCAAGCAAAGGTAGGCCATAAAACAGGCCCCTGTCAATCGCCAGTAGTAGCCTATTTTTATACCAGAAGTAGCGAGCGGAATAGCTAGTTGTAGTGAGAAGAGGAAAAGTCTGGTGTCTCTAAAAAAGCCTTCGGGAAGTCGGAATTTTGAATGAAAGATAGAGTGGATGAGCGAATAGTTTTCAGATATAGCTAAATAAAAGTCTACTTCTTACAACTTTCTCTTGTGAGCTTTCAGCTCTTGGCAGTGGTAATTTATATTTACATACACACCACTGAAAAAGGCCTGCCATACCCTTGGCGATAATTTGATAAAACACCTTCGGAAGGCCAATTTGATTAGAATAATTGCTTCAAAACTTTCTAAATAATACTGTAGCTATTGCTGCACCAGCGTATGGTGTTACTTCATTTTTATTATTTTTAAATCGAGCGCTTTTAAGATGAGTTCGGCAGGAGATTTAATCTGAAGCTTACGCAGAATATTCTTACGGTGGGAGTTTATAGTATGGTAACTGAGATGAAGCATATCGGCAATTTGCATGGTAGAGTTACCGGCTGCAATAAGCTGAATTATTTCAGTCTCTCTGGCAGTTAAAGCTTCTGCTTCGGCCTCAGCCTTTAGCGGCTTCGGCTCAGAAAAAAGCACCTCCAGTACATTGCTGCACATATACTTATCGCCGCGTGCCGTGGCAAAAACAGCGTTCACTATTTCCTGCGCCCCGCAATCTTTCAGAATATAACTGCAAACGCCACACCTGAGCGCATCCAGAATGCAATCTTTATCTTTTTCAGCGGTAATGACTAACCAATTGGTTTGCGGGTATTCTTCCCGGAAAGCCTGAACGACAGAAGCCGAAAAAATATCTGCCTGCCCACAATCAATAGTCACGACCCGGGGTTGTAGCTTCTCGACTAGCAGCTGAAGCTCCTGAAGGCTTTCGGCCTTGCCAACTACCTCCAACTCCTCGTGCTCCGTCAGCAGCACCTGCAGGCCCTTACGAACCAATAGGTTAGCTTCAGAAACAAGAATAGAAATTGGATACATGCGCTGGTTTAGTGTTATAACAGAAAGCTAAATGTAGAGAAGAATAGGAAAAGTCGCAATATTATTTAGAATATTTCTAAATAAAAACGGTTTATCCGCATTAAGTACTTCGAATATATTTTCCTTCTGAACCAATTATATCCTCCCGTTCTACTGCACTTATCTTAACCGTACCTCTCTCACTTTCAACACCTGCCATTTATCAAGCTTGTTTTATAACAAAAAACTATAATGTTATCATAAATATCAATTTGATATATAACCTCAACTATGGCAGCTTTGCAATATTAATCAAACACTATACACATGTTAAAGTATAAACTTTTACTCCTGACAGCACTCGTTAGTGCACAAGTAGCCTTTGCTCAACAAAAGCCACTTACGACCAACACAGGTGCCCCAGTTGGCAACAATCAAAACTCCAAGACTGCCGGAGAAAATGGTCCTGTTCTTTTAGAAGATGTACATCTCATCGAAAAACTGGCCGCATTTGACCGGGAGCGGATACCGGAGCGAGTAGTGCATGCCCGTGGCGCCGGTGCTTATGGTGAGTTCGAGAGCTACGGTGACTTTTCGTCCTACACCAAAGCGTCATTGTTTCGTGCCAAAGGCAAGAAAACACCTCTTTTCGTACGCTTTTCTACGGTAGTGCACCAGCAAGGCTCCCCTGAAACACTGCGCGACCCGCGTGGCTTTGCCATTAAGTTCTACACCGACCAGGGTAACTACGATTTAGTAGGCAACAACCTGCCCGTATTCTTTATCCGCGATGCTATTAAGTTCCCGGATATGGTACATGCATTTAAGCCATCGCCAGTGTACAATGCCCAGGACCAGAACCGTGTGTTCGACTTTTTCTCGCACATTCCGGAGGCAACCAACATGTTCACTTACCTGTACACAAACCTTGGCACTCCTGCTAACTACCGCCAGATGGACGGTTTTGGAGTGCACGCCTTTAAATGGGTAAATGCGCAGGGAGAGGTAGTGTATGTAAAATATAAGTGGACCTCACAACAAGGCGTAAAGAGCCTGACCGCTGCCGAAGCCTCTGCCATACAGGCCAAAAATCACCAGCACGCTACTGCCGACTTATACGATGAAATAAACAAAGGCAACTTTCCGGCCTGGGAGCTTTCTGTGCAGATGATTAAACCCGAAGACCTCGACAAGTTCGACTTTAACCCACTAGACCCAACCAAAATCTGGCCCGAAGCGGTGGCGCCCAGCCTGAAAATAGGTAAAATGGTGCTGAACCGTATGCCTGACAACTTCTTTGAGGAGGTAGAGCAGGCGGCTTTTTCCCCCGGCACACTGGTACCAGGCATTGAACCATCTGAAGACAGGTTGCTGCAGGGCCGTGTGTTCTCTTACTTCGATACGCAGCGTTACCGACTTGGCGGCAACTTTCAACGGCTACCTGTAAACGCTCCTAAAGTAGAAGTAAACAGCTACAACCAGAATGGCGTTTTAAGCAACAGGGGCACCAAATCGAATGTTAACTACCAGCCAAGCGTAACACAAGCAGTTACAGATAACGCGCAGTACGAATATTCAACCCGCACCATCAATGCCGAAACCATGCAACGCGCCATCTCCAAAACGAACAATTTTGCACAGGCAGGCGAGTTGTACCGTTCATTGGCAGAATCAGACAAAAAGCACCTGGTCAGCAACCTGGCCGGTGACCTGGGGCAGGTAGCGAACAAGGAAGTTCTGAATAAAATGGTAAGCTATTTTTACCAGGCCGATGCCGACTTCGGTAACCGCCTGATCAAAACCCTGAAGCTGAACCAGAAAGAGGTAACTTCTATTGTAGCCTCTGCCAGGTAACAGCATGTTGAAGGAGTGATGGCAGAAGGGTTCGAAAGTAAGCCAGGCTGGGTTATAGAAGAAGAGTATAAAAACTCTCCTCTTCTCCCCGATGCTCATTCATGCAGAGAACCCACGCCACTTTACCTAAAACCTTTTCTGCCATCACTTTTTCGACTTAAAAACAACATTCTATCATTCTTACAATTACTCCTTTACTATTTATGTTACGAGCAGTATCATTATCGCATCAAACGGCTAAGTAAACATAACATGCACCTGCAGCCGGAAACAGGCAAGACAATGGCCAAAGCTGCGCTGGACCGCCTCATCAGAAGGCCAGCCGGAGCCCTGAGATCTGCCGAAGGCCCCTCCCGGCAACTGCTACTGGATTCGTTAAACACCCTTTTTTAGATAGCCTAGTGCTCTTCCAATTTAGTTTTTAGAATTAAAAGCCCAGCAAACGTGCTTTCTCTACCTCATTTCTAATTTTTAATTTCTAATTTTTAATTTGAAAGAGCACTAGGAGCTTCATCAGCTATTAACCTACATTTCTAATTAACATAACAAACCAACCATGAAATTATTTTTTCTTCCGATCCTCTTCTTGTTTTTCCCGCTTGCACTTGTTGCACAAGCAACAGACTTAATTTCAGCTGCCAGAGCAGGCGATACTGCTACCATCCGGACACTGCTGCACAACAAAGCCGATGTAAACGCACAAGACCAGAAAGGTTTTACGCCATTTATTATAGCCGTTTACGGCGGGCACACTGCTGCTGCAGAACAACTGTTACAGGCTGGAGCCCAAGTTAACCACCAGGATGCCACCGGTAACACAGCCCTGATGGGTGCAGCCTTTAAAGGATACTCCGAACTGGCAAAATTACTCCTGGAACATGGGGCTGAGGCAAACCTGCAAAACGGTAACGGAGGCACTGCGCTCATGTTCGCGACCATGTTTGGCCGTAACGAACTCGTAAAAATTCTACTCGAAAATGGAGCTGATAAAACCGTGAAAGACGAGCGCAACTTTACCGCACTGGATCTGGCAAAACAGCAGGGAAACCAGGAAGCGGTAATTCTGCTGCAGTAGCCGTTGCGTGCCACAGGAGGTAAAGTGGCCGAAGACTTTTTAACGCAAATACCCGACACACAATCTAAAACTAAATAAAAACGTTTAGTAGCACGATGCAATGTGTTAACTTGCTTTTATGAAATGGATATTTGCAATCGTCTTGATATACTTAACTTCCTGTGCTGCCCCGCATCAGCAGGAAAGGGCGCAGGCCAACACTTCGTTAACAGCTACTGCTTATAAAGAACAACATGCGAAAAAGAAAAATACTGTGCTGGTTGATGTGCGGACTTCTGCTGAGTTTGAAGAAGGACACCTTCAAGGCGCCCAAAACGCCGACTTCCTGAGCAAGGAGTTTGAGCAGCAGATGCAACACTGGGACAAGAACAAAACCTATTACCTCTACTGTGCCTCCGGCAACCGGAGCGGCAAAGCGGCCAAACTTATGGAAGAAGCTGGTTTTAAACACATCTATAATATCGGAGGCTTTAAAGAGCTTAAAGAAGCTGGCCTTCCAGTGAAGCACCCTAAGCCTTAATTTCACTAAAAAGCTTTGGAAGGCCGTTTTCATTAGAATAATTTGATTTGCCAGTCTTTCTTGTGGCTGGCAGATTAAAGCCGCCTGAGGATTGGCTACTGCAGCATAGAGCCAGCTTACCAGTTTTTTCAGGCGCAAGCTTGCCATGTTCCTGCATCCTGATGTATCTTGGAGCAGTATTGGAGAAAGGAACCCGGGAACATGCGCATACTACACACCTCCGACTGGCATCTGGGCCAGCGACTCGTTAACCTCGAACGCACAGAAGAACACCAATGCTTCCTCGACTGGCTGCTGCAGACCATCGAGCAGGAGCAGGTAGAGGTGCTGCTCATGTCCGGCGATGTGTTCGACACGGGTGCTCCGTCTAATACAGCGCTTAAACAATATTACAGCTTCCTGACCAGGGTCTGTTCCACCTGCTGCCGCCACATTATTATTACAGGCGGTAATCACGACTCCGTCTCCACCCTAAACGCGCCCAAAGAGCTGCTCGACTGCCTGCACATTAAAGTAGTAGGCGGTGCCACCGATAACCTACTGGATGAGCTGATTGAGCTGCACGATGCGCAGGGAAGGCTGCAACTCGTGGTGTGTGCCGTACCTTTTCTGCGCGACCGCGATGTACGGTTGTCGGTGGCCGGAGAGACCTACGAGGAACGGGAGCAACGCATTAAGCAAGGCATTGCGGCACATTACCAGGCTTTTGTGCCGCATCTGCAACCCTACAAAGCACAGCAGGTACCAGTGGTGGCGATGGGACATTTGTTTGCAGCCGGAGGTACCGCTTCTGACAGTGAAAAAGAAATTCATGTTGGCAACCTGGGGCAAATCGGCGCTGACCAGTTTCCCGCAGAGTTCGATTACGTGGCGCTCGGGCACCTGCACCGGCCGCAGCAAGTAAATAAAACGCACCACATCCGCTATTCCGGCTCCCCTATTCCGCTTAGCTTTAGTGAAGTAACAGACAAAAAACTGGTCTACATCCTCGATTTTGAGGATGGCAAACTAGCAGGCCTGCGGGAGCTGGAGGTGCCTTACAGCCGCAAACTGATCCGGATTAAAGGCGCACTCGATAAAGTGAAACAGCAACTGGCCGTGTACGATAACAGCGGCTATTCCCTCATTGCCTGGGCCGAAGTGCAGGTAGAACTCGAAACGCCCCTCCCCGACCTGAACCAGCAACTGGAGGAGGTCCTGAAGCTAAAGCCGGAGATCGAAATGCTCATCCACCGCCCGCCTGTCATACAGTTACAGCGACAGACGCTGGAACAACAGGTAGAGCAGGAGGCCGACCTACACACGCTTCGGGAAAAAGATGTATTTCTGAAACGTTGCGAAAGCGTGTACCCGGATGGCGACCATCAGGAACTCCTGGCCACCTTCTCTGAGCTGCTGGAGCTGATGGGGCAGGGAAAAGAGAGCTGATCTTAGATAGAAAGCTGGTGAGTTGGATAGTTAGAGCAGCAACTTCTGACATCTGAATTATTCTAATGAAATTGCCCCTCCAACCAAATTTGTGCTTAAATGTGGCCAGGGGCCTTGGAATAGAAGTCACGAGCGAGGATGCTCGCGCCATATTCATTCCTGATTCCTAATTTTTAATTTGACAAAGTCTTCTGTCCTGATACTTGTGTCTCTAAAAAAAGCAACCCATGAAAATCCTTGCCGTCCGTTTCCAGAACCTGAACTCGCTTAAAGGGCAGCACGAGATCCGTTTCGACCAGGCTCCATTGGCAGAAGCAGGTTTGTTTGCGATAACCGGGCCAACGGGCGCAGGTAAAACTACCATTCTGGATGCTATTACCGTGGGGCTTTATGGGCTGGTGCACCGCCACAGCAACGACAAACCGCTGGAGCTCATGACACGCCACACCGCCGAAAGTTCTGCCGAGGTGGAGTTTGAGGCCAACGGCAGGTGCTACCGCTCCAAATGGCACATCAGGCGGAGCCGGGGCAAAGCAGATGGCAACATGCAGGCAGTGCACATGGAGCTCTGCGATTTGGCCGACGAAAAGAACTTCGACCTGAAGCCAAGCCAGGTACCCGACAAAGTAGCCGAACTTTGCGGCCTCGACTATAACCAGTTTCTGCGCTCCGTCATGCTCTCGCAGGGCGACTTCGCACGATTTCTAAAGGCGAACCCCAACGAACGCAGCAGCCTGCTCGAAAAAATAACCGAAACAGGCATTTACTCCGACATATCCCGCTTCGCTTTTGAAAAAGCCAAAACCGAACGCAGCCTGAAAGAAGAAATGGAACGCCGCCTGCAGGACACTAAACTGCTGCCGGAGGAACAGCTGGTTGCCTTACAAACATCCATTGCCGAACTACAGGAGCAGGAGGAACAGTTACGACAGGAAGCCACCATGCTGCAGGAGCAGTCGCAATGGCTCGGGCAGGTACAGAAACTGCAGGCAAAAGAGCAACAGCACAAGCAGGCACTACATACACAGGAAGTTAAACTGGCACAGCTCCAACCCGATTTCCGGAGGCTGGAGCAGCACGAACACGCACGGCAATACGAAGGGCAGCTAACCCGTATTGAGCTGGCCAACGGCCAACTGGTGAAGGAACAGACCCAGCTCGAAACACTGGTAAAACAGCTACCCGTGCTGGAGACGGAGCTGGAGCTATCGGGAAGGGTGGCTGAGGAGGCCGGTAAACAGCAGCAGCAACAGGAAACTGCGTTGCAGGAGCTCGAGCCGCTCCTGCAGAAAGTAGCCCAACTCGACCACCAGCTACAAACCATCCGGGACCAGTTCCAGGAAAACAAGAAAATTTATGAGCAGTTGGATGCTTCGCTGAAACAGGAACAAAGCCTGCTCCAACAGAAACAGAGCGAACTGCAGGAGCTGACGCAAAAAGCCATCAGCTACAAAACCTGGCTGCAGCAGAACCAACGCCTGCAGGACCTGCAGCAGCACCTCCCCGAGTTCCGCCTCATGGTGAAAAGCCTGGCAGAGGTAAGCCAAAGCAGGAAAAAATTGGAGCAGGAACAGCAGGCATTGCAACAGCAACTGCAGCAGGATACGCAGCAACTAGAGGCGCTAAGCAAAAAGCAGGAAGAGCAGCAGGCAGCTTATGCGCAGCTCACAGAAGAAAAGCAGCAGGTATCGGTGCAGTTGCAGGAGAAGTTAAACGGGCAAAAGCTGGAAGAACTGGAGGCACTGCCACAAGCGCAACAACAACTCCTGAACCGCTACGAACGCCTGCTGGAGCTTTCGCGGCTGCATACTGCAGTGCAGCAAAAGCAGGAGCAACTTGAACTGCAGCTGGAGCAGCAGCAAAAAAACAGTATTAGTCAGAAAACACAACTTGAAGTAACCCGGCAAAAATATGCCGACGCGACAGAACGCCTGCAGGACCTGCAGCAACTGGTAACCCAGCAGCAGCGCATCCAGGAGCTGGAGCAGGCCCGCCATGCACTGCAGCCAAACGAGCCATGCCCGCTGTGTGGTTCCGCGCATCATCCGTTTGTAGAAGGAGCCTATGAGACCACGCTTACCGAAGAAGTGCAGCGGCGCGACAAGCAACAGCTCCTGGTAAAAGAACTGGAAGCCAGCCTGAACAACCTTCAGCTGCAACTGCACACCCTGCAGCACCAGCAAGAGGCAGCGCTTCAACAAAAAACTGAAACTGATACGGAAATAAAGCGGCTGCAGCAGGCATATCAACAGCAATCCGAAGGCCTTGCAATTGCCATTACCGCACCCGACCTGCTGGCAAACAGCCTGGAGCAGCAACGAAAAGACTTTGAGAAGCTGAACCATACCTTAAGTATGGGCCGCAGCCTTAGCCGCACGGCAGAGCAGCTGAACCAGCGCCTGCAGCAGATTCGGGAAGAACAGCTTCGGACGCAGGGACAACAAAGCCGGCTGGAGCAATCTGAAAAAATGCACCAGGCGCAGCTCCAGAAGGCGCAGGCACAGCTGCAGGAACAGCTCGAAGAGCAGCAGGACCAGCTGGAAATGGCTGCCTCTTTTGCTGCAGCCTATGGCGCTTCATCTGAAAACAACAGGCTGGCCGAGCAGCTACGAACTTTTGAGGCACAGGTGGTAGAGTACCAGCAGAAGCACAAGGCTTACGAAGACCTGCGCGACCCGTTCCAGCAGTTGCAGGAGAACGTAAAAAACATGAAAACCCGGCAGGAGGAGAAGCAGCAGGACTTAAAAGAACGGCAGGAGCACCTGAAGCAGACACATATTAACCTGACTAAACTTAAGGAAGAGCGTACCCAGCTTTTCAGTGAAAAAGACCCGCAAAAGGAACGGCAAAAGGCACAGCAGCAACTGATTGTCAGCAGGAACCAGGCTGAAAAAGCCCGCACCAGACACCTCCAAACGAAACATGAACTGCACGAAAACCGCCAGCGGCAGCAGGAAATCCAGCAGTCGCAACAGCAGAGCAAATCAGCTTTGGATAATCTGCGCGACGGGCTGCTGCGGGTACTGCAACAGCAGGGTATCGAAACCATTGAGGCCCTGAGCCAGATGCTCCTCGACAAAGACGAAGCCCTGCGCCTGGCCAACCTCAAAGCCCAGACCGAAAAGCACCTGACCGAGCTGCGAAAAAGCCTCACAGATGTGCAGCACGAACTGGCAGCAACCCGGCAACAAAACCTGACTGATAAAACAGCAGAAGAACTGCAGGAACTGCACCTGCAGAAAACCACAGCGCAGCGCAACCTGATAGAACAACGCGCACGCCACCAGCAACTGCTGGAGCAGGACGCACAGCAGCGCGAGAAAAACCGCGACCTGGCCGAACAACTCCAGACACAGCAGCAGGTGTGTAACCGTTGGGAGCAACTGTCGCAGCTGATCGGCTCTGCAGATGGCAACAAGTTCAGCCGCTTTGCGCAGGGGCTCACGCTGGCAAGGCTGGTGGAGCTGGCCAACCGGCACCTGCAAAAACTCAACGACCGCTACCGCATCCAGAAATCTACTGCCGAAGACCTGGAGCTGCTGATTGTGGACACCTACCAGGCGGAGGCGGTGCGACCGATGAACACGCTTTCGGGCGGCGAGAGCTTTCTGGTGAGCCTGGCGCTGGCCCTGGGGCTCTCTGACCTTGCCGGCCGCCGCACCCAGATCAATTCCTTGTTTATTGATGAAGGCTTCGGCACTTTAGATGCTGAAACGCTGGATGCTGCTATTTCGACCCTGGAGAACCTGCAGGCAGGCGGTAAAATGATCGGAATCATCTCGCACGTAGAGGCGCTGAAAGAGCGGATCAGCACGCAGATTCGCGTTAAAAAACTGGCTGGTGGTGTAAGTAAGGTGGAGGTGGTTTAGACTTTTCCCAAATCAGAAATTATGAATGAGGGGCTATAGGGGCATTTCTTAATTTATAGGTCTTAAGTTATATTTAGAACTAAAGCTGACTGTGAACTAAGTACATGCAAATTAGTTCTATCTCCTAAGTCCAAAACTATTTCAGCTTTCGTATTCCAAATTATTCTAATGAAAATAGCCTTCTGAAGGATTTTCATCAAATTGCTGCCAAGGGTTTACCTGACATATAATAATTGCCTATACTTATTTAGAGATACTGGTTGGGGACCGGGGTTCGCCAAAGTAAAAATGTGATAGCACAGCTTTTACTGTACCACCGTATACTATCAAAAATCAACTCTAACTTTATGAGTACAACAGATAAAACAGCAGAGGTACAGCAATTCAGAACAGCATTAGAAGAGCTTGTGCGGCAGAAGGTGTATGTGCGGGTGCAGTACCACAGTGAAATTGGCGAATTTATGAACGTAAGGGCGCTTCTGAAACAACTTACAACTACAGCGGGAGTAGATTACCTGGAACTTGCCACCGGCGAAACCATACCACTCAGCAAGCTGGTGCGGGTCGGCGACACACCAGCCCCCGGTTACGATACGGAATACTTTAAATGCGATATTTAAGCAGTAGTTCAGGTCTATAAAAACGAACTAACTTAGATCAACCCTTGGCTAAAAATGACCTGAGAAGCTTCTGAAGGCCATTTTCATTTAAATAATTTGCTGCCAGCACTAGTGTTTGCAGAGGCAGGCTCCTTTGTCTATTGGTCTGAAACGGACAAATTTGGAGGTCAGGTAAGCGTGCGGAAGCGCCAGGTCCGGCTGATCGGCGATACCATTTTCCACCCGGAGCCCTTGCAGCTGACCATTTCTCAGGAAGTTTACATAAAAATCTTTGTTCAGGTGAGAGCTTACCAAGCGGCGTAGTTCAAAGTAAGTTAAATACTGATCTTCCTGCTTATACCGCTGCAGCTCCTCTAAATCACTTTCCACAACATCAACTAAATCGTGCTGCAGGTTGGTGAACTGCAAAGAACCCGGAATAAACAGGTGGTTACTGTAACCACCTTCTGTACGCAGGTTGCTGAACATCGAAAAGCTGGTTTGGGTTTTAAAACCAAGGTAAGGGTTTAAGCCATTAAATAGCACCAGTGCCGGGAATACCCATAGTGCAGCAGGTCTGATGGAAAAGTAAGCAGCAAACATGGTTTCTGTAGCAGGTTGTGCAACAGCCTGCACGGTGTAAATCATAATCACAAAAGCTCCGAATACCAACCAGATTAAGAAGCCTGCAAAATTTATGGCGCCTGCCCACCGTACCAGTATGGCTGCTGCAACCAAAAGAACCAGCGCTTTCAGCAGCAGCCGGAGAGGCTGTCTTACTTTTCCGGAGGAAGACAGCAGCAACTTATTCAGCTCGGTGGTAAAAGCAGGTGGTGTAAACAGGAAGAAGAGCGAAAACAGTAGCGACGAAAAGCTATAGAGTCCGTCGTGTGGGTGCAAAGAAAGAAAATAGTGGAAGCCTAAGCCTAAAAAGATGCCGGCAGCACGGGTGCGCCTAAAGCAGAACATCAGCGGAATGGCTGCTTCTACTACCAAGGTCCCGTAAATGGCTCCTAGTTGTGCTGGTTGGTTTGTAGGCAGAAAAGGCAGGCGATCTCCGAAAGAGGTCAGCAGAACAGAGCTGCAACTGATGTCGGTATTTAAATAATCATAGTTCAGTTTGTGGAGCACGGCGTAGAAATACAACAACAGCAGGCTAACCCGGGCAGGTGCAGCAAAGGCAGTAAACACCTGCTCTCTTAGCGCCAGGTTGCGCAGGTCCGGCATCTTCCTGTTTTTGTTGAAGAAGGAAAGGCACGCATAACAAATGCACAGCAGCAAAGCCGTGTTAAGCACAAACTCAAACAGAATATGATTGGGCGTGTCGGGCATCCAACGAAATGTTCTGGTAAGGCTGAAGCAGAGCATCAGGAACAGGAGCGCCAAAGACCGGGGCCACAGCACCACAAAAAATGCAAAAATGCCTACCACCCAACTAAATGGATCATCCAGGCTAACCACATACGGGAAGGAAAGCAGGTGAAACAGGTTGGCCATTCCCCATAAAAAAGAGAAAACAGCCAGTTGGTCGAGAGGGGCATGTGTAGTTTTCAGGGGGTATACAGTGCGCATGTTGGTGAAGGTGCTAAAACCGAAAATAGAAACTACGCTGCTGCAAACACCTTGTTAAGTCAGAGAGGTTAAGCTTATGTTAAGAAATCAAAGCAATGATTTTGCTTGGTTCTACTGCTGCACCGCCTTCTGCTTTAAAAGCAAAACGGCTTTCCCTTATTACAGGGAAAGCCGTTTTGTGGTGCTACAGCTCACTTATGAGCAGCCTTAATCTATATCGCGGTCGCCTCTTCTGAGTTCATCAACAGAGCGCATGACTTTATCTTTGAGGCCGGTTTTGTATTTCTCCAGCTTATCGGCAATGGCTGCGTTGCTTGTTCCCAGAATCTGGGCTGCCAGAATGCCTGCGTTTAAGGCGCCATTTAAGGCTACAGTAGCCACTGGTACACCTCCGGGCATCTGCAGAATAGACAGCACCGAATCCCAGCCATCGATGGAGTTACTCGATTTTACGGGTACGCCAATAACGGGTAAGGTTGTTAACGAAGCCACCATGCCTGGCAAATGGGCTGCTCCACCTGCTCCGGCTATAATTACTTTCAGCCCTTTTTTACGCGCCAACTCAGCATACTCGACCATGCGGTGCGGCGTGCGGTGCGCCGATACAATGGTCAGTTCGAAAGGTATGCCCAGGTTCTCCAGAAATTCTGCCGCTGCGTCCATTACGTTCAGGTCAGACTGGCTGCCCATGATAATGCCTACCAGCGGTTGCGTTTGTTTTGTTTCTTCAGACATGTTTATGCTTTTACTTTGATAACATTTTTAACTGACTCGGCCCGCTGCTGTGCTTCTTCAATGGTCTGGCCAAGCACGGTGATGTGCCCCATTTTGCGGGCAGGCCGGGTGTACTTTTTGCCATAGAGGTGAATGTAAACGCCTGGTACCGCCAGCGCCTCCTGCAGGCCCTCGTAGGCTGCTTCGCCGTCGTAACCGGGCTCGCCCAGCAGGTTCAGCATAACGGCGGCACTTTGAATATCGGTGGCACCCAGCGGAAGGTTTAGGATGGCCCGCAGGTGCTGCTCGTATTGCGAGGTGAAATTTGCTTTGATGGTATGGTGCCCGCTGTTGTGCGGACGCGGTGCTACTTCGTTTACCAGTATCTGCCCGTCTTTTGTCAGGAACATCTCAACAGCCAGAATACCTACCATTCCGAAGGCCTCTATTACCCGGCTGGCAATTTCGATGGCGTGGCGCTGTAGCTTGTAAGGTACATTGGCCGGTGCAAAAAGCGAATCGACGAGGTTATGCTCCGGATGAAAGCTCAGCTCCACCACCGGAAAAGCAGTGACCTCGCCCTTTGGGTTGCGCGCCACGATCACAGAAATCTCCTTCTCGTAATCTACGAGTTTCTCCAGCACCGATGGCTCCTGAAAACCTTTGCCCAGGTCGTTGCTGCCAGTAAGCTTTACTACTCCTTTGCCGTCGTAGCCTTCGCGGCGCAGCTTCTGGAAAGCGGGTAGAAAATCGGTATTGGCCTCCAGCTCTGTGGCATCTTTCAAAAGTCTAAATTCAGAAGTCGGGATGTTATGCTTCTGGAAGAACTCTTTCTGCAGCCCTTTGTCCTGAATGGTACGAACGGTGGTGGCATCGGGGTACACTTTTACCCCCTCCTCTTCCAGCTTCTGTAGCGCATCGGCATTTACGTGCTCGATCTCGATGGTGAGGATATCGCAGTTTTTACCGAACTCATACACTGTGTCGAAATCGCGGAAACTGCCCACAAAGAACTCGTGGCAAATGTCTTTGCAGGGCGCGTTTTCATCCGGGTCGAGCACCAGCGTGTAGAGGTTAAAATCGAGCCCGGCCTGCATGAGCATCCGGCCCAGCTGTCCGCCACCCAAAATCCCCAGCTTTACTTCTCCTTTCATACTATTTATCTGAATAAAATGATCTTTACAATTTGCAGCTGGTGCACCTTGTTGCGGGGTTGCTTCAGCCAATGTTTCCTCAAAATTAAGGATAATCTGCAAACCCTACTCCCCCTGCTGCGGTATTATGCATCCGGGGCGGCAATACTTTTGTTTTGCATCCTGAAAAAGCTATATTTAACGCCCTACTTTATACGCTACCGATCCTCTATGGAAATATTACTGGCTACATTCTCTGCCTTGTTCTCTGTTGTAAATCCCTTTGGCGCCATGCCCGTGTTCCTAACCCTGACACAGGACGACACCCCGGCCCACCGTAACCAGCAGGCGCTCAAGGCCTGCCTCTACATGGTTGGTATTCTGGCTATCTTTTTCCTGACGGGGCAATATGTGCTCAACTTTTTCGGCATCCGGATGCACGATTTGCGCATTGCAGGTGGCCTCATGATTATGAAAGCAGGTTTTGATCTGCTAACGCCGGGAGCCAACAAGAAAAAGATTTCGCCCGATGTGGTGGAAGAAGGACAGCAGAAAGAAGATATTTCGTTTACGCCACTGGCCATGCCCATGCTATCTGGTCCGGGTGCTATAGCGGTGAGCATTGGCTTTTTTACTACGTCGCTCTCCATTATAGATATGGTCATGATTCTGGCTGCTATTCTGCTGCTGGCTGTGGTTACTTTTATTATTCTTCGTTTTTCGCACCAGCTTACCCGTTTCATGGGCAAATCAGGGTTGGCCGCTCTTTCACGTATTATGGGCTTTATTGTGCTTTCTATCGGTGTAAACTTTATAGTATCTGCTTTAAAGGCGCTGTTTTTTTAATTTTGAATGAATGGATGATTTAGAGAATGAATGGATGAATTAATAGTAATGCTATTCATTATAAATAGCCTCTAATTTAAGAGTTCACAAAATTTATGATTTCAGGAATTTGCTCTTTGATCATGATGTTTGTATGGTGTTCCCTATAATTATTCTAATGAATTTGGCCTTCAGAAGGTTTTTCAGGCATTTATTGCCAAGGTTGTAGAGTTATATCTGAATGGCTTCTGCACAGGTTATAGAAACAGACCGATTCGTTTTTACGCTCACTCAAAATCGAATTTGCTTCTTCTTTTCATCAAAACCTACAAACAAAACCATTCATTCATCCATTCAATCACTCATTCAAAATCCCTAAAAATCCCTATCTTTGCGGCATGCAACTGAAAAACGATTTGCTTATTAGAGCAGCTAAGGGAGAGGTAGTAGAACGCACTCCTGTTTGGCTCATGCGCCAGGCCGGACGCATTTTACCTGAATACAGAGCGGTGCGCGAAAGCCTGAGTGGCTTTAAAGAATTGGTAGAAACGCCGGAGTTTGCAGCAGAAGTAACCATTCAGCCGGTTGATATTCTGGATGTGGACGCGGCCATTATTTTTTCCGACATCCTGGTGGTGCCCGAAGCCATGGGCTGCACTTACGAGATGGTGGAGAAGCGTGGTCCTTACTTCCCGGCTACCATCCGGACGGAGCAGGACCTGAAACGCCTGCGGGTAGCTGACCCTGAGGAGCACCTGGGCTATGTGCTCGAAGCAATACGCGTTACCAAAAGAGCCCTTAACGGCCGGGTTCCCCTCATCGGTTTTGCCGGTGCCCCCTGGACTATTCTGGCCTATATGGTAGAAGGAAGCGGTTCTAAAACGTTTTCGCATGCCCGTGGCTTGTTGTACACCAACCCCAAACTGGCGCACCAGTTGCTGCGCATGATCACCGACACCACCATTGCTTACCTGCAGGCGCAGGTAAAGGCAGGCGCTAACCTGATTCAGATCTTCGACTCCTGGGCAGGGATTCTGTCGCCGGCGCAATACAGGACTTTTTCGTTGCCATACATCAGCGAAATCTGCAATGCTATAAATGACGTGCCTGTAACTGTATTTGCCAAAGGTGCCTTCTTCGCTTTAGAGGATTTTAGCAAACTGAATTGCGAAGTTATCGGGCTTGACTGGAACATGGAGGTAGCTACATCGCGGGAGCAGGTGGGCAACAGCAAAACCCTGCAAGGCAACATGGACCCTTGCCTGCTGTACAGCTCTTTCGAAACCATTCAATCCGAAACTATAAAAATGCTGAAGCAATTCGGGCCACAGCGGCACATCGCCAACCTGGGCCACGGCGTTTATCCCGATACAGATCCGGAAAAAGTGAAATGCTTTATCCAGACGGTGAAGGAATACAGCGGTATCGTAAACAGCTAAAATAAGTCTGTTTTAAATTATTCTAATGGAAATGGCCTTCCGAAGGTTTTTTCACCTTTAATTACCCAAGGCCTTACAAGGAGTTTCACATAAAAACAACCGCGCCTCAACCTCAACAGGTCTGAGGCGCGGTTGTTTTTACCCAACTGGTAAATGTGTTGGAGGATATTTATAAGAAGTGGATTTGGCCCTGGTACTCAGTGCCAGCGCCAGTGTAAGCGTACCCACCCTGCCAATAAACATCGAAAGTACAATAATCATTTTACCCGGATCAGAAAGGCCAGCTGTGATTCCTGTACTCAGCCCTACAGTAGCAAAAGCCGACACCTGTTCAAAGGCAAGCCGCAGGATGTCGTACTGTCCATCGGTTATGGAAAGCAGGAAAATAAAGCCCATATCTATCAGCACGGCAAAGGTAAAAACAGAAAAGGCTTTGTACGACACAGAGTGCGGGATAGTGCGCCTACCAACTTCCAGGTTATCGCGGCCCCGGATGGTGGTGAGCACCGAGAGCAGCACTACCAAAAAGGTAGTGGTTTTAATGCCGCCACCCGTTGAACCCGGCGATGCCCCAATAAACATCAGCACCAGAAAAACAAGGAGCGTTGGCACGTTGAGCGCCGAAATATCGACGGTGTTAAAACCGGCAGTACGGGTAGTTACAGACTGAAAAAAAGACGTTATGAGCGCCTCTACAAAACTAAGGTGCGAGAGCGTGTTAAAGTACTCTAAAAAGAAGAAAAAAAATGTCCCGAAAAAGATAAGGGCAGCCGACGTATAAATAGTTACCCGCGAGAGGAGTTTCCAGTTTTGCCAGGGGGCATCCATTCGCCTGCGCATTGCCTTGGGCGACAATACATCCATAATAGTAGGAAAACCAATACCTCCGAACAAGATTAAGATGGCTACCACCAGGTGCATTACATAGGCAACGCGCACAGGTTCGGAGTAGAGTCCTTCCGGATACAAGGAGAAGCCGGCATTGCAAAAGGCAGAAACCGCATGAAAAACCGAATAGAATATTTTGGCACCCAGGTTTGGAAACTCGGCAGCCGGCCCCCAGGTCATAAATATGATGATGGCCCCGATAGCCTCAATGGTGATGGTCAGAAATATTAACTGGCGCAGCAGCCTTTTAGTAGAGAAGAGTGTTTCGCTCTCGAGCAGTTGGTGCATGGCTACGTTTTGTTTGAACCCCAGCCCCTGCCGCATAAGCGAAGCAAAAAAAGTGGCAAAGGTCAGAATACCCAAACCACCCGACTGGACCAGCATGAGCAGCACGACCTGCCCGGCAAATGTGAAATAAGTACCTGGGTCTACAACGGCAAGGCCAGTAACACAAGAAGCGCTGGCCGACATAAAAAGTGCATCGACAAACCCCATACCTGCTGGCGCATTGGTCATTTTGGGCAGCATGAGCAGGCAGGCCCCACCCAGAATCAGAAATACAAAACTCAGGATAAAGGTAATACTCGATTTTAACCGTACTGTCTGCAGGTAAATTTTGGTTTCGAAAAGCTCAATGAGGAGCAGCACCAGCATGTAAAGCGAAATAGCAATACGGTACAGTTCTACAGAAAGCGGAATACCTAGCCACTCGAAAAAAATATATACCAAAGGAAAATGGAGCAGGTAAGTTCCTATTTGGTTAACCAGGATAACCGCCATAAGTACCCCCTCAAACCATGTGCGCCTTAAAAACCTTACCCGCTCAAAATTGTAAAGAATACGCAGGAGGTAAATAATAACGAATACTGCCAGAATAAAGTCGATGGCATAATACAGAATCTGAAGTCTGACAGGGCTCTTTACAACACCGTGCGCATAAATCAGTAGCCCTATAGATAGAATGGTAAGGATATAAGTAGTTCGCCGCATGATGGCATATGCCTTCAGCTTACTGTCGTATAAATACCTGTTAAGGGTTTCTGTACTCATGAAAGTAGAGATGATCTGGTAAGATTAATTTTCCGGGATGTGAACAACTCCTGAAGTGCAACAGCAAACACTTGCAGCCACTAGCCAACCGGCAAGTGCGTTGGCGGATATTTGTAGGAGGTAGATTTTGCCCTGGTACTAAGGGCCAGTGCCAGCGTCAGGGTGCCTACCCTACCGGTGAACATAGACACCGCAATTATCATTTTACCCGGATCTGAAAGACCTGCTGTTATACCGGTACTTAAACCTGTGGTTGCAAAGGCCGATACCTGCTCAAAGGCAAGACGCAAAATATCGTACTGCGCATCGGTTATAGAAAGAAGAAAAAGAAAACTCATGTCGATGAGTACGGCAAAGGTAAAAACCGAAAACGCTTTGTACGACACAGAGTGCGGAATGGTGCGCCTACCAACCTCCAGGTTGTCGCGGCCCCGGATGGTGGTGAGCACCGAGAGCAGCACCACCAAAAAGGTTGTGGTTTTGATGCCGCCACCCGTTGAACCCGGCGATGCCCCTATGAACATTAAAATCATAAAAATAAGCAGGGTTGGGCCAGAAAGTGCCGAGATATCTACGGTGCTAAAACCTGAGGATCGTGTTGTGACAGACTGAAAAAAAGACGTTATGAGCGCCTCGACAAAACTTAAGTGAGACAGTGTGTTGAAATATTCCAGAAAAAAGAAGAAGATAGTGCCAAACAACAGCAAAGCTGCCGAGGTGTAAATAGTTATTCTGGAAAGTAATTTCCAGTTCTGCCAGGGGGCATCCATCCGTTTGCGCATCGCCTGAGGCGACAGTACATCGAGCATCGTCGGGAACCCGATTCCCCCAAACATAATAAGTATGGCTACCATCATGTGCAGCACATAGGCGTTACGAATGGGAGCCGTATAAAGCCCTTCGGGGTAAAGCGAAAAACCTGCATTACAAAACGCAGAAACCGCATGAAAAACCGAGTAAAACAACTTCGTACCCAGGTTCGAAAATTCGACCTCGGGACCCCAGGTATGAAAAATCAGAAAAGCACCTACTGCCTCTATGGTAAGCGTCAGGAGGATGAGTTTGCGCAATAAGCCTTTGGTAGAGAACAGGCTTTCTCCTTCCATGAGTTTATGCATGGCCACGTGCTGTTTTATACCGAGCCCCTGCCGCATAAGCGAAGCAAAAAATGTAGCAAAGGTCAGGATACCCAGGCCACCCAACTGCACGAGCATGAGCAGCACCACCTGACCGGCAAATGTAAAGTAGGTGCCAGGGTCCACTACGGCCAGCCCTGTAATACAGGAGGCACTGGTGGCCATAAAAATGGCATCAACCAGGCGCATGCCATCGGGTGCATTACTCATTTTTGGAAGCATGAAAAGGCATGTTCCGGTAAAAATGAGTAGCAGGAAACTCATTATAAAGGTGATGGTAGGCTGTAACTGTAAGGTTTTATGGTACACCCTGGTCTCAAACAGTTCGATCAGGAGTAGCACCAGCATGTAGAGAGAGATGGCTATCCGGTACAACTCGACAGATAGCGGAATGCCCAGCCGATCAAAAAAGATAAAGATAACCGGGAAATGAAGGAGGTAAGTGCCTACCTGGTTCACCAGAATAACTGCCATCAGCAGCCCTTCGAACCAGGTACGCCTCAAAAATTTAATACGCTCAAAGTTGTAGAGTATCCGAAGCAGGTAAATAAAGACAAAAATAGCCAGAATAGCATCTATGGCATAATACAGCACACGAAGCTCAACAGGACTCTCTACTACGCCGTGTGCATAAATTAGCAGGGCAATGGCCAGCGTAGTAAGTATATAGGTTGTGCGTCGCATCAGGGCATAGGCCTTCAGCTTGCTGTCGTATAGGTACCTGTTAAGCGTTTCTGTACTCATGCACCTCAAATAGCCTTACCTGCATTGCTTCTTCAAACAACCGGTTCTTATCTACCGGCACCACCCCTACCTGCTCGCATACAAGTCCTCCGCCCAGGTTACTCAGCCCCGCCAGAAACGGCATAGAGGTTTGCAGAGCCATGCACAAAGCAGCAATGCTGATTACAGTGTCGCCTGCGCCAGAAACATCGGAAATGGCTCTGCGATGTGCCTCGATATAGGTCTTTTCCTGGCCATCGGCTACAAACACACCACGCTCCGATAAGGTAACAAGCACTTTGCTAGTGGCCAACCGTTCCTGCAGGTCAGCTACTGCTTTCTCAAACGCCGCCTGGTTCTCATCGGCAAAGTCGGTGCCCAACCCCTCTTTAAGTTCTTTCAGGTTAGGTTTAAACAGGGTGCAGCTTACGTAGCTCAGAAAATTCTTCTTTTTAGGATCTACGACAGTGGGTATTGCCTGCTCCTGTGCCAGCCGGATAAACGACTGGATATTCTGCTTCGAAAACACGCCTTTATCGTAATCCTCAAAAATAACGACATCGGCCTGCTCCAGTAGCTTTCTGTAACGATCTTCCAGAAAACGCTCCTCGTAGTCGGTGAGGTTTGTTTCTATTTCGGCATCTACGCGGAGCAGCTGCTGCCCGGAAGCAATAATGCGGTGCTTAATGGTGGTTATGCGCTCAGGGCTCTGGACAATACCGGTTGTAGGCAATTGCCGCTCCTCCATCAGGCGCAACAGATCTGCGCCATCGGGGTCGTCTCCTACAACAGCGCATAGTAAAGGAGTGGCCCCCAATGCTTGCACATTAAGGGCCACGTTAGCAGCTCCGCCTAACCGTTTCTCGCGTTTTACCACGTTCACGATCGGCACAGGAGCCTCAGGAGATATTCGGGTAGACTTGCCCCACAAGTAGGAGTCGATCATGACATCGCCCACTATTAGTACAGTAAGTTTGTTAAATGCCTCCGAAATTGCCTCCAGAGAAGTAAGTTTACTCATTACTGAAGTTTGGCAAGGCTATTTTTGATGCGATCCATGGCTTCTGTCAGCTTCTCATCGGAAGTGGCGTAAGAGAAGCGGATACATTGTGGCGCACCAAAGGCATCGCCGCTCACCAGGGCCACATGGGCATCGGTCAGCAGGTACATGCTCAGGTCAAAAGAATCTTTAATTTCTTTGCCGTCTACGCTTTTACCGAAGTAGTAGCTAACATCAGGGAACAGATAGAAGGCACCACTTGGCACGTTTGTAGCAAAACCAGGTATGTCCTTCATCAGGTTCAGTACCAGGTCGCGGCGACGTAGGTATACAGCCGACATTTCCTCGGCTGCGGACTTACCACCCTGCAGGGCGGCATAGGCAGCTTTCTGGGCAATGGAACAGGTGCCGGATGTCATCTGGCTCTGAATTTTATCGCAGGCTGTGGCTATGTCTTTGTGGGCTGCAATGTACCCAACACGCCAGCCTGTCATGGCATAGCCTTTCGAGAAGCCGTTAACAGTAATAACGCGGTCTTTTATAAAGTCGAAGCTGGCCATGCTGGCATGCTTTTCTCCGAAGTTGATGTACTCGTAAATCTCGTCGGCCATCACATACACCTGCGGGTGCTTCTCCAGTACCCGGGCAATGGCCTCAAGTTCAGCAGCATCGAACACAGAACCGGTCGGGTTGCATGGCGAGGAGTACATAATAAGCTTGGTGTTAGAAGTAATAGCCTGCTCCAGCTGCTCGGCGGTTACTTTAAAGTCGTTCTCGAGCGTGCCCATAATCGGCACAGAAACACCTTCTGCCAGTTTTACTACTTCTTCGTAAGATACCCAGTAAGGCGAGAAGATAATAACCTCATCGCCGGGGTTTACCAAACACAATACCACGTTTGCAATAGATTGTTTGGCACCGGTAGAAACAACGATGTTCTCAGGCTTATAGTCGAGGTTGTTATCGCGTTTGAACTTGTCTACGATCGCCTGGCGCAGCTCTGGGTAACCAGGTACCGGCGTGTAGAAGGTAAAGCCATCGTCGATAGCTTTTTTGGCAGCGTCCTTAATATACTGTGGGGTCTGGAAGTCAGGCTCCCCAAAGCTAAGGTTTATCACATCGAAGCCCTGAGCAGATAGCTCGCGGCCTTTCTTTGCCATAGCGATTGTCTGTGACTCCGCTAACGCATTTATTCTGTCTGATAGTACAATATTCACCTCTTCTGTCTGATACATAAGGTTAAAATTAATAAAGGTCAAAGTTACTTATTCTAAAACAGACTTCCCAACCTGGCAGCAGCCACTTTTGCCGGGCGTCTTTTCATTTAAGCGGGTAAATTGTGAAGAAGCAATGGATTTTAAAAAGAAAAACGCAAAAACTTGAAAAAATTTGAATCAGGTGAGGCATTGGTTTCAAGTTGCAGATAAGAAATATTTCCTGAGTGCACAGCTACAGGCGGCCCGGCAAAGATTTTCAGCACCCTAACCACTTGCGCCTGAGTTCTTTTAAGCCGCCGTTTAAGAACAAACAGAAGTTCATGTTTTATTTACAAACGTTTCGATAGCTACTACTGCCCTGGCTGGTGCGCCTACGTTAAAACTGTGGGATATACCCTTGGCAATATTTTGATAAAATTTCTTCTGGAGGCTATTATTATTTGAATAATCTGGTTCAGGAAGATTTGGCTATACTACAAGTAGCGCTGCTGAGAGTTACATAATGAATACCAAAATTATCTGGTAGCATTTTTATGCTAACTTCCTGGTTTGCTGACTGCCAAACATCAATTCGTTAAGCAGTACCCTTGGAGGTTTGGGAGCTTTTTTGCTTTGGAAGGGCTTTTTTATTTGAATAATTGAGAAAGAAATTAACCGACCTTGAACCCCTTACCGGCAAACACCTTAACAACTAACCACCTCCGGCATTTTAACAGGTGCTGTGGCAGGCGCATAATGGTAGCCTCTGTCAACTTTGGAGTAGCTGCCTACAATAAAGTCGGCCTGGGGAGGCAAAATGCTACAAGCTATTCCAGTTCCTCTCAATTGCTCCATAGTACTTATGATATCAGCAAAAGCCATATCTTTGCCACAGAAGATAATTTCGCAGGCTTTGCGGTGCTCCAGTGCCTTCTGTAACTGTTCTGGGTGTAGTTGCGAGGGGCAAATTCTGTTTATCTGCAATTGAGTGAGACCTGCCAGCTGCAAAATAGCATGCGCCCGCTTATATTCCTGCTCCTGACCGGCCACCAATACCATACGACTGGCCGGCAGTTTATGGCTGGTGTCTTTTTTACTTAACCTAAACCCGAACAGTTTTTTTACCGACACCGCCAGCACCGACAAGGCAGCCCGCACGTAAATCGCAATTAAAATGAGCTTAGAGAAAACCACCGCATTTGAACCTGAAAAATGCTTCTGGTAAAAAATGGCCATGGCTTTATAAAAAACCAGCACATAGTTCAGGCTGCCTTTGTGCGTACTCTCGCCTTTGTAATGAATAATGGTGGTATAAGGAAAATAGTAATTTTTGTAGCCTCCTAACAGAATGCGGTACGAGAGGTCCACATCTTCGCCATACATAAAAAAGCTTTCGTCGAGCAAGCCTACCTGCTCTAACGTGCGGTGGCGCATCAGCATAAAAGCGCCCGAAAGCACCTCCACCTCATGCACTTCATCTGGCGACAAAAAGCCTAAATGGTACCTGCCAAACAGCTTTGAACTTGGGAAGAGCCGCGATATACCTGCAATTTTAGAGAAAGCTACCAGTGGCGTTGGCAGCCCCCGTTTCGACTCTGGCAAAAATGTGCCGGTGCCATCTATCATTTTAACGCCTAGGCCACCGGCTTCGGGGTTGGCATCCATAAACTCCAGGCATTTGTAAAAGGTATCTTCCTCTACTACGGTGTCGGGGTTCAGGAGCAGTATATACTGCCCGGTTGCCAGCGCAATAGCCTGGTTATTTGCTTTGGAGAAACCAACATTATCCTGGTTTGCAAGGAGCACCACCTCCGGGAACCTGGAGGCAACCATTTCTACAGAGCTGTCGCTAGAGTTGTTATCAACTACAAAAATTTCTGAAGGAATACCTGCCAGTGCTTTTTGAACCGACCGCAAGGCTTGCTCCAAAAAGTACTGCACATTGTAGCTCACAATAATTACGGATAGCTTCTTAGACATGCAACAATGTTATATTCCCACAAAACAAGTACTTATGGTTCGGGATGAATTAATTTACAAACGCATATTAGTTAAACTGAATATAAAATAAAAAAAAGATACCACGAAAAGAGGTATCTTTTTCCAAGCAGAGCATTAAAAAACGTTTTACTGGTAAAAAAAGCTTCAGAAAATTTGTGTCCTACTAAAAATAACTGACTGATGGTATAACATCTTGCTTTTAAAACCACACCCACACTGGTTACACCTTCCCGTAATTCGTTCTTTCCACAATGCTTCTGCCCAGCGTAATTTCATCTGTGTACTCCAGTTCGCCACCAACGGGTACTCCTCTGGCAATTGTGGTGATGCGGACATTGGCATCGCGGAGTTTGCGTGTAAGGTAAAATCCGGTGGTATCGCCTTCCATGGTCGGGCTAATGGCGAGTACTATTTCTTTTACCTCCGATTTAGGCAGGCGCTCCAGCAGCGATTCTATGTGCAGGTCTGATGGCCCGATGCCCTCTATAGGAGAAATAACACCACCCAACACATGGTACAGCCCTTTGTACTGAGCTGTATTCTCGATGGCAATAACATCGCGGATATCGCTTACAACACAGAGCAGGCTACGGTCGCGCAGTGGGTTTGAGCAAATACTGCAGATGTCGGTATCGGAGATGTTGTGGCACTGCTGGCAATGTTTTATTTCTGCCCGCATTTTAACGAGGGCTTCTGCCAACTGAAACGTTTCCTCCGATTCTTCTTTTAACAAATGAAGTGCTAACCTTAAGGCTGTTTTACGACCAACACCGGGCAACTTCGCTAATTCTTCTACTGCGCCCTCAATCAGCTTCGACGGGAAATTCATTAAACCTCCGTCCTGTTATTCAATGTTAGCAGAAAGGTCTTTGTCGTGCAGGGCAGTACACATGCCTTCGAGTTCCTCGTAAGCACCTACTTTCACCGTGCATTTCCCTTTATAATGAATCAGGAGCGTACACTGCTCAGCCTGCTCGGCATCGTGGCCGCACACCCTGATCAGCGTTTCAATTACATGATCAAAGGTATTCACATCATCATTATAGACAACCAGGTTTCTGAAATCAGTCGTTTCTTCTAAAACGGCTACATCTTCCTGATGCAAAATTTCTGTTCCAATATTCATGACACGAAATTACGATTTATTTTAAATTTTATGAAGCCCGGCTAAAACATTTGCAAATAACTATACACGTATTTGACTGATAATGACCATTCAACAAAACAAATATAGAACAGGTATAATTCCATGAAACTGACTTTTATGCCCCTCTATACGATTACCACAAAGTTTAATACAAATAATTTACTTTTTTAAAAAACCAAGGAAAGATTTTGACCGTCCGACTGCCCAGATACCCACCGAAGCTGCGCATACTGCCAGGTCTTGTCGATTCATTCATTTTACTCTTCTGATAGATTTTAGACGCCAGACCTTCATTAGTTAAAAGGTATGGGTTAAGAATTGAGGGTTTTTTATTCACTCATCCTCTCATTCAATCAATCAAAATTTATCCTTCTCCATTTCCAAATCTTCCCCTCTTTAAATCACCTGTTTAACCATTTAACAAGCAACAACTAACAACAAGCAATTATTTGAATGAAAATGGCCTTCCGGAGGTAAAACCGCATATTTTTAGTCAAGGGTTGCCAAGCCTTGCCAGCTACCGGAACCTGCTGTACCCTTTTAAGCGTATCAGCTTCAACAGTAAACCTAAACTACTCCTGATTATGCCTGCTATCTCTTCGGCCTTACGGCTGGCTGTGCGCCAGTTAAGCGACAAAGAAAAAGAAGCTGTTATTCTGAAAGCCGCGCGCCGCGATGCTGAGCTGTTCGATATGCTTACCTATGAACTGGTAGAGGAGGTTACGCTGCAGGATGTGTATAACCAGTCGGCCGAAACCATAACCGATTTGCTGCACAATGCCAGCGGCCGCAACATGAGCAAAGCCCGTAACAAAGCCTTACGGAAAGCAGTGAAAGAAATTGCCCGTTTTAAACGTATCACCAAAGATCCCAAAGGAGAGGCAGACCTGCACCTGCACATCCTCCGCCTTATTTTTGAGTATTACACCAGCCACTTTGAAGGCTACTACAAAAGCTTTTTCACGGCAACGGCCCGTCTGCTGCTCAAAACAACGCAGCTCATCCGTAAAAACCTGCACGAAGATTACCACCTGGAGTATAAACCGGAAGTAGATCATTTCCTGCAGCAGATCCACCACCGGAACCAGCCGCTTAGTTTCCAGCTGCCTTATGTATTTGAGGTGGATTAGGCGCATCCGCATTAGTGTAAAAGCAGGGCACAAATACAACAGGCATCAGAAAGCAAAGCAGCCGGCGAAAAAGCTGATATACTTTTTTGCCGGCTGCCACATAACCAGATTAAGAAGCTTAGCAACTACTCATGTTTAATGAGAATCTGCTTTTTAATGGTTTCTTCCTCGTCTGTAATGTGCAGTATGTACATGCCGTTTGGCAGATTACGAGTATTGAGAACAAGTTTGTTTGCCCTGCCCACATTTTGGGCCTGGCTTACCGCTTTGCCTTTGTCGTTGTAGAGCACTACCTCAAAGGGTTTTGCCTTTTCGTCATCTATCAGAGTTTCTTCTTCACCCTGATGATAGGCAACCACGATTTCGTCTCCGGCAGGGTTTGGAGAGACCGCATACGAGTAAGGACCCCAGCAAGGCTGGAAATAGACATACACATACAACGGGTCGCCGAAGACGTTACACTGGTTCCTTATCCGGACAGGTATCTGTATGGTTCCGATGAAAGAAGAGTTATTCACAGAAATCTCAAAGCTGTTGTTGCCCAGTGTGCTCACAACATAGCCGTTACCCTCGTCTACCTCAAACCATATATCAGAACTATAGGGGCCCGACTGATTACCGTATATATCTGAGTAAGATAGATTCATTTGATAGTAGGAGTTGGTACAGATATTATCAGGCACATAATAGGAGTTGGAGCTGCTTTGCCCTATATTATAGTTGTTCAACACAATGTTGCCAGTTTGCCGAGAGAGTGGACCGGTGATGATATTTCTCGTTACAGTACCTGACCCGCAGGAAGAAGTTATGGAAGCTGTTAACGCTCCTGCTCCGTTACCTGCTGTGGTTACATTTACCGGATTGGCTGTATTGGAACCCGTTATGGCAATGGAGCCGCCGGCGCTCCAGGTTACGGTTGCCCCGGTTGGGAGATTGGCTAGCTGGTAGGTACTATTGGTGCAAAGGTTTCCAGGGCCTTGGATACTGGCATTGTAAACTACTGTAGGGGGAGTAAGATTCCCTAGTATCTCGTTTATGGCGAAGTTTACATTGGCAACAGTAAGTTCCACATGCTCCTGATTATTTGCAGGTGCATAGTAGGCATTAAAGGGAGTTTCTCCGGTACATACCAGATTTTTGACACTTAAATTTTCAGCTAAATTGTGGTTGGGCTTGTTATAAGCCAATGCACTGGTTGTCGGAATAAAGGAATGAGTGGCAACTACGCTATAAAACTTTGCATGCATCATCTTAATCCAGGTGTCCTTACCTGTACCTTGCACACTAAGTTGTTCCTGTGTATTGTAAGTACCACCAGGAGCCGTATCGTAACCAACAGAAGCCCCGTTAGAACTCGCGTATTTTGTGGATGAGTTAAGAAGAAATCTTCCATCAAAGACTTCACAAATACCACCATAATTAGGTGTAAAATGCACTTTAGAGGTAGCTACTGACGCGAAAGCAACCCAAGGACGATAGAGAATAGTCAAAAATGTACGGGCTGGTGCGCCCCTTCCAGTGGCTACATCCATCGTGAAAGCTTTTTGGCAAGGACTGTTATTCAGAATGCCGTTTTGGCTGCCGTTGGCAATGGCAATTTTGCGTAGCTGGCTCGGGTAATTGCCCACACTTACGAAATTGTTCAATAAAGTTTGTCTGAAAGCATGTGCCTGCGGAGTTTGGCTGTTCGTAGAATAATGATGTACTAACATTTGCCTGGCAGCAGGAGTATCAAGCTTTTTCTTACCATCCTTTGCTCCATCATTATCAGCTTTAGTTGCAAAATAATCAAGAAAGTACTGATCACCGATTGGAATGTTGGCGCCCAAATGTGGCGAATCAAAAGAGATCCAGAGCTTTGTCCTATGATTCCAGGTGGCATCACCAGGATTTTGAGAGCTCATCTGCTCCATGTAGGCCAGCGCGTACCGGGAGATTAAACCACCCATGCTAGGCCCCATGATGATGAGCTGTTCTGTGCTGCCTTTGTCAGTCAGGTCCTTGTTAATTTCCCTTATCAGTTTTACCAGCACCATAGCGCTGCGCTCAATGAAGTCAGCGCCACCATACGCATTTCTCTTGTCGGCAGGAATGTATTTATTCTCAGGAAAGTTTAAGATGATTACATCATAGCCTGCATCCCTTAAAGTTCTGCCGAAATTTTTAGTTCTATTATCATACAGTAGATCTTCGTCATAAATATCAATACCTTTTCTATCATCGCCTGGATCAAACCCATCCAGTATGATAACGGGTTTATTTAAAACTTCTGTATTACAGTCCTTGTAGTAATAAGTAAGATCCCCTACACCACGAATTGCCACTGATTCGTCATACCCTCTAAAAGGTATGTCTGATTCAATTGGTCTAGCAGCTTCACCACATGGAGCATTCTCTGCCATAGTTGCAGCACTGCTAGACGCAACAGTCAAAGTAGAATAAGTAGTGACCTGGGTGTTGTTGTTAAAGTAGACCGTATACCTTATCGTGCGTACGCCCCCGGTGGTAAGCGAGACGCTGAACTGCTGCCCTACCGAATAATTAACCGCCCCATTACCGAAATCTATCTGCACATAGTTTATTCCTAACCCCAGGTTATTTGCCACCAGATCCGGAGAAATTCTGAAATTCACTACTCCCGCTTTGACAGAGCCTGTTAAAGCAGCCAATACAACAGCTTTCTTCTCCCAATAAGGGGAGCGGCTGCGTGGGTTTGAGTCGTACAAGAGGCCGTTGCTCTGATAGAGCAAATTATGCTGGATAGACATGGTGTCTATCTGATTGAATTTATAGGCGATCAGGCCGATTGGCACGGTGCCGGAATTTAGCGACTCTCGGATTTTCTGATCTACTGCTTCTGTTGACAGCAGGGAAGAGGTACCATAAGTAGCCCCTCGTAGTTCTGAATATGCCTGCCTGAAATATTCTCTATCAGCGGTGTTGAGCTGTAGCGGCTGTCCGAACAGGTCAAGGCGTGTAAAGGGAACTACGCGGTCGTAGAGTATGCCGGTAGTAATGGGGGTTTTGTTCAGGTGTTGGAACAGTTGATCTGTCTCCTGCGTGAACGTCAGCCCGGAAGGGGAAGTATAGGTAACGACAAGTTTAGGGCGAATAGTGGTATTGGTATGTTCCTCACTGCCGTAAGACCGTCCCCTGAAATGCACCTCATTCTCCAGCGCCATCCGCATGCCGTAGTTTGTGGAGGGAGCGTTCACCCAATCTTGCACAAAGGATGTGACGTTGACTTGTATATTTTCTGTGGTTGAGGTAGAAGGGCCTTGCCAGATTCTCCCGCTGGTTGTGGTTCCCGGCTGATTATTCCAGGTAACGGAAGTCTCTCCCCAGTTAGAGACGACCTTCTCAAAATAAATGGCATTAGAGCCGCTTAACTGATTGTTGGTCGTGCCTGAGTTACCTGTGGCCGTGGGATCGCTATAGAGATACAAGGTTGCACTTGTAATTGTAGACCCACTGGGAATATTGCTGAGATTGAACTTGAATAGGGTTCTCCAGAAGGTTTGTTGCCCATTAACAGTCCAGGCGCTGGCTAGGTTCCTTGCTTGGTTATAGTAATTCGTATTGGCGATACTAGTGTTCGAGTTGTTTCTGTAAAGCATAACATCTGTCCAATCGGCTCCTGGGCCAATGGTGACAGTCGTTTGAGCCAGTAGATGGCTGGACAGCATCAAAAGGAAAGGGCATAGCAATGCCACTCTCATAAATGAGTATAAATATTTTTTCATAAAAATGACTTATTTAGTTACTTCAGAATTGGCTTCATGTAAAATCTTCTTCCTGCAATGCAAATGGTATTACAAGCAGGCGCATGCAGTGTAGATTCAATCTCCCTGATGTGATACTGGTATCAGGATCAAGTTGGGTAACTTCAGATGATCTCTTAAGGGAAACGTCTACCCAAATTCCTATTTAACAGGCACGCTGGATTAGAAATTCAGTTCCATGTCTTGTACACTTCTGTAAAGTTTCTCTTCCGCATACGCCATTTTCTGACGCTGTTCCTCTTGGCGGGTTAACTGTAGTTTTTCATTCTGCTCTGGCGTTAGT
>NZ_VRTY01000119.1 GCF_008017455.1 Pontibacter qinzhouensis | reverse complement strand
CAAAGTTCTGCTTTCCTGTTCTTTTTTAAAACCCTCAATCTCAAACCTCAATTTTTAGTTGGGTAGAGTAGGTTTTTTCTCCCTTCCGTAAACCTTTTAAAATCAGAGTATTAAATAGCATCAATAACTTGGGTAACCGATTTTTCACCCTCGCTCAAAATCATCAGATTTCCTGAATAAATTTATCAAACTTATTGTTTTCTATCAAGCTAATAACGAACAGAATTTACGCTTGACTCCCATTACAATGCGCTCAAGCTGCCTATTATTGAAACGTTGATTAAACCTCGAACAAATCAATTAATATTTATTCTCAAGGATCAGAGCCTCCTGTTCTAATCCTCTCTTATATTGGTGCAATAATCTTAGTGTTAATAAAATCCCGGGCTCTTCGATTTGACTGATACTTAAATTAATCTTTTGCACATCATACAATTTTCGACTCCCCCACTTTTTAAGCATATTTTCTAAGTCGGTCGGAACAAACCAGATAGCACGTTCCCCCAGATATCGCTTGTATTCATGAATATAAATACCAATGCCGGCAAAATCAAAATCTCCGAAATGAAGATAGCGATTTGGAATAGTTTGTAGCCACCTAATTAAGTCTTTGCTTTGGCTCTGTGGGTAACGGCTTACGAACAGTGGTTGTATGTCTTTGAATAAATGCCGCTGGCTTTCCACCCGGCAAAAATTTTCTGCATTTTCAACTCCTACGATGGTTATGTCCGGATGAGGTACAAAGCCCTCAAACGCAGAAATGAATTGAAATATGCCAGCGGGTGGGTCTATTACAACATTGACTCCATTTAGCGTGGCCTGCACTGGCTCGTAACAATTCACAAGAAAGCCCTGAAACGTCCTTACCTCTTTAGTCTTTGAATCTGCCGTTGCGTGTACCAATTGCGACCTCGAAACTTCTTCTGACTGTAGGGCCTCCATGTATGTTTCCAGGTCGGCAATGGAAAACCTGTTTAACAGAAAAGCTTTTAGCGACTCCGGCTGAGGGACGTATAACATACTTTTAGTTCGTCCAGACCTGCTGTCCGCAATGATTCCCTCTACGAGCAGTTCTGAAACGAGCGGGTGCCTCAGCTTACTCGAGGGGACCTTCTCACCCATGCATAGCTGTAATAATTTTGAAGCTACGGCCTTAGACAGTTTCATGCACCAGGTTATTCTTTACCAGCTTCTTTACCGTAGTCACATTCCGGTTGTCTTTAGCCAAAAGGTAGGTATAACGGTAATCCATGGCATTATAAGAAGTTGGTGAACTGTTGATAAGCAGGATATTGCGGTCATTGGCAAATTGCAATATGCCCTTTACATTGTTGGGATGCAGCTTTCCGATCTCGTCCATCATACAATGCAACCTAAACTCCTTAAATCGCTTGGAAGCACTTTCCTTAAATACGTTCAGAAGCATGATATTAATCATGGCTTTTACCAGGATGTCTGTACCTTCCGATCCTACGTTAGCCAGCTTTTCTACCCAACCGCTATCATTATCATTTTCCATGATTCGGAACTCCAGTTCAAATGTATCGGATAGGTTTACCTCATGCTGCTTGGAAATGGCAATTTCAGTAGCAAAACTCCTGAGCAGGCCCACAGCTTTTTTATTGTTCAGTCCACTATCTCCGGTGCTGAACAGGTTAGCTGCACCTAGCGAAGCAGCGTAATCGTTGTAGAAGGCGCGGATTTCCTGTAGCAGCACAACCATTTTATTTGCACTATCTGACAGGCGCAGATTAATGCTTTTGATCACACCAACAAAATTACGGGCTTCGAAGTCTTTGTTAATATCATTTATGACCTTCTGAATCTCTGCCTCTTTAGAAACAAGTTCAGTTGTTTCCTTCCCTATCTGCCGTATCAGGGTAGCGAAATGCTCATTCGTACGTCGTTCAAACTCCCCTATTTTATCCTCCTCCAGAAATTCCTTCAGATTTTGCGCAAAGTCCAGGTAATCTTCATTTTCAATAAGGTTAGTTTTGAAACCGAAAATATTGTTGACAGAAAAATTACTCAGAAACTTGCTAATATCCGACCTTATACTGGTCAACTTGTTATTCAGGCTAAAACTCTTATCATTTAAATCATTGATCAGCTCTATAAGCCTTTTAGGAGGCTGCATTGCTTCCGTATTTCCAAAAGATTCCAGGTGCAGACTTTGGTAAACCTCAGTATGCTGAAAGCGGTCGAATTCCTGCAGGTCTTCTTCCATCTGGTTGCAATGGTTTCTCTGATCAGTAAGCGCCTTGGTACACTCCCTGACCTTCTCCAACAGATCCGCCTTCTTCAGCTCATGCTTTTGCTGTTCAACCTGCATACGGGTTTCATTTAGCTTTTTATCCGCTTTAAAGGTGTCCACCAGATCGAACAGTTCCCGTTTATCCTTATTAAAATCAGCTACCTTGTCGCGGTTATTTTCAATAAAGGTAAGTTCCCCTCCAAGGTCTCTCAGTTCCTCTTCAATCCATGAAAGCCGCTCCACATCAGCACCTTCCTCATTCAGCACTTTTTTACTTTGTGCCTGTATTTCATTCATGCGCTGTTCTGCCTGCTGCCGCTCGTCTTCAATCTGTTGATCCAGTTCCAGCAGTCTCTCCTGGAGCACAGACTGCTCATGTTTTATTTTAGAATCTCTTTCTTTCTTCCTGGCCTCTAGCTGTGCATTTAAACTCTTCTCCAGTTTTTCTAATTGAAGCTCAGCTACCTGTTTTTCATATTCAGCCTGCTCCAGTTCCTTATCAGTGGCTTGGATATAGCTTCTTCTTGTTTCAGCAGCTTTCGCCTCCCATTCTTTAAGCTTCAGTAGAGCCTGATCTTTACCAGACAAGGCTTTTTGAGACTCATATTCCAGGCGGGATATGTCATCCTTGAGGTGAAGGATCATGGGCTGATACTTCTTTCTCAGCTTCTCCTGTTCTTGAATTTTATTACGGTCGAGGTTTGAAATCTGTACTGTCAGCTGCTCGATCTTGACTGTTAACTGTTTTTTATCCGCTTCATAATCAGCAATGCTTTTCACCTTTTTTGTTATCTCCGACAGCTCAATCTCCACACCAAAAAGCAAACCTGTGTCATGACCTGTAACTCTAGGTGATAAGTTTGTGTGAAACAAAACCTGATCCTGATCAATAACCTTCCCTATTGTATTTTCCCAATCCGGCTTATTTTCATGCAACCAGGTATAAAAGGAGTGCTTGCTATTGTTTAGAAGCGCATCAATTTCAGTGATCTTTTTACCTGAAGCCCGTATTGCCTCTTCCAATTTGGCTACCTGGTTAGCCGTGTCATTTTCCATTCTATCTACATCCAGGTTCCAATGCTTTTGTGTGGTCTCGATCTGCTTTTTCCAACCCGTTATCTCTACTCCGGCACTATGCACAACCTGTTCAGTCCCTCTCATAGCCTCTTTTGTCTGGACGATTTCTTTCTCAAAATACCTTTTAAGTTCTATTTCCCGCTTACGCAGTTTAAGATCATGAATTAGATTTTCCTTCTCTCTTACCGAGTTTCCAGTACCTTTTATTACCTCCTTGTTTTCCGTCTCAATATCAGATATAATATCCTGTAACTGTTTATTGATCTGTTCCTTACGTTCCAAAAAGCTTTGTTTGCAGATTATTTTTTCGGTATTCCGGGAATTAATGAAGACCTCAAGTTGATTCTGGGCCTGTTTCAGCAAAGCCTCATACTTACTGGATATTTCGTTAAAACGCACCAATAGCAACTTTTTTTCTTCCTGCAGGCCAACCTGCTTTTGCTCCCACTCCTTTTTCTTCCCGACCCGCTGTATAATGCTGCTGATGTTGTCCCTTTCATATGAATCCCATTTCTTTTTGGCCTCCTTCAGTTTATCCTCCAACACACTTATCGCAGCAGTAATTCTTGTCATTTTTTGGTGATAATTCCGGTCAATGTCTTCGACCTTTTTCTGTGCTGCTTCAAGTTTTAGTTGCTCCTCATACAGGCGCTTTACAGCTTTGGGATGTGTAACTGCCACATATCTTTGAGAAGCTAATAACAATTTCATTAAGCTGGTTTTTTCTTTTTCAAGAAAATTAATCTCCATATAATATTGGGAGATTCTGTTGCCCAGCACCCGCACCACTATTTCGCCACTCCTGTTTTTAGTGCTCCATTGGCTGATATCAGTAAGCCGCGCTTCGAAGTCCCTCAAATGGAACGCATACTGGTCCAGGTCGATCTTCACATCTTCTTCGTTGAGTGACATGATGATGGTTTGTTTAATAAATTCAGCATCCAGCCTGGAATTTAGAAACACGTTTTGAATGGTACGGGGCAGGTTCTTGTATTGGCGGCTTTCAAGCAGGGCATACTTACGAAACTCTGCTGGTAGCCCTTTGTTGTTTCCGTACAGGATATCACGATATTCCTCATACCGGTCAACTATCCTGATATAGTAGCCATGCCGTGGAAATGTACCTCTAACCAGCTCCCAGGGCAAGGCTTTTTTATCACTTCCGATAAAATTATGCTTGTCATAAGCTCCATCAATAAAACGAAAGGCAGCCCGTCCTTGTGATTTGAAGGCAAGCACACAAAAAGGACCGGTTTCCCGGGCTATTTCAAAAATGATGTAAGAATTGCCAAAGGGGAAATAATACTCATCGAAGGACCGCTTTCCTTTTTCAATACCCAACCGGAGCTTATCGGCATTGTAGAAAAACAAAATGGCACGCAACATGGTACTTTTCCCCATGCCCTGCGTTCCGATAAAATGAACGTTTCCGTCTACGCTTATTTCAGCATAATTTACGAAAGCACTGTTAATAAAAATTATCTTATTCAGGTATCTCATTCTGAAAGTCTTCAGGAATATTAATGCTTAAAATCAGTTGCTCCAAATAATCAAAGGAGGCAAGGGTTTTATACTCCTGCTGGATATCATTTTCAAGTTCAATAAAATTATCTTTTTCCAGCTGATCCAGGACCTTGTCAATTATCTCAGCCTGTTTTTCCTTTCCGCCAGCATACTTCTTCAACCCCTCCAATTTGTTCTTCAAATCCGCGTCCACTGATACCCTGACGAGGATATTGGATGGCGTGAAGCGAAATCCAGCCCCGAAACTCGGCTCGTAGGTTTTCAGAAAATCAACGATGTCGATCCATTTCATGGCTATTTCCAGTTTCCGATCCAGTTCCGCTTTGCTTTCGGTCCGAGAGAAGTAATAATATTCATTACCCTCCTCCAAGATCAGGGCGATACCCATAAAATAAGTATGATAGGCATCGAAATCCTGGTTAAGGGCATTGTACAACTTCCGGATGTAGGTTTTGCTGCTGTTGGAGCAGATAAACTGGCCTCTACTTAAAATGTCGAAAACTTCGGCCGATTGTTTTGGAATTTCTATCATGTTGCTTTCGGATATATAAGCAGGTATTCTATTTCCTGCCTCGTTTGATACTGCTCCGTTAGATCAAACTGCAAATCAAATTGTGAAATAAGCTGGCAATAAACGGTAAGGCATTCTTCAAATGATAAGGGGGCACCAAAATCATAGCTTTGCAGGAAATCAAAAAGATTGTTGCTGCCGGCTAAAAAGCTGTTCTTTACCTCTTCCAGATTTACCTGTACCACCTCCTGCGTATCAGCTTCTAAGTACTCCTCCAAGCTGTTTTCTGCCAGCTGCTGCTTAATCCGAACACCTGATCTCATACGGCTTGCCACCTTCCGGACAATAGTCAGCAGCTGGCTGTCGTTCTGGAGTTGCTCTATTGAAAGTTTTAAAGGGTAGGTGGGTTTTGGCTCAAAGGTCAGGGCATTATCCGCCTGCAATACCTTGATAATATTCGTTTTACTTTTGAGCTCGAACTGATCCTTCAGGTATTTAAGTTGCCGTATTTTCTCTACCAGGCCACTCTGGTATTTCAGCTGATTCAGAAACTCAATTATTTGATGCTGAATCTCTATCAGGTTATGTCGGCACTCATTTAGCTGGAGCTTAAGCCTGAGAATTACCTGCTGGAGTTCCTCGTCTATAGCAACTTTAAAAAATGTTTGTTCCTCCTCATCCGACACCAGCTTTTCAGTCATATCTACCAGCACGCTAATATCGCTCCGCTTGACATCCAGGTGCTCCAGCTTTACTTTTTTTACCTTATAGTTAGGTTCATTTTTAAACGTATTGTCAATATTCCGTTTCAGATCTACCACGTTCCGGATAGCTATAACACCCGTCTTGCGTAGAGAACTTTTGATGGCACGCAGATAACTATATTTCCGGTTTTCGTTATTTTCTTTCAGGTAATAAATGATATTCTGCCGGATGGACTCCAGGTTCTCCTGTATGTAGGAAACATTAATTTCTTCATTCACTTCCAATATCTGCTCAAAGAAATGCAAATACTGGTCATCTAATTCCAGGAAAGGACCGTTTTCCCTTATAACAGAATATTCCAGGAGCGCCTGAATTTTGTCAGCATTGTAATCTACCACTTCCAGCGCATAGTCATATTTATATGACAACATCTTGCGTTTTTCAAAAATCTCTGTGATTAGTTTCTGCTCACGACTGAGCATTGCCAACAACTCTTTTATAGTTGAGAATGTTCTCATGGTCCTACCAGGAAATTATAATCTTCTGACCCTGCTGCAAAACTGCTTTCATTACCCTTTTAAAACACCTTCATATTTTAGATGTACTTTCAAATTTTCATGGCATATATGCCAATATAACAGTAATTCATTCTACATCAGAGCAAATCCTTCAACACTAAAGCAGGCTTCCCTGCTCTGCCGTTGGTTAAAGCTCCTCTGTCGAATCATTGGAAGATGAACTAACCAGATGAGAAACGAGATATGCCTTCACCTTTCTACTGGAGTAAGGCTTCTGCAAAGAAGATTCTCAGGAAAGCCAAAGCTCTTCCTCCAGTGCAATAAAGAATAAAAGTCCACGATTACTCTCTCTTTGAAATGTAGGAGTATCTTCCGCACACAGCTATTCAGGTTTATCAGGTTTACTTATCTCAAAATTTAAATTAACACATAAATACATGTAAATGCTAAAGGTGGGGTATTTTAATATTAAAAAATCCTTATATTGATGCACTAAATCGCTGGCAATGGGGCAAAAACTTTATATCACAGGCAAAGGCAAGCTGCCCGTGCCACCCGACATCACTGTACTCTCCTTCAGCGCCTCCACCCACGAATGGGAGTAAAGAGAATGCTGCTTTATTCGCCGGGGCCACAGGAGTAGAATTAAAGAAGATATTAAACATTGACTACTCCTATCGTGAGCTTACCATCCGCTCCTAGCGTCATGACTACCCAGTTTACGAAGCCGACATGTTGAGGAGTACCAATGATGCAGCTCCGGTCTTTTAACCAGCTGACATTGATGTGGCAGAGACAAGTACCACAACCTGGAGGATTAAATAAGTAAAACCATGTTCCAAAAATGCAATAATTATTAATGACTTTTCTTGAAATAAATAACGCAACAAAAGAGACTATAGAAGCAGGCTTTCATAGAATTGCTAACACATTACTCAAAAATTATGTACTGGTGGTGAACAATGATTATTACCGGCTGATAGACATTGAGTTCTACTACTTTGCTCCAGGCTGCTTTGAGGACGTGTATGCTCATAGGCATGAGGCACAACTCCAGATGGGAAAATGGTATTTTCATGGTTCCGGCATTGACATCAATTTCGGTAATGGTAAATGCCATGGGGGAATACTCATCAGGGCGATAGCAAAATTAAATGGCGAAGGCTACGCAGGCAAAAATAGTATCTACAAAGAAATCCACGGGCCGCTAAATGTAAAAACAGAGATATTCTCTAACATGCACAGTGCTTTTGAAAGAGAGGCAAACTTTCTTTATCTCGAGGATGTGAGCAGAGATCCTATGGGCGCAGGAATGGTCACCCCTCAACATTTAGTAAAGACATACTGGAATTGCAATGTTTTACTGGAGACTTTTTTCAGGCGGCCACTGTTTGATTGTTTAGGAGGTTTTCATACTGGCACGGGGTCAGGTAACCCAGTTTAGAGTGCCTCCTTTTCCTGTTATAAAAACCTTCGATATATTCAAAGATGGCCAGCTTTGCTTCCTGTCTGGTAGCAAACTGGTGGTGGTAGACCATCTCTGTTTTCATTGTTTTAAAGAAGCTCTCTGCCACAGCATTGTCCCAGCAATTGCCTTTCCTGCTCATACTCTGCACGACCGGCTTGCCTATTAATTGCTCCCGGAAGGCACTGCAGGCATATTGCACGCCCCGGTCAGAGTGAAACAAAAGGGAAAGGAACAGGGGCCTGTTTCTGACAGCCATCTGAAAGGCAGCCACCGTGGTCGTCTCCGCCTCCATCGTCTCGCTCAGGGCCCAGCCCACCACTTTCCTGTCTGCCAGGTCCAGCACGATCGTCAGGTACAGCCAACCTTCCAGCGTCCTGATGTAGGTCAGATCGGACACCCACTTCTCGGCCGGCCTTTCCGCTTGAAAATCCCTTGCCAAATGGTTCTCTGCCACGGTAAAGACATGACTGGAGTCAGTAGTCTGTACACGGTACTTCTTTCTGATGATGCTCTGTATCTGATGTTTCTGCATGAGACGGGCTACTCTTGGGCGGGAGGCCCGGATTCCCTGCTCCCCAAGTTCAAAACTGATCCTGGGGCTTCCGTAGCGACACTTGCTCTGCTGATACACCTCCTTGATCTGCGCCACGAGTTGCTGCTCTTTCTGCTCCCGCAGACCTACAGGATTTTGAAGCCAATAGTAGTAACCACTGGCACTGACTTTAAGTACGCGGCACATCTTCTCAACGGGAAACTGGTTGCGGTGCTCCTTTATGAATCCGTATACCGCCCGTCTCCCCTGGAGAAGATGTTGATGGCCTTTTTTAAACCAGCAGACGTGCGTCAGCATCGGATCTATCGCGCTCCAACTGCGCCTCCTTCAACTCTTTTTGTAGCCGCTTAATCTCTTTCTGCTCGTCATTTAATCCTTCGGTAGATCTTACCGTTGAGCTGTCCTTCTGCCGCCACTTGCTCAGACGACCCGGATCTATACCCAACTCGTCTGCTACCGCTTTTACTGATCCTCTCGCATGGGAAAGGTCAATGGCCATTCGTTTAAAGGAGGCGTCAAATACACGTCTATCCATCTTTTTCAAATTTAAGCTTTAAATTAAATCTGCCATAAAAAGGTCTCCAGTCAAAGGTAGCAACTCCATTTTATGGTCAACTTTTTTCCGGACAAGACACATTCCATAGATGTTTGGCAGAGGCTTCTAGCCACTTTTCATGATCTGTGTCAACAGACAGATAAATCACTGCCAAATCTTCTTCGCCATACTGCTCTCTCATCTGCAGGGAGGCAGGGAACTGAATCAGGCACGGCATACACCAGCTTGCCCATAAGTCTAGAAATATTACCTTGCCTCTGTTTTTACTTATTATTTCAAAAAGGCTTGTCTGCTCATTGTTTAGGGTTATGAAAGGATCATTCAGTTCAGCCTCATGAAGAAAAGCTACTTCATTAAGCTCTTTAGCCATCATCAGTTTCCTCACAAACTTACTTTCTGACTGCGCCCAAGTTTGATAATCGCGGATCAAAGCATTTACTCCGGTGTTAGATTTCTGGGCAGCCTTGAGTGCAGTAAAGCAAACCCATTCCCGCTGATAGCCAGTATACTCCCTTTTGGCGATTTCATACTGTACCTTAAAGTCACCGTATCGTCCTTCTAGAGCTGCTATAAACATAGCATATCCACTCATCGCGTAGAGTAATCGCTCTGAGGCATTCTCAGAAAGAGACTCCTGCTCTTGTAAAATTTGTGTATAGGTCCTAACTGTATCCTGGTAAAACTGTGGATAAGGGCGAACAACTTCCTTCGGGTTTTGCAAGATGGCAGGAAGCAAGAGAATAGAAAACACGCGCAGTTGTATTTCCCTTTCTAAATGAGCCTTGAACGTTGGCCTGACACCATGGGTAGAATTCAGCTCATTGATATAGTCTTCGCTTTCGGACCTAACCTTACGACATTCTTCCAGGAAATACTCGAACTTCATCTTGCTTCCGTAGGCAACCTGGTCATAGGGCCCTACCAAACTAAACCGGGCTTGTCCCAGTTTCTTGGCAAGTGCTAATTCAACAGGATGGCTGCCAGTATAATCATAGTTATCTTCTGCTTCATTATAGCTGATATAGACCGTGTCCCCAGGCATAAGAAATATTCCTGCTCCATGTTTATTTCCTACAGGTGTGCTTACTAACACAGGCGAGAAGGCGTCATCGTCAAAGGCTACATTCAGCGTATCATTAGGAGAAAGGGTATAGTTGTTCTGTTCTAAGAAAACATTTTTGTAATATAAAAAGACTTTTTTTTCTGTACTTCTATTAATAACAGTTGCCTGCAGCGGATTAGCATTGGATGGGCCTACCAATAAGAAGGCCATAAGCATCAAAATAGAGGTTCTTAGCTTCGACATAGCTTACACTTGAGTAATGTTAATGGCTTGCTAGTAGGAGAATACCTTTGTACACAGGTGGTTTAAACTGCGAGTTTTAAATACAGTATCATATTCCTTACTAAATATAGGAAATTTACCGGTATATATTGCACTTGCCATATCTCTTAAAACGGCCGATATATTGAGCTTGAGAAAGGTAGAAGCGACAGTGTCTAGAAATGAAGCCTGTAGAGGTTTAGTTTTCCATTCTGCCGTCTCACCAATTAAATCTTGATTTTGTTTCATGGGATGAGTAGCCGGGACGGTAGAGAAGTTCTGACCTTGATGAAAATGGCGCTTACTGCCTGACCTTCATAAGCATTTACCCAAACCAAACTGGTATAAAATTATAGCTACATAAATTGTCTCTTAGTTTACCTGAATAAAACCGTGCCTGAGAAAGGCAGCCATTTACATGGCTTATTCCCTTGGCTTCCTGCTTTTTCGTTGACTGCCTCAAGGCGTTAACAAAGAAGTTTACTCAGTCACAGGCAATCTCATCGCCATAAGGTTCTCTACACAAGGGAAAAAGAAATGACATTACTATCCTAAGTACGGTGCCAAACATCTGTTCATCGGGTTGCCTTTAGGCGGCAAAACATCACCCGCTCAGTCTGCGGGGGCTTAAAGAGCAGGAGCTCAGGGAGCAGGGCATCCAGGCATCCCATCAAAGGGCAGCTCGTGTTATGCAAAAACACCACCTACAGAGCTTTACAAGGAGCAAACACAAGGTTCAGACCACCGGCTCCGGTCGTAGCTGAAAACCACATGGCAGGAGATTTTCAAGCGGTAAGGCCGACAGAGAAGAGGGCCTTAGATCTCACTTACTTCAAAACCAGGGAAGGCCGGCTATAACTGACGGTCATACTGGACCTGGCTGACAGGGAAGTGGTGGGTTGGGCACTGAGCAAGGCGATGCAGGCGAGCACGACTACGGTGGCTGCCTTCCAAATGGCCATCAAAAATAGACCTTTGTTCTATTCCCTTTTGTTTTGACTCTCATGGGCGCTCTTGATCGCCATATCCTATTATATAATATTATATAATATTATATGTCCATCCCTCAGTTGTCGAGGTAAGCTCAATAGGTAGAAGAGATAGTTATAACAGCATCTTTGAAATTTCTTCTTTTCCCATTCTTTTGAACTCTATCAGCTAAAAGAATTTGTATATTTGCAGGCTCTTATTGCTAATTGGCAGGATTCATCTATGATTGCACATTCCATACTGTCCAAGAAGTAAGGCAGCCCCCTATTTGTTTTTATATGGTTAAAAGCTTACACATCCTCTTCTTTTTACTTTTTGCTTTCACCTCTTTCTCACAATCCGCCTCACCCATAGGCCCGCTGCAGGTGGCGCGGGTAACGCATGAGTCGCAGTTGCTCCCCGATGGGCAGGTGCTTGTGTTTGGCGGGAATAACCACCGGTTTTCGGACCTGAAAAGGTTCTCTTCTGCGGAGCTGTATAACCCCAACACCAAATCCTGGTCCTTTACCGGCAGCATGCACCAGGAACGGGATTATCTTGCCTCGGTACTGCTCCACGACGGAAATGTGCTGGCAATAGGAGGGATGGACCAAAGTTCAGCCAGTATGGCTACTTGTGAGCGCTACGATGCTGCCACCGGCAGATGGCAGCAGGCAAGCCCTATGGCTACCCCGCGAATGCAACACGCAGCCGCTACACTTCGTGACGGAACAGTGCTGGCCGCGGGTGGGGCAAGGGGCAAAAAGTCGGAGCTGTACGACCCGTACGACGATGTCTGGATCCCAACAGGCGACATGCAACTGGAGCACGGGGCTGGCATGGCGATGCTGCTCCTTAACAACGGTACAGTGCTGGCAATGGGCGGAGAGCTGACTCCGAGACAAGCCGAGATATTTAACCCGCAGACCCTGCGATGGACGCTACTTAATTCCTTCACCGCCAGAAGGCATTTCTTCCACTCCATGATTCAGCTCAAATCCGGAAAGATCCTGATAGTAGGAACGCAATCCCTGAACTACAGCGATCAGGTTAGCGCAGAACTGTACGATCCTTTTTGGCAGTCATTCTCCAGCACAGGAAACACTGCTACCAATGTGGGCGTGGTGAGGATGGTGATGCTGGAGGACGGGAAAGTACTGCTTTACAGTTTAGGTGACCTCTTTGCTCCTACCGACACGAAGACCATACAGATCTATGATCCTGAAAAAGGAACATGGTCAGCCGATAAGCTTACTTATATTGGCGCGCACAATGCTACCGTGCAAATGCTGCACGAGGGTAGCATCCTTATTGCCGGCGGCGCCTGGACAACCGGCAACGGCGCCTCGGATGCCGGTTTCCTGTACCATCAGCAAAGCGATGCGGCCTGTTCGCCTCCCGCTGTTAATTTAAAGGTAGACGGCAGCAGCGTCTGTAACGGCCAGGATGCCACGGTTATACTCCCGGTCACGGAGAGAGGCGTGCTGTATGAGGCCTATATCGGGAGTAAACCACTGGGCGGTGCTATGGCCGGAGGAGGGGCTATAACATTGGCCATACCCAAAGGCATGCTTTCTCCAGGCAACAATACCGTCAAGATCAGGGCGAGTAAACAGGGCTGCGTGAGTCGTTTCCTGCCCAACACGGCCCACATCAAAGTCGAGTTGCCAGCGGGTTCCAAGCCTGAATTATCAGTGAAAGGCTCTGCTTATCTTTGCCATGGCGAAAACGTTGAGGTGGCAGGTCCGGCCGGAATGGCCGGGTATGAATGGAGCACGGGCGAAACGACACAGAAGATTACGGTGTCAGGCTTCGGACGCTACCGGTTAAGAGTAAAAGATGAACAGGGCTGCTTATCCAGGTATTCCGACGCCTTTGAGATTACGACCGTTTCTGGGACAAGCACTTTTGCAGGATACAATGAATCCGTGTGTTCCGGCACATCTGCTTTTGCGCTAACCGACTTTTCGCCTTTGGGCGGAAGCTGGACCGGCAAAGGCGTAAGTCCTGAGGGGAATTTTGACCCTGCTGTCTCAGGGCCAGGCGAGCATGTGCTGACCTATACCGTTTGTGGAGGCTCCCGCACCAAAAAAGTCACGGTTCGGCCTGTTCCCAAGGTGAATGATTTTTACCTGGAGGCAGATCAGGAAACGGTGTGCTACGGAGGGTACACCAAAGTAAGAGTGATGAATGCCGAACCCGGGGTGAGCTATCAGTTCTGGATGGATGGCAAACTGGTCACAACGGCAACCCGTGCCTCCAGCTTTGTATCGGTAGGCCAGGTCACGGTGAGAGATGACACCAGGTTGATCGTTAAAGGAATCTACGCGTCGGAGTGCGGTTCCGATACGCTTACCAAGGAGTTCAACTTTAAACTATTTGTAGATCCGGCACAGCCTGTAGGTACCAGGACTCCGTTTGTCTGTAGGAAGAACGCTGCCCAGGTTTACGTCCTGAATTCTGATCCGGGGGTTCTCTATCAGTTGAAGAAAGGAAACAAGAATATCGGCGGCCCGCAGTTGGGGAACGGCGATACCCTGTTTTTGCCAACAGGAGTGCTCCTCGAAACTTCCACCTTTTCTGTGGTCGGCAACCATAACTCCTGTACGGTCGCTCTGAAGCAAACCGTGACAATCGACGTGTCGGGGCCGCTGGCGCACTTTGCCATCACGAGTCATAACCCTGAAGTGGGGGAGGCTATCGAATTCTTTAATACATCTGAGCATGCCGGGGGAGGCTACCGATGGTCTTTCGGGCCTGCGACTTCTGTTGCAGAATCAACGGAGAAAGACCCGCCACCGGTCACGTTCAGCAAAATCGGCACCTATGCTATCAAGTTGATCGCTACAGGAGTGGAGGGATGCCGGGATTCGCTCACAGTAAAAGTAAATGTGATTGCCCCTGTGGAGGAGACAGCTGTCAATTATTCGGTTTACTCCAGCTACTATCGGATTTCGCAGGTGCTGGGTGTCGTGCACGATGCCCATGACAACCGCTATGTCCTGTATCAGGAAGAAAATATTTCTCATCTTCCGGAAGACCATAAGGCTGGTGCTTACAGCAATCGCGGCGATAGCATAGATCTGTCGTTAAGTAACGAGCCCGGCTATAACAACCGGCACATATTAATGAAGTATAATGCCAAAGGCACGCTGCAGTGGTCTACTCAACTCCGGCATCAGTCCGATCGGGCCAGAGGTGGCGACCTGGTAACTGATTCAGAGGGCAACATTTATTTCACTTACTACCACTACGAGCACGTCGACGACATTCGCATCTACTCCACCGATGGTAAGCATATAACCTTTGATCCTCCGCATAAAGGGAATGGCTTTTATTCGGTAGTAGTTGTGAAATACAATAAAAATGGACTCCTGCAATGGCACAACAACTACCTGGCGCAGTACAACAACTGGAACGTTAATTTAACCTTAGACAAAGACTTCAATGTTTATGCCAGCAGTGACATGAGTCTCTGCAAGTTCAGTGCGGATGGAGCCTTGGTATGGGAGAAGAAAACAGGTTATGCCGATATAGAAACAGATTCGGAGGGTAATGTGTGGGGAGTGCGGCATGAGAACCTCGTGGTGGACAAGTATAGCTCAGATGGTACCTTACTGCTAAGCTCTGACGAGTTGGTACAGGTAGGGACAAAACAACTGCAGACTTTTCCAAGGTTTATGAAAATTGATGAGAACGGCAATCTGTATGTTATAGGTGAGTTCTCCGGTGGCTTTGCCTTTAACCAGGACAAGCTGACTGCATTAAACTACTACAGAGATTTTTTTATCTGCAAAATTAACAGCCAGGGCGGGCACCGGTGGATCAGGCAAATAGCTCCTGTTAGCATGTTTACCCTGAATGGCATGGATCTGAAGGATGGGAAAATTGTTTTTCTTGGTGGAGCATACCATGCTGCTACCTTAAGATACAATCGGTTGGCAGGAAACGTTTTTGCCAATCAGTTGAAAGTGGAGCAGGAGAATTTTATCGGGATCACTGACACCCTGGCAGGAGCCAGTGTCCGGATTGCGACCATTGCCAATTCTATTCCTCCTAACTACAGCTACGCGCACCCCTTGATTGCCTTCCAGAACAATACAGACCAGGTTGCATTCGCTACCCTGCACAACAGTGGCCAATTGTTGGGGCAGGACATAGAGGTCAAGTCCATGTCAGAATACCAGTCAAATCAGTTTATCTTTCAGGTACCTCTGAAAACTATATTTCCACCTATGGCGCCTGTCTCGGTGTTCTCAACAGCAGGAGCAGTATGTGCAGGGCCGCCGGTTCAGTTTTACGACTCTTCCCTTGGCGATCCTGAATCCTGGGAATGGAGTTTTCCGGGGGCTTCTCCCGCAACTTCTACCGAAAGAAACCCGGTGGTGACTTTCACCAAACCTGGAACCTACCAGATTTCCTTAACTGCTGCAAATGCCCAGGGAGCCGGCGAAACCTTTGTTCAGAGCACGGTGATAGGGCAAGTCCCTTTGGTAAGCCTCCCACCTTTTAACACTATTGAATTAGGCACTTGTTTAATGGCTAAGAAAGCTGTAAATTGATTGAAATAGAGCTATTTACATGGAG
>NZ_VRTY01000118.1 GCF_008017455.1 Pontibacter qinzhouensis | reverse complement strand
CCTGATTCACCTAAAGCTCCGCATTTTCAGTCCGGCCCGCTCCTTTTCCTCCCGGCTATTCACACAGTTTCCGCTGAGTATTTACCTGGGCTGGATCTGTATTGCCACGGTTGCCAACATTAGCGCTACGCTGGTGGGGCTGCAGTGGACGGGTTGGGGTTTTTCGGAAGGTTTTTGGGCGCTGCTGATGCTCTTGGTTGCCACTGCTCTTACTGCCTTTCTGGTGCTGCACCGCCGTAACCCCTATATTGGCCTTGTTACAGTTTGGGCCCTGTATGGCATCAACCTGAAGCACCAGGAGCTAAATCATCCTTCTTCTCCGAACATCATTACGTTTGCCTGGGTTGGAATGGGCTTTCTGATTGTTTTGGTGCTTTTACAAGTTTACAGAAATTATTTACAGCAACGCCGGCAAATTCCTTCTCCTGATTAATATATGAAGGGTTTGTATGATTGAACAATAGCAGGCCATCGTGTAAATGAATTCCTGGGTCTGAATATTTGAAGACTTTTCTATAGGTTCATATTTTGTCCCATGTTCTCTTCATCAGACAACGCAGATTTGGTGAGCAGCTCACGGAGCCTTTCTATATGCACTTTCATTTCGGCAGCACGCTCCTCCTGAATACTGGCCCAGCGCCTGTTCGATTTATGGGGCTCAGATTGTGCCATGTTTAGCAACATATTTCGCCGTTCTTCCAGGGTGCGCATGGCAACCCAAATGGTCTCTTCCAGGGCGCTGGTCATACCCAACAAGAGCGTATCTTGTGTATAAGCGTGGCCGGAGTGGCACCTGAATCTTTTAATTGTTCCTGGCTGTGTTAATTCCTATAAACCGCCACCACAATCGGGGCAACTGTAGGCCGCTCTTGTACCTACACTCTCTAATTCTTCTATGCTGGTCATGGTGCTGTTTTTCATTATGCGTTCTGTCATTTTAGCTTCTTCCCAAATATCGGTAGGTATGGCAACGCCTGCCGGTACAGGTTTGCTAACCAATTGTACCAACAGTTCTCCCATGTCTGCAACTGCCGCTACATGATCTACTTTTACTTGCCGTAGCACATTTTCAGGTAAAAAAGGATACTCAGCATCTTCAGGCATTTGCACAACTGTTCTTCCACCACATCTGGCTACCATCTCCATACCCACTACCCCATCGCTCATAAAGCCGGTAAGAATAATACCTATTACAGCCGTCCGATGATAGGCTGCAGCAGACCGGAACAACGGATCTATAGAAGGCCTGAACTGATTTTCGCGTGCGCCCCGTACTACCAGAACCTGTTTCTCCGTCAGGAGTATGTGCCGGTCAACTGGTGCCATATAAATGGTGGAGGCTTCTATTTCGTCGCCATCTTCAGCCACTTTGCAGGTCAGGCTGGTGTATCGCTTCAACCGATCTACCAGAACCTGAATGGAAGAATCGACGCTGACGTGCTGCACTATAAATACAGGAGAAGGAAAATCAGTTGGTAACTGTGAAATGAGCTTGATTAGTGCCTGCATGCCTCCCGCAGATGTGCCCACAACTACTAAATGCTTATCCTCTACCATTTATGTTATCCTGAATATAATACAAACCAGCATATATGTTTACGGTGGCCGGCCTGCAGAGTTTGGAGAAGCCAGTTTGTACAATTAGCTAACAGAACATAATATTACGTACAAACACGCAATAACAATGAATCAATACTTATTATAAATTTTGGCATATTCTAAGAGAATATAAAGTGGTAAATTGGCGAAAACTTTGGTATAGCAGCAAGCAAATCGTAGTAGAGAGCCCCGTTGCCTTTACTTTTTGAACAACTTTCCAGACATGACAAAAGCAGATAGAACAGATTCCGAAGGATGTGAAAAAGTAAACGCCATGAAAAAGGCTTCGAATGAGCTTTATGTGATCGGAATTGGTGCTTCTGCTGGTGGCTTGCAAGCCCTGGGCGCCCTCTTCAGCCATGTACCGTACGATAGCGTGGCTTATATTATTGTGCAGCATCTTTCGGCGGAGCATCGCAGCTTTCTGAAGGAGCTTTTAAAACCGCACTCTGTTCTGGAAATTTTAGAGGCCCAGCCGAACATGCTGGTCGAGCCGAATAAAGTTTATGTGATTCCGAATAACAAGGAACTCACCATCGAGAATAACTTCCTGCAGCTAAACGATAAAGCCTTACAGGACAGATCAAAGACGATCGATGTGTTTTTTAAGTCTTTAGCAAAGGATAAAGAGCATAGAGCCATAGGCATAATTCTTTCCGGCACAGGAACTGATGGCACAGAGGGTGCGGTGGCCATTAAAAAAGCCGGCGGCATGGTGATGGTGCAAAAACCTGCGAGTGCCAAATTTGATGGTATGCCCCGTAATGCTATAAACACAGGCTATGCCGACTTTATTCTGGAGCCGGCCCTGATGCCCAACGAGATCTTCAATTATATAAAGGTGTCTCCTATTGTAAAAGAGGTGACCGACCTCGTCAATTACGAGACCAAGTCTTCTTTCTTCATGATCCTGGATATGATTCGCAATCGCAGTGGCATCGATTTCAGCAATTACAAAAGGCCAACCATTATCAGGCGCATTAGCAGGCGAATGGCTACCTGCGAGGTTAGCTCCCTGACCGATTACCTCGATTACCTGCACCTGCACCCCAAGGAGATAGAAGTGCTGGGCAAAGAGTTTCTGATTGGCGTTACCAGGTTTTTCAGAGATGAAGAAGCTTACGAAATAATAGCACAGGAAGTAATTCCGGCCCTGGTCGATAAAAAAAGTCGTTCCGAGCAGCTCCGCATCTGGGTAGCAGGTTGCTCTACCGGCGAGGAAGCTTACTCCCTTGCCATACTGATACGGGAGTTCATGGATAAGGTAAAGAAAGAACTGGAGGTAAAGATCTTTGCCTCCGACATAGACCGAGATGCGCTAGAATATGCAGGTAAAGGGCTTTACCAAAAAAAAACCATACAAGGCATGTCGGAGGAGCGGCTGCAGAAAAACTTTGTAAAAGAAGAAGGGAAATACCGCATTTGTCAGCGCGTGCGCCGTATGGTCATTTTTGCCCCGCATAATGTTACCAAAGACCCGCCTTTCAGTAAAATAGACATGGTGAGCTGCCGCAACATGCTCATTTACCTGAACCCGCTGCTTCAGAAAAAAGTAATAGAGAAGTTCCAATATGCTTTGCTGATGGGAGGCTACCTGTTTCTGGGGTCCAGCGAAAGTTTAAGCGACCTGAAGAGCTTTATCGAAGTAAATAAAAAATGGAAGATTTTCAGGAATACGGAGCCTGCCAGGTCGCTCGGCATGGAAAATTTTGCCAGCAATAGCCTGAGCCAAAGATCTGTCAGCAAAACCATACCCGGCATTACCCGCGACCTGACGAGCAGACAGCTTATGCAACAGAATTTTTCGGAACTGCTGAATGAAACGATTCTGAATGAATACGGGGTAGCTGCCGTGTACGTAGACGAGCAATATGAAATTCTGCATGGCGTTGGGCGAATAAAAAACTACCTGTACCTGCCGGAGCAGAATTTTACGTTTAACCTACTTAAACTGGTACCGCATGATCTGGCATCCAACCTCAGCACACTGTTGCGCAAAGCTGCCCGCGACAACCAGAAAGTAGCCGCCAACGGTATTCCGATCCGGAACGATAATGCCATCCGCTACATCAACATCGTAATAAACCCCTACCTGCAGGACAGCAGGTTAAACCAGAAAGCATTGCTGGTGCTATTCAGCGATTCGAAGCCAGAACCAGCTTTTGTATTGCGGCACCAGGGCCAGGCCTTTCTGGACTCGCCGGAGGAAGCCAGGGTGCAGGAGCTTGAAACAGAGCTGCAACATACCAAAGAAGACCTGCAGGCGGTGGTAGAAGAACTGGAGACTTCTAACGAGGAACTGCAGAGTACCAAGGAGGAGCTGCAAAGCACCAACGAAGAATTACAGTCGCTGAACGAAGAGCTCCACACCATTAACACGGAGCACCACGACAAAATTAAAGCCCTGATGGAGCTGGATGATGACCTGAACAACTACTTCAGGAGCACCGACATTGGGCAGATTTTTGTAGACCGTAAACTTATAATCAGGAAATACACACCTGCCGCCGCCCGCCTTATCAACCTGATCGAAAGCGACATTGGCCGCTCTATTTCCCAGATTCCGGATAACCTGCAATACAACAGCCTGATTGAAGATATAAAGACAGTAATTCTTAAAACGTCCACGATCGAAAAGGAAGTGCAGGATAAGCAGGGCCTATGGTACCAGATGCGCATTTTACCATACATTACCCAGGACCGTAAGATAGACGGGGCCATCATCATCTTCATCCATATAAACGAACTCAAGAACCTGCAACTCATGCAGTCAGGTATAATTGACAGCTCGCCAAATGCTATCATTGCCCTGAAAGCTATCCGGAACCATTACGACGATATCATGGACTTCAGGTTAACGGTGGCTAACCTAAAGGTGCAGGAGCTGTTTGGTATGTCAGAAAAGTTATTGCTCGACAGTACCATACTCAAAGTGTGGCCAAACAGTATTAACCAGGGCCTGCTCGACCATCTGGCACAGGTAGTAGAAGAGAAATCCCCACTGGAATTAGAGCAGCAATTACAGTTGAATGGTAACCTGTTCTGGCTGCACATAGTGGCGGTCAAATTTGGAGATGGGCTGGTGCTTACGCTGCACAACATAACGGAGCGAAAACTTTACGAACAGGAGCTAAAAGAACAGCAGAAAATAAACCTTGAAAACGCAGATCGTTCGCGCACTTTGTTGGAGACTGTACCACATATTACCTGGACCAATAAACCAGGAGGCGAAAACATATCGCTCAATGAGGCCTGGTATAACTACACCGGTCTTTCAGTAGAAGAGTCTGCAGGTTGGGGCTGGTCTAAAGCCATACACCCTGACGACTTGAAGGTGTACTTAAAGAAATACGAAAAAGCGCTTGAATTTGGAAAGGTTCTGGATGTACACGCCCGGTTGCTCCGTGGTTCAGATAAAAAGTACCGCACTCACCTGTTAAAAAATGTGCCCATTATGGGAGATGATGGCAAAGTTGAGCTATGGATAGGAACTGCCACCGATATTCAGGATTACAAGGATGCCGAAGAAGCCAACATTCACCTCCGCCTTTCGCAGCATCGGGAGATCTTAAAAGCCATGTTACAGGCACAGGAATCTGAAAGAAAGAATATTTCGGAGGCACTGCACAACGGCCTCGGCCAAACCTTGTATGCAACTAAACTAAACCTGGACCAGTTGAAGCCACAGGCAAAACAAGAGCAACAGATACTATCAAAAATAGATAACCTGCTAAAAGAATCGATTAAGGCTACCCGCGATATATCATTTATTCTAAACCCATCGGTACTCATAGATTTTGGCTTGCAGGATGCACTTAAAGAAATAATTTCACGCATTAGCAGTCCAAAGCTGAAAATAAGACTAAAAGTTAGCGGTTTCGAACAACGCTTAGAGCCATTTGTGGAGCTTTCGATCTTTAGAATAGTTCAGGAACTCATGAACAATATAATCAGGCATGCGCAGGCCACTAAAGCCTCTGTAGATTTACAATGCGAGCAGAACCGGATTACCTTACTTGTGCAGGACAATGGCATCGGTTTCGAAAAGGCGGAACTGATTACCATGAAAGGCATCGGTCTTCGAAGTATTCAGCACAGGCTGGAGTTGCTCGAAGGCACTATTGAAATAGATTCTGAAGCATCTACAGGTTCTCTTATTAAAATAACCTGTAAAATATAACAAAACCACCTTGCTACCCTTGACAACTTTAAAGCAAAAAATCGTTGGAAGGCCAATTTCATTTGAATAATTACTGGTTGCTGATTCTTAAAAGGTCGAATCCTGAAAAGTGAAGATTCAGAGATATAGCAGGGTTAATTTTGGTTCAGAAATTGAAAGAGTTAGCACTTTTAACGTGTATTTAACAAAAGGTGTAGCATCAAAACCTACTTGAATACCTCTTTCAATCAGGTTACTTTCAATTCATGAAAGGGAGTTAACTGATTGCTGTTCCATCATTTGCCTGTCGAAAGACCAGCGGCCGCCACCTTTGAGCAACAGAAAGATACTGCCGAGCAGCATGGCCCAGTCGGTTCGGCTACCGTGCAGCAAAGCCCAGAAGCCTTCCGTTGCCAAAACCTCCGATTTAGTTGTAGCCATCGCCACTACCATTATAACTATAAGCGGAATGCTGGCCAACCGTGTTAGGAGCCCCAGTAACAGCAGGGCACCGCAGGCAATTTCGAAACCGCCTACAAATGCGCCCAGCATATTGGGCGAGGGCAACCCTATTTTCTCAAAACGCCCCGCCCCCCGTACCACCGGAAACAGGAATTTCTGAATTCCTTCCGATAGAAATACGGCTCCCACCATAAAGCGAATGAGGATGGTGGTACGGGCTCTATCGGTTGGGATAATTTTTTCAAACAGGCTTGTCTTCATACATGTATAGATTGGATTTGGGCGTATAGCATTTCAAGGACCTGTAAGAGGCCCCAGCCTTCTCTCTTTTAGCCAATGCAGTGAGTACCTGCCACGAGTTGAGCACCTGCAAAGCAACTAAGTTTCATCTGACAAACTACTTTAACCCACCTAAGCATAACAATGGCTTCAGCGGCACCTGTGCTATCTTTCAAGTTGTTCTAACCACCTATACTTTTACTCCTGACAGGCTTTACCATTGTCTTGCATCCTGTAAAAATAAATAAGAATTGATCATAAACAACAAACAACCGAATATTAGTTAGTTTGCTAAACAAATACCACTGCTCTCCCTTCAAATAGAAGTGCAACTCCAATACCACAAAACAAGCAGCTGAAGAAGTAAATCTGGCAAAGCTAGATTGATACTTATATTTCCATATTGTTTTACAAAGTGTCGGGGGGGCAACAGTCAAATATTGTTTCTAAAGATGTACATATTTTTCTTCCGGAAATTAAGGGACCATCTGTTACAGCTTAGGCCTGATGGTACAACCTATATTTTATCAGCAAAAACACTAGCAAATTGATTAAAAATCTAGGTAAACGTTATAAAAATATTAAATTTATCAACCATTTATTTTATATTTCAAAAATATCAGATTAATTTTGGACTCACTTACTAAACCAATTTTCAAACATATGGCTAAAAGTTTAACGCGTATTCCTTTTTTCTTTTTACTACTAATTGTTATCGTGGCACTGGTTATTCCATCGGCACCAATACCGACGGCCGAGGCTGAAATAGATGCTGCCGATACTGCCTGGATGCTCACCGCTACGGCCCTTGTGCTGATCATGACCCCTGGCCTGGCCTTTTTTTACGGTGGCATGGTGAATAAAAAGAATGTGCTCTCTACGATGTTGCAGAGCTTTATTTGTATGGCAGTGGTAAGCGTTATCTGGATTGTGTATGGGTTTAGCCTTGCTTTCGGGGAGTCGGTTGGTGGAATTTTTGGAAATCCGGCTACATTTTTCATGATGCGCGGTGTTATCGGAGGTACCCCCTGGCCCGGAGCACCCACCATTCCGCTCCTGCTGTTTGCTATGTTTCAGCTCAAGTTTGCCATAATTACGCCTGCACTTATTACAGGTGCCTTTGCCGAACGTATCAATTTTAAATCCTACATCCTCTTTATCTGCCTATTCTTTACCTTTATATACGCGCCGCTGGCGCATGCTACCTGGCACCCTGATGGCCTGCTGATGGGCTTCGGCATACTCGATTTTGCCGGTGGAACCGTGGTGCACATGTCGGCGGGTTTGGCAGCACTGGCATCGGCCATTTTCCTGAAGAAACGATACGACACCAACCATAACCCGGCGCATATTTCATATGTGATGCTCGGTACCGGACTACTCTGGTTCGGCTGGTTCGGCTTTAACTCCGGCTCTGCCATGGGTGCCAGCAGCCTGGCTGTAACTGCACTGGGCACCACCACAACGGCTTCGGCAACGGCAGCGCTTGCCTGGATTTTTTTCGATGCCATGAAAGGTAAAAAGCCTTCGGCTATGGGTACTTGCATTGGCGCAGTGGTGGGCCTGGTAGCCATTACGCCTGCCGCTGGTTTTGTCTCGATACCCCACTCCCTCGTAATTGGAGTTATTGCCTCGGTGGTAAGCAACATGGTGGTTGACTGGCGCACCAGAACTACCCTCGACGATACACTCGATGTTTTTCCGTGCCATGGTGTGGGTGGTATGGTCGGCATGCTGCTGACCGGGGTATTCGCGAGCCAGGCCATTAATCCGGCTATCGAGTTGGGCAATGGTTTAATTTTTGGCGAAACCACCCTGTTTCTGGTGCACGTGGCAGGCTTAGCAGGTGTTTCCTTTTTCGCCTTCTTTGGTTCTATGCTACTCCTGAAAATTACGGATATGATTACAAAACTGCGCGTAACAGAAGCAGAAGAAATTGAAGGCCTCGACTACAGCCAGCATGGCGAAACGCTATAGCGGTAAAGCAGCAGGCTGTTCTTTAAAATGGCGCAAGCGTTCTCGCTCATGTGTACTATTCCATGGCCTCTGGCCGCTGTGAATTAAAAGTAGGTAACAGACTTTTAATTCACAGCGCCAGCTCTCAACAGCAAGAGTGTATGCCGAACCCTCGAAATAAAAAGTGCTTAAACGCTTCTGAAGGCTATTTTCATTAGAATAATTTGTTTGTGGGGCAGCTACTTATTTCTTTTCTCTCTTCACTTCTACTGCTTCATTTTCTGTCATTCAGAAGCAATCTTGTGGGCGAGATCCTTTAGCAAAGGCTCCTGGCTGTAAAGTGCAATTTCGCATAGCTACTTCTCAGCATTATTGCAGAAGTAGGTTATATCCAAGCCTTGGCTAAAAAACCGCGTTAAGGCTTCTGAAGTCCAATTTCATTAGAATAATTGCTCAGCTACGCCAGCTTCAAAATTAGAAGATGTAATTTCCTGTCATGGTAACCTTCCGCCATGAAAAGCCATGGGTCTTAGCTCCTGAGTCCTATATAAAGTTTATGTGGCTGACTAAGATGCATGCTCATCTATTGCCTTTAATTCATAATTTTGAGATTCTGTTTTGGTGAAGGCCAATTTCCAGACAGAAACGTTGAGGCAACTAACCACTAACTATGAAAACGTACCGATCATTTCTGCAGCTGGTCTGGGATGCCGTAAAGGGCAAAGAGCAGGATTACACCACCCTGGGCATAAAACAAGGCATTGTTTTGCTGGCCATCCCGATGATTCTGGAAATGCTCATGGAGTCGATGTTCGCAGTGGTCGATATTTTTTTCGTGGGCAGACTCGGAGCAAATGCACTCGCAACGGTGGGGCTTACTGAGTCTATTCTCATGATAATTTACGCGGTGGGCATGGGCATTAGTATTGCAGCCACTGCCATGATCTCGCGCAGGTTCGGTGAGAAAAACTACCAGGAGGCAGGTACTGTTAATTTCCAGTTGCTGGTTACCGGCGCGTTTCTGGCCTTGCTGATGGGCGGGCTGGCTACCTACTTTGCCCGCGACATACTGATGCTGATGGGAGCCTCTGCTGAGGTAATAGAAACCGGCCTGACTTATACCCGGATTATTTTTGCAGGCAATTTAGCCATCATCATGCTTTTCCTGATAAACGGCGCATTTAGGGGAGCAGGTTTGCCACACCTGGCTATGCGTGCCCTCTGGATTGCCAATGGAGCTAACATTGTACTGGACCCTCTTCTGATTTTTGGGGTGGGTAACATAGCAGGGCTGGGATTAGAGGGAGCAGCCTGGGCCACCACCGCTGGCCGCAGCATAGGCGTATTGTACCAGCTCTACCACCTTTTCAATGGCAAGCACCTGCTCAAAATTACGCGGCAAAACGTGGTCATAAATCTGGCTGTTATCTGGCGCATTCTCAAGGTTTCTTCAGGAGGCGTGGGCCAATACCTGATAGACTCTGCCAGCTGGATTTTTCTGACCCGCCTGATTGCAGAGTTTGGCAGCAATGCACTTGCCGGCTACACCATCGCCTTCCGGTTAATTGTGTTTACGCTGCTGCCTGCCTGGGGCTTATCGTCGGCTGCTGCCACACTTGTAGGGCAGAACCTGGGAGCACAGAAAGCCAAACGCGCAGAACTGGCAGTTTGGCTAACAGCACGCTACAATGTTATTTTTATGGCGGCCGCAACCGCTGTTTTCCTGCTTTTCGGCGACAAGCTCTCTGCCCTGTTCAGCAACGATCCGGAAGTAATCCGAATTTCTTCGCAGGCCTTAGCCATTATAACCCTTGGCTACATCTTTTTCGGGTTGGGTATGGTAATGGTGCAGGCTTTTAACGGTGCCGGCGACACTCGTACCCCTGCCCTGATTAATATCGGGGTGCTCTGGGTAATTGAAATACCGCTCGCCTACTTTTTAGCTATAACCATGGAGCTAAACGCCACAGGTATATTTGTAGCCATTGCCTTTTGCCACTCCTTCCATGCCCTGGTGAGTTGGTGGCTCTTCCGGAAAGGCACCTGGAAAACAACAAAAATTTAGGCGGCTGCATTGCGTTAAAATTTAAATTTACAGGATAACTTTAACCATTCTCTTCTATCTTTACACCCTACACAAACCACCATACACATGTACACAGGACTACAACATTTACACTCTTACATGGCCTACCTGGTGCTACTGGGGCTCCTTATAAGCCTTGGCGCTGCGTTGGCTGGGCTGTTCGGCAACAAAACTTTTACCGATAAAGACCGCAAACTGGGTCTTATTGGCTTAATAACCACGCACCTGCAGATCGTGTTCGGCCTGATTCTGTATTTCGTTTCGCCTCTGGGTGTTTCTAATTTCTCTGGTGATTCTATGAAAGACTCTGTTTCCAGGCTTTACATGCTGGAGCACCCGCTTACTATGGTGATTGCCGTGGTACTGGTAACCATCGGGTATTCTAAAGCGAAACGCCTGATTGGGCAGGGCAGTGCCGGTTTTAAAAGCATCGCTATATTCTATGCTATCGCTCTGATCCTAATCCTGGTGCGCATCCCCTGGATCTCCTGGCCAGGCAACTAAACCGGCCTTGTTCTTTAGCTACTTCGTCAAAAGCCTCCCTACTAACCGGGAGGCTTTTTTTATGGCTGCTGCTCTGGTATGGGACACAGGACGCAAAACACAGGACAGAAGACTTTTTTCAGGATCCGGAAGAGCATTTATCCGATTTCACTGGGATCAATTCCGGGATGGTAGGCATTCTATTTGGGCATTCGGCAAAGGGTATATCATCCGGCAATTATTTGGCCCTTACCTCTCTCTTTTTGTGGTCTGATATTTCGCCGGCGACCGTGAGCAAGTACCTTCTATCCGGCAGCTGTTTTCACAACCTCCAGGCTGGTTTATCCGCTATAATGCTTTATGAAACAAGACCAAGAACTGCGCGACCACCTGACAAAGCTTATGCGCTGTGGACAAGCTTTTATGCCACTGCCTGAGGTGTTGCAGAACATTAAAGCGGCTGATGCGGGTAAAACAGTGAAGAACCTCCCCTACACCCTCTGGAAGCTGATAGAACACCTGCGCATTGCGCTTTACGACATCCTGGAGTTTAGCCGGAACCCGGAGTACCAGTCGCCGGAATGGCCGGATGGTTACTGGCCGGAAGAGTACGCGCCTGCTGACCAGGCTGCCCTGGATGCCAGCATCAAGGCCATAAAAGAAGGCATTGAAACCATGGTACAGCTCGTGCAGGATCCTGAAAACGATTTGTTCGAGCCCTTTCCGCACGGAGACGGCCAAACCCTCCTTCGCGAGGCCCTCCTGGTAGCCGAACACAATGCCTACCACCTCGGCGAAATCGTCGTGTTTAAAAGACTGCTGGGGATGTGGGATAAGGAGTAAGTAGATTGGGGTTTTAGATGATGATATCGTTTATCATAGAAGGCAGAGCCACACGGCCAGAGGCCGTGGAATAATAAACACGAGCCAGGAGGCTCGCGCTATGGTCATGACTTTTTATAATCTATCATGGCGCGAGCGTCCTCGCTCGTGACTTTTATTCCGCGGCCTCTGGCCGCACAGATCTTAAACTTCTGAAACCCGAGAGTGTTAAAGCATTTTATATCAGCAACTTTCATAGTTTGAGTTTAGAGTTCTTCAAAAATTTAAGCTACTGCAAAAGGTATGTCAGAGAAATACAAGATATATAAAGGAGGTTTATTTTTTGTAACACTGACAGTAGTAGGTTGGATTGATATTTTTACCAGAAGAGAATACGCAGAGGAAATCGTTCACAACCTTAACTATTGTAGCAACAAAAAAGGACTGGAGATTTACAGCTTCTGTCTAATGCCAAGCCACCTGCATATGATCTGTTCGGCTGGTGAAGGAAACCTCAGCAACATTTTACGTGACTTTAAAAGTTATACCTCCAAAAGACTTCTGAAATTAGTAGAGGAGCACCCCCAGGAAAGCCGGAAAGAATGGCTGCTTTACCTTTTTAAATACTTCAGCACCTCCAACAGCCACAACAGTAATTTACAGTTTTGGCAACAGCACAATCACCCTATCGATCTATATAACCCAAATATTCTGAAGCAAAAACAGGAATACATCCTCATGAACCCCGTAATGGCCAGGCTTGTAACCGAACCACAATACTATACCTGGAGCAGCGCCAACCCAGATTGCAGTGTGGCTCTGGCAGAGTGGTAGTTAAGGGCGTAGCTATTGCAGAGCAGCACTAGCTGCAGAAGGCTGATTTCATTAGCATAATTTTTTTTCTTAGTATGCAATTCTATTCCAGCTTTACCTTTGTTCCGTAGCTGCTTTGCTCATTTATAAAGCACACTTTGTTTGTATAGCGGCCAGAGGCCGCGGAATAAAAGTCACGAGCGAAGACACTCGCGCCATGGTACGTTATAGAAAGTCATAACCATAGCGCGAGCCTCCTGGCTCGTGTTTATTATTCCGCGGCCTCTGGCCGTGTAACCACTACCTACCTTTTTTAATCTATGCCACAGATCCTTATTCTTCACTCCCCCCTCTCCCACTTCACCTCCGGGAACACCGCCTCCAGCTGCCGCTTGATTACCCGGTAATTTCCTTTCCAGAAAGAGGCCAGATCCGATACAGTGGTGATAAGCTTCAGATCGGGGGTGAGCAGGTGGAGTTCTACGGCTATTTCACCTGCTGCCACGTGGGGCTGCTCCTGCCAACTCAGTATGTCCTGGAGACGAATCTCTAGCTTTGGCTGCGAACCGTCCGGCTGGTACTGCAGCTCGATGGTGGAGCCATCCGGAAGCGGCAATGCAGCCGGAGCCAATACCTCCAACTGCGCCAGCTTCTCTTCGTCGAGGTACTGCTGCAGGATCGGGAGCAACTCTATTTCCATCAGCTCGTCAGGGGCCTCTATGTCCGGGAGGTAAGGCCGCAGCCAGTCCCAGTTGGTCATGAGCAGCGTGGAGGTGCTTACGTCGGGCCAGCTTTCCTGTGGGCGCCATTTGCGGAGGCTCAGCACGCGGTGCTGCCATTGGGTAACCTCCTCATTGAAGTCCAGCAGGTGCTCGCCTTCGACTTTAATGGCTTCGGAGATAGCCGGTAGCCGGTGCTTTTCGTCGGGTGGCGGAAGTGGTTTGCTTTGCAGCACAATGCTGCCGATGCGCGTGTCGAGAGTGGCGGTTAGTTCCCCATCGTTCACATCCCAATGGTAACTTTCCTGCTGCTTTACGAGCGGGGCCAGGTCTTTGGGGTTGAGCGGTGAGGCCAGGAAAACACGGCCCGGATTGTCGCTTCCGCCGGCATGCAGGTGCGCGATGGCAAGCCAGGGCTCGTGCGCCAGGTCGTCGCGGTGGCCAGCGGAGGCGTATTTGCCGTTGGCCAGCTGGAACTGCGCGTTGTTGCCAGGGCGGGCGTAGGCAATGCGCTCGGGGTAGCAGTGCGCCAGCAGCACGCCGGTTTCAAATTCATCGTAGGGGCTGTTGTCGGGTTCTATGCTGAAGAGGCTGCGGTACGAGCGGGCCACTTTCTCTATCTTGCCGAAACGCTTGCCTTGCCCCTGCTCCTTCCGGTAACGGCGCAAGGCTTCTATTCTTAAATTAATGTCGATGCCAGCGTTGCGGTCCAGCGGGTCGCGCTCTTCCAGGATGGCGGCAATATCGGAGGCCAGCGCTACCTGGTCGGCTTCTTCGGCTTTGAGCAGCATGTGCGCGATGCGCGGGTGGCAGGGCAGCGCGTGCATCTTTTTGCCATGCTCGGTTATGCGGCCATGCTCCAGCGCCTGCAGCTGGTGCAGCATGTCGGTAGCATATTGCAGGGCCGCGCGCGGTGGCGGGTTGAGCCAGGTCAGGCCACGGATATCCATAATGCCCCACTGCGCCATATCCAGCACCAGCGAGGAAAGGTCTGCTTCCAGTATTTCGGGGGTGCGGTGCGGGGCCATGCGCTCATGGGTGGTTTTGCTCCACATGCGGTAGGCGGTGCCGGGGCCCAGACGACCGGCCCGGCCGGCTCGCTGGTCGGCGGCGTCTTTGGAGATGCGCACCGTCTCCAGCCGCGACAAACCCGACTTAGCATCGAAGCGGGAGGTTTTGCCGAAGCCGGTATCGACCACCACCGAAATGCCCTCTATGGTGAGGCTGGTTTCGGCGATGCTGGTGGCCAGCACTACTTTGCGTTTGCCGTTACGGTCGGGCATAATGGCGGCGTACTGCTTGTTAAAAGGCAGCATCCCAAACAAGGGATGTATGGCAACACCCCGCAGCTGTCGGCGCAGGAGCTCCTCTACTTTCCGGATGTCGTTTTCGCCGGGCAGAAACACCAGGATATCGCCTTGCTGCTCCTTCGCTGCCTGCTGCACGACCTTGGCTGTTAGTTCGGGCAGCATGCGGTCGTCGGCGTCGCCGGTGTAGATGGTTTCGATGGGGTATTGCCGCCCCATGCTTTGCGCCACCGGGGCCTTGAGCAGGCTCGTGAGCTGCGGCATATCCAGCGTGGCCGACATCACCAGGATGCGCAGGTCCGGGCGCAGCGTGTGCTGCGCTTCCCGGCTCAGGGCCATGGCGAGATCGGCATGGATGCTGCGCTCATGGAATTCATCGAAGATCACGATGCCCACGCCTGTAAGGGAGCGGTCGCTGTGGATCATGCGGGTGAGGATGCCTTCGGTTACAACCTCGATGCGGGTGCGCTCCGAAATACGGGTCTCGAAGCGGATGCGGTAGCCGACGGTCTGGCCTACCTCCTCGCCCAGCAGCTGCGCCAGGCGCTCGGCAATGGTTTTGGCCGCCAGCCGCCTGGGCTCCAGCATGATGATCTTCTGGCCCTGCAGCCAAGCCTCGTCCAGCAAAGCCAGCGGCAGCAAAGTGCTTTTGCCGGCTCCGGGAGGGGCGTTTACAATCAGCGTGTTCTGGGCTAACAGATGTTCTCTGACAGCAGGTATGATTTCCCGAACGGGGAGGTCTATGGTGAATGGGTTGAAGGGCAAGATTATATGTTTAGTGTAGACTTTAACGAAATTTTGATTTATATCTTTAGACAAAGATATTTGGATAATAAATAGGTTACTTCGCAAAAGCTGCCATCTTAACTATTAAGTTCAGAGATTAATAATCAGCGTATCTACTTAAAAGACATTTCTAATCTTCATTTAACTAATCTTAAATTTTATATTTATATTTATCAATATATTCAATATGCATTATCTTGGAGAGGGAAATTAAAGCATTAACTGTAGGCAAATTTTTTGAAAAAAGCTTTAGATTAAAGTCTATAGCAAAAGTCTATAGTGCCAAACATTCTCTTAAAGATAGTAAAGGTATAGATAAAATTGGGTCAGCTAAATTTGAACCTAGAAAAACTGAGCATTTTAAAATCATACAAAAAAAGTGCCTGAATAGCAGTTATAAATTTTCCCCCTATTTAGAAAAACTTAAAGTTAAAGGAAAGAATAAGCACCCTAGAGTTATTTCAATTGCGACAATTAGAGACAAAGTAGTCTTATCACTTTTGAAGGAAACCCTTCATCATGCATTTCCTGAATGTATCAACAGTAAGTTACCAAACAGCTATATACGTGAGATTAACAGCTTTACCTTTCCGACAACAAATGATAAGGTAAAGTTTTTAAAAGTTGATATTGAGAAGTTTTTCGACTCGATAAAACATGATGAGTTAATAATAGCATAGGAGTTACGCAGACTTCTATGGTTTCGTATAATCTTATAAAAAAGCCATGGAATCTGCCCAGTATAT
>NZ_VRTY01000117.1 GCF_008017455.1 Pontibacter qinzhouensis | reverse complement strand
CACATCTTTCGGGAAGCAGGAACCTCCGTAACCTATGCCTGGGTAAATAAATTTGTTACCGATACGCGCATCGCTGCCAATACCTTTACGCACCATGTTCACATCGGCACCCATAATTTCGCATAGGTTGGCGATGTCGTTCATGAAGCTGATTTTAGTCGCCAGCATGGCATTAGCGGCATATTTTGTCATTTCAGCAGACGGTACATCCATAAAAATGAGCGGGTGACCATTCATCAGGAATGGCTTGTAAAGTTTGGTCATCACATCTTCTGCTCTTTCAGAAGAAACACCTACTACAATACGGTCCGGCTTCAGGAAGTCCTCGATGGCGGCTCCTTCTTTCAGGAACTCTGGGTTAGAGGCAACATCGAAAGGAATGTTTACGCCACGTGCCTCCAGCGCCTCCTCAATGGCCTGACGCACTTTGTTGGCTGTACCTACCGGCACGGTGCTTTTAGTTACAACTACTGTATAATCGTTTATGTTCTGCCCAATGCTGCGCGCCACGGCCAACACATACTTCAAATCGGCACTACCGTCTTCACCCGGAGGTGTTCCTACAGCAATAAAGGCTACATCGCAGCCCTGTACACTTGCTGCCAGGTCAGTAGAAAAAGAAAGGCGCTCTTTCTGCGCGTTACGCAACACCATTTCTTCTAAGCCAGGCTCATATATAGGAAGTATTCCCTTCCGTAAGTTTTCGATTTTTGTAGTATCAATATCGATACAGGTTACATCTATACCTACTTCTGCAAAGCAGGTTCCGGTAACCAAGCCTACATAGCCAGTGCCAACTACAGCAATTTTCATATTAATGTCATTAGGTTGAAGTTACAAATTTAGAGTTATTTAGTATCTGTTGCATAAAATTTGCACAAAAAATATTCATTTTATATATAAATTTATTATTATCTGCCTATTTTTTACAACTAAAATACCTGAAATGCACTTAATTTAGCTTAAAACAGCGGTTTTGTTAGTTTTTAGTATATTAAATTCAGTAACAAAATATTATTCCGGAAGCCTCAGAAAAGTCAAACAACTGAGGTATTACCGACTATCTTAATATGAAATATAGCAAGAAGTTTTGAGAATACCGCCAATGCCTGAGAAGTTTAACCACTCCAGCACAACATGTTGCACATGTGCTTTCCCAAATTTTAAATTATGGCAGCAAGCGCTAAACAGCCTTGCCCTTGGCCGAAATCTTTAGGAATAGCTTCTGAAGGGCGTTTTCATTTGAATAATTGCGGCTGGTTGCTTGTCAGGTTATCGAATAGTAGATTTAAGATATCTGGAATTCACAACTTGGAATAAGCGTCGTCGTCGTTTTGGCTGGTTTGGCAACAGGTAAACAGGAAGCTTAATTATTTAAATGAAAACGCCCTCCAAAAGCTATTTTGAGTGTTTTGGTCTCAAGGGTCACAATGGGCTTGGTTCATTCAATATCCATTTCCGGTACCAAAACTGAAACACGACAACTGCCCAAAAGCGAGTGGCGGCGTGGCTGCCACCAGTTGCTACCTGCCTTTTAAGCTGCCGTAGCTGGTGCAGGTCAAAAATACCCTGGTCGGCAATAAACTCATCTGACACCAATTCTTGCAACAAAGCCATGGTGTCGCCTTGCCACAACGCCGACAGGGGCACTTCGAAACCTTTCTTTGGGCGCTTAAACAATTCTTCCGGCAACTGCTGCCGAAAAGTTTCTCTCAGTATTTTCTTCTGAACCGTACCGGCCACTTTAGAGGCAGCTGGCAATGCTCCTGCAAATTTCACGACCTTATGATCCAGAAAGGGGCTTCTTATTTCTATGCCGTTGGCCATACCCATCAGGTCGATCTTCACCAGCATGTCGTTGCCCAGCACCAGGTGCGTATCGGCGCAGAGCACTTTGTTCAGGTCAGGAGAAGCATTATCGAGGCAAGCCGTGAGCCTGCCTTTGCGGGCTCTGTAGAGCCTACCCGATGCCTCTAGTCTATTTCGTTCAGAAAGCAAAGCCAAGGCTTCTGCTTCGGTTTGCCAGGTTGCCCACAGCCAGTACCGCTCCTGCGCCGAAAGACGTGCTCCGGCAGCAAACCGATGAAACTGCCGGACCTTATTCGCCATAAAAGAATTCCTGGAGGATGGCAGCCTGCTCCACAGAAAATCGAGGGCTGTTACGGCTGTTGCTCCAAGGCCTGCCTCTAGTACCCGGTGCTCGGCCAGGTGCTTGTTGTAGCCACCAAATAGCTCGTCGGCACCATCGCCGGAGAGCACCACTTTTACCTGTTGGCTGGCCGCCTGGCTAAGTGCATAAACAGCCAGTGCAGAGGAGTCGGCAAACGGTTCGCTTAAGGAACGAAGCATGGGCAACAGGTACTCCTGCAGTTGCTGCGTGCTCAGACGGACTTCGGTGTGATTGGTTGCGAGTTTTTTGGCCACCAGCCTTGCATATTGGGTTTCGTCGAAATAGGGACTGTCGGTAAAACCAAGCGAGAAGGTCTGGAGTTGCGGGTTTAGTTTTGCGGCCAGCGCCACCACCACCGAAGAGTCGAGGCCACCGCTTAAGAAGGCTCCTACCGGCACATCGGCGGTCATGCGCTGCTGCACGGCTTGCTCCAGGAGCCTTTGCAGCTTTACCTGCTGCTGTGCGTATGGTAAGGACTTTTGGGTAGTAAGGTCGCCACCTAAAGGCGAGCGGAACCACACCTGCTCCTGCACCCTTCCGGCTCGTACCTGCAGCGCATGGCCCGGCAGTAGCTTTTTCACGCCTTGTAACATAGAGGCCGGAGCTGGTACATAGGTCAGTTGCAGGTATTGGTACAGCGAAGTAAGGTCAACTTCACGTGGAACACCCAAGGTTATGAGCGCACCCAGCTCAGAGCCAAACAAGAACCTGTCGGCATCCTTATAATAATAAAGAGGTTTTTCGCCATACCTGTCGCGGGCAAGAAAGAGCACCTCCTCGGCAGCATCATAAATGGCAAAAGAAAAAAAGCCCCGCATTCTTTTAAGGCAATCGGTGCCTTCCTTTTTAAATAGCTGCAGCACCACCTCCGTGTCGGAGTCGGTTCTAAAGTCGATTCCTGCAGCTTGCAGGTCTTTGCGCAAGGCTTTGTAATTGAATACTTCTCCATTATAAACAATGGTGAACCGGCCGGTGCTATCGGTCATGGGCTGGTCAGACTCTTTTCCGGTTCCTATAATAGCCAATCTGCGGCTGGCAAGGCCAACACGGCCTTTTACAAACAGACCGGCTGCATCTGGCCCACGGTGTGCCAGCACAGCAGAGGCAGCTGCCAGCTGGCGGTGCGCCTCCAAGCCCTTCTCAGAAAATGCAAAAACACCTGCTATGCCGCACATTACCTGTTACCCAATTGTTATAATCATGCTTTTACTCCTCATTTAACGCATTTATATCGTTCTAGAGCCTGAAGGTAGCTCTTTTCACGGAAAAACTACAACCTCGCACCGGGTATAAAGTATATCAGTTAGAATAACATTTGTTAGCTTATGAAATCACAGAAGGATTTAAGCGACCTTTCTTTCAGGATGGGCACGCTGAAGCTTGCCACCGGCACCTTGACGTATATAGATGAAGGAGCGGGCGCACCACTGGTTGTTGTGCACGGCACTCCCTCCTGGCCTTCGCTCTACCGGCCTTTGCTTAAGAAACTCAGCAGCCAGTATCGCTGCATCGTTATCGATTCCTTTGTTTCGGCGCAAACAGGTCAGCAGGAAGACTGGACCTACAACCCCAAAAGCCACACCCACCTGCTGACACAGCTCCTGCAGAGCCTGCACCTGAAGCACATGACGCTGCTCCTGCACAATGCTGGTACGCCCGCTGGCCTGGCCTACGCCATTCAGCAGGCAGATCGTGTTAAGAACCTTGTATTGCTGAACACCTCAAGCTGCACATTCTCTGGAAACAGGCAGCAGGCAGGCAGCAGCAACCGTCCTACCCTGCACCTGGGCAAACTGTTATACGCCCGTTTGCATGCTTTCAGGCCTACACTGGCTAAAAAACTGGCCAGCCAGCAGGGAGCGCGGCAAGTACCTGGTGCCGAGGAGCTAGCCGATATAACTGCCTGGTACAATGAGCAATGGAAAAACCGCCATACCATACAAGACATCACCACGCTGCTTCTTTGGGGTGAGTGCGACAAACTTACTTCCATGAAATCGCTGCAGAAGTGGAAACAATTTTTTCATGAGTGTTATGTAATCCATCTTGAGAACAGTACGTATTCATTAGAGGGAGGCAACATGGATGACATTGCTGGCTACCTGAAAAATTTTATGGTGGAAGAGCATAAAAAGCGTGAAACAATATCTTTGTCCGCCTAGCATACTGTATAACTTAATCAGACAAAAATTATGAACAAAGATAAAACACTGGAAGAAGCCGTTTTAAGGGCAAACCTCAGTACCGCCCAGGAAACACAGCAACAGGAGCACCTGATTAATATGGCAAACCTCGATCAGAACCATCGGTATGACGCCAAAGCACCTGTAAACGAATCGCACGTGAACCTGATGCAGGCATGGCAGAACCTGAGAGGTATGGACAGCGAACTACTTCAGAAAAACAGATTATCAGGTATATAACCCGTAGCTGTTCTGACAGCTTTGTAACTAAAATAAAAATTAGCAAACGCTGCCGCTGGTTTTTGGTGAAAATCGGCATTAGTTTAAAGCAACTTATTGGAACAGGTAATGCCTGAGGCAACCTATGCAGTACATTAATTTCGCCAATAAAGTAACCTTCCTTATCAGATCTATTGTTAAAGCAAGAACCGTGCACCACACCAGTTGCACGGTTCTTGCTTTATAACCCTTGGAGCTAAAAAACAACTTTTACTTTTGAAGGCCATTTTCATTAGAAAATTTTAAATATTCTAATATACCTAAACTTAAAACGGTTTGTAGAACTACGGAAAACAGGTATATAAACAGGCGTATATAGAGTCTTTGCTATAGTCTTACCCCTCTTCTTTACCTGAAGCCACATGACCCTTGGTGCTTACATAGCGCTAAAGCCTTTGGAAGGCCGAAATCATTTAAATAATTCTGACTAAACTCTGAAACACCTCCTGCTTATCAGGTTCTTTATCACGTGCTGCACCTACATAAGTAGGATACCAGTTCCAACACCTCACCACCTTCCCTCTAAGATAATCTGATAGAAGAAAACCCCCAAAAAAGCTAACTAACAATCATTTTTCCTTCTTTACGCTTATTTAACCCGGCTATTGGCAGTTTGGTAACGGAGTGGTAAAACCTGCACGCCGCACAGGTTCCTGCCTTATCTGAAAACCACCTGAAGCTACTTCTGCAGAGGAGGCAATACCTCCCAAGCCAACAGCGTTACACACATACCATGCTAGCTGTAATAGCTGTAGAATCGTGCACTTTTATACCTAAAACCGAGTGGCAAGCACGATTTATAATAATTTTTTCAGGGTAAAAAACGGCTTTACACCAGCTCCTGAGGTAAATAGAGAAGGCATTGAAAAATATTTCATTTTTTTAATGGGCAGTATTCTCTAAATTTATACTTCTTTTTATAATTTTGTATCAATTCTTGTTGGATGGACGCTTTGAGAAAATTTTTCACAACTTCTGGTATCTTATTGTTTTTCCTGATTTTAGTGGCAGCCTGCCAGTCATCGGGGCCAGTCTTCAGCAAACGAGGTGAAAATTATAAATCGGCCCGGCAAATTGCCCAGGAGAAAAGGCATGCCAAAAAGTCTGGCAACTATGCCGGCCGGACTAAGCAGGCACCCTCTTCCGGCTCTAAAGATCGCACCAGTCGCACCCGTATTCCAAAACGGGACGTAGACCAGAACATTGCCACTGTTATACAGACTGCCCGCTCCTACACCGGCACCCCCTACCGTTGGGGCGGCACCTCCCGCGTAGGCATGGACTGTTCCGGCCTGTTATGCACCTCTTTCGAGAGTATCGATGTTAAACTTCCCCGCACCTCCGAAGAACAAAGCCGATTTGGCAAAACAGTTCGAGTGAAAGAATTGAAGGAAGGCGATCTTGTATTTTTTGGAGCCTCTAAAAACAGCCGCGAAGTAACCCATGTGGGTATGGTAACAGAAGTTATCAGCAGCCAGGAAATACGGTTTATTCATGCCTCTACCAGCCTCGGCGTTATCGAAAACAACTTTTTCTCAGATCATTATCAGAAAATATTTATTAAGGCGGTTAGACCGCCTCTTTAGTTTAGTATTAAACCATCTTTTTGAACAGAGCTAACCCGATTCTGCCTATGATGTAAGCCTCCCCCGTCGTAACCGCAACCATCAACTCTTAACACTAACTTTACATTACACAATCGAACACTTACTAACTTTGTAAAAAAAACCTCTTTATGAAGAACATTTATCTAAGGATTGCCTTAGCATTGGCATTAATTTTACCTATTCAGCTCAGTTGGGGACAGGGAAGCACAACAGCTTCATTGAGCGGCGTTGTACGAGATAACAACGGTGAAGAACTTCCAGGTGCAACTGTTGTTGCAATCCACACACCAACTAATACCCAGTATGCCTCCCCAACTAACACCCAAGGTCGGTTTAATATTCAGAACATGCGTGTTGGAGGTCCTTACACTATCACTGTTTCCTTTGTTGGATTTCAAGATAGAGTTACTGAAAATATTTCTTTAACACTGGGCCAGACACTCAATCTAAATCTCACGCTGAACCCAAGCAGTTTATCTCTTAATCAGGTAGAAGTAGTAAGCGACCGAGATAACATTATAAATGGTAACAGAACAGGTGCCGCTACTACAATTAGATCTGAGCAAATCGCGACTTTACCTACAGTTTCTCGTCAAATTAACGATTTCGTTCGTTTGACTCCACAGGCTGATATTAAAGGTACTTCAATCTCAATTGCAGGTATCAACAACAGATTTAACCAGTTAACTATTGATGGTGCTGTAAGCAATGATGTATTCGGTCTTTCGGGTACAGGCACGAACGGTGGCAGCACAGGCACCTCCCCAATTTCATTAGACGCTATCGAGCAGTTCAATGTTCAGATAGCTCCTTTTGACGTTCGATTAGGTGGCTTTGCAGGTGGTGGTATCTCAGCAGTAACAAGATCAGGCACTAACGACTTTTCTGGTTCAGCTTATTACTTCACACGTAATCAAAATTTAGCAGGCAAAACTCCAGGAGGCTTACTCGGTGAAGGGCAATCAGGAACACGTTTTGCTGACTTTTCTGAAAAGCAATACGGCTTCCGTATCGGTGGTCCAATCATAAAAGACAAATTATTCTTTTTCTTAAATGCTGAGAAGACTTCAAGCACTACCCCTCGTAGCTTTGCTCCTGGTGAACCAAGCTCTGAAATTACACTTGAAGAAGCACAACGCGTTGCAGCTAGAGCATTAGCTTTAGGTTATGACCCAGGCTCATTTGGCGAGCAGAACGAAACTTCAGCATCTGAAAAGTTATTTGGTCGTTTAGATTGGAATCTATCTGAAAAACACAAACTTACTGCTCGCTATAGCTACACTTTTGGTGAAACAGTACAAATTAGCAGAACTCCACGCGCTCTTACTTTCTCTAATGGAGGCATCCTTAGGGAGAGTACAACCAATTCAGCTGTAATAGAACTTAACAGCCGTTTCTCGAACAGTATTTCTAACAACTTTGTTGCTGGTTATACAAGAGTAAGAGAACCACGAACAGCACCAGGAGCACCTTTCCCAAGAGTATTTATTGACTTAGGCGGTTCAAGAAGCATTTCATTAGGTACAGAAGCTTTTTCAACAGTAAACCAGCTTGACCAGAATATCTTTACACTTACCGATAACGTGACAATCTTTAAGGGTAAACATACCATTACCGTTGGTACTCACAATGAGTTGTATGATATGTATAATGCATTCATAGGCAATGCTTATGGTGATTACAGATTTACTAATTCTCCTGCAACTAATTTAAATCCAGCTACAAATTTACCTTATACTGCCATTGAAAACTTTGAAAGAGGAATAGCTAGCGGTTATACTTACCAGTATAGCAGAACATCTGACCCTAGAGAAGGAGCTAAATTTAAAGCAATGCAACTTGGCTTCTATGGTCAGGACGAGTTCCAGGTAACTGACAACCTGAATTTAACTGCAGGTCTTCGTTTAGACGTTCCAATCTACCTCGATGAGCCAATGGAAAACGAAGACTTCAATAATTCGGTACTGGCACAGCGTTATGATGTTAGAACTAATAGAATGCCTAAACCAGCATTTATGTGGTCTCCTCGTCTTGGATTTAACTGGGATGTAAAAGGTGATCGTACTACACAAGTAAGAGGTGGTACTGGTATTTTCACATCAAGATTTCCATTTGTATGGGCTGGCGGTGCGTTCACACAGTCAGGTGTGTTGCTTGATCAGAACAGACTTTCTACTGCAAATAATGCAGCTCCTGCTATAGCTTTTAATCCAGATCCGTTTAACCAGACGAAAAGAACAACAGTTTCTCAACCAGGTGGTAATATTACTGTTTTAGCTAGTGATTTTAAAGTTCCACAAATCTTCAGAACTAACATTGCTATTGATCAGCAACTACCACTAGGAGTAATAGGTACTGCAGAATTCTTGTATTCTAAAAACCTGAATTCATTTAATTTCAGAAATATCAACTTGGTTGAGCCTTCAGGCAATATGGAAGGAGCTGATAACAGAACTCTTTATCCAGCTACTAATACAAGAGTTCTTCCTAATTACACCGAAGTTGTATATATTGAGAACGTAAATAAAGGCTACTCCTGGACTGCAACAGCTCAACTTCAGAAATCCTTTGAGAATGGCTTCTATGGTTCATTAGCTTATTCTTACACAGAATCTAAAGATTTAAACCCAGGTACTTCATCGCAAAACCAATCTAACTATTACAGAGTAGCATCAGTTAATGGTTCTAATAACCTTACAGTTGGTAACTCCCCGTTTAATGTAGGTAGCAGAATAGTAGGTGCTGTATCTTATAGAAAAGAATATCTTTCAAAATTAGCAACTGCCGTTTCTTTATTCTACACAGGCCAGTCTGGAACACCTTTCTCTTATACTGTAAGAGGAGATCTTAATAGATCTACTTTCAGTACCTCTACTAGCGATTATGTAAGCTTGATTTATATTCCTAGAGATGCTAGTGAAATTAGATTTGCAGGAACTGATGCTGAGCAAGCTGCACAATGGGCTGCATTCAACACCTTCATTGAGAACAACGAATACTTGGCAGACAGAAGAGGTCAATATGCAGAGAGGAATGGGGTTAGAACTCCATTTACCCATCAATTCGACGTTAAACTTTCTCAGGACATTTTTACAGATATAGCTGGTAAGCGTAATACGCTTCAGTTTACTATAGACATCCTGAATGTAGGCAACCTGATCAATAAAAATTGGGGTGAACGTTATGGTTATGGCTCATCTTACTTCGATAATACATTCCAAATTTTGGATCTTGATCGTTTCGAAGGCAATACACCTGTTTATAAATTTGCTCGCAGAGGCACAGATTTACCTTACACAATTTCTGATGCACCAATAGGTGGTTCTAGGTGGGTAGGTCAGATAGGCTTACGTTATATATTCAACTAAGAAGCGTAGATAAACTGAAAATAAAAAAGGCGGGGAACATTTCCCGCCTTTTTTATTTTCAGAAATTTAAGGTAGCTATTTTGGAATCAGAAAATTTGTTCTATTTTTGCATCACAAACAAGGGGGATTAGCTCAGCTGGCTAGAGCGCTTGCATGGCATGCAAGAGGTCATCGGTTCGACTCCGATATTCTCCACTTTGATAATCAAGCACTTACAGGATAAAACCGGTAAGTGCTTTTTTGTTGGTACATACAAAGTACATACAAGCAGGTTTAATCTTGTAACAGAGTATCATGAGTAAACAATAAAAAAACATTCCTTAAATTCTTAAACAGCACATCATGAAATTAAATTTTTTATTCCTTCTGTTTGTTTTATTTTCCTGTTCAACAGATAAAGATGAAGTCGAGCCAGATCAAAAAATCAACGAAAAAAAAGCGAAGGAACAAATTATAGGAACCTGGGCAATTCAAGGCAATACAACCCTTTATTATGATAACTCTGGAGGCTTGCTTCATGCAGCAAGCCGTGGCACAGGATACCACCCTTATACATTTACTAGTACAACAAGAAGCAATTCTTTTTGGATAGAAGGAGCATTTATTAGAGACGAACTGCCATACACTATTTATACAGAAGACGGCAAGGTGCTAATAAGGCTAGGTGATGGGCCAAATGAAAATATTAATGAAATAACATATATGGACTCAAAGGAAATGGTTTGGAGGCAAGAAGCTTCTAATGCAGAATACTTTCTCAATTCAAGGACCGAGGTGGCAGCTAAATCAGTTTGGAACCAGATTTATAGAAGGGTAGAGTAATGTACGACAAGGTAGCAGTAGCACCTCTGATAGTGGGACTTCTACCTACAGCCATTGACAAAATAGCCAGGGTAGCCACAGACGACCCTGCTAGGGAGAGGGCCGCAGCTAACATAGAAGCGGGAATGCGGAAGGCTATAGGCGCTCCCAGTCCGGTACGGTAAGTGCGGTATCAGTTGAATAATATTTTTGCACTCGCTTGTGCGTAACTCGTACCCTGATAGGATAAGTCCCGTTTTTGTTAGGCTTCCTGGTATCCAGAAGAGCAACTATTTTAACTCCCTATTTAAGGCTATATTCAAACATGCTGCAGCTGCTAAAAGTATGTACTTTAAAAATATAACATACAAAGTACATACAAATATAGCGAATTCATGAAAATTAAAGAAATCTAATGCAAGATAAAAACAGCTAAAACATACACGTAATGCACATATTAAGCACTTTTGAAATCATGTATAAACTGCTGAAAAAGCTATAGTCCTGCATGGCATGCAAGAGGTTATCGGTTCGACTCCGATATGCTCCACACCAGGCTCACAGAAATGTGAGCCTTTTTTATGCCACCCTACCTATCCGGCACAAGCAGGTTTTCTGATACAAACCAGGGTCTAGACTTCTGCAATCTTACAACCTTTGCCAATCTGATGAGAAAACCATATGGCTAATACGGCTTAAATTATTTAAACGAAAATACCCTTCAAAAGCATTTTCACTTAAAAAGACTCAAGGGTCTCCAGCACAGAATAGCAAAAAATACCTCCTGTAGCTGCGGTTAGGCACAGCTACAGGAGGTATAATTCTGGCTTTTAAGAAATAGTGCTCTGCTGTTTACACAAACAAACCTTCCACCGACAGGTAACGCTCACCGGTATCGTAGCAGAAGGTAAGGATGCGGGAGCCGGCCGGAACTTCGCTTTCTACCTTCTGGGCCACGGCAGCCAACGACGACCCAGACGAAATGCCCATAAAGATGCCTTCTTCGGCAGCAGCCCGGCGTGTGTAGTCAAATGCCTCCTCCGGCTTCACCTGTATAATGCCATCGAGTATAGAGGTATCCAGAATAGAGGGAATAAAGCCAGCTCCTATCCCTTGAATCGGATGTGGGCCAGGTTGTCCGCCGCTCAGGACCGGTGAGGCAGCAGGCTCAACTGCATACACCTTCAGGTTCGGGAACTTCGCTTTCAGCACCTTGGCAACGCCAGTTATGTGGCCGCCAGTACCTACACCCGTAATCATGTAATCAAAGCCTTCCGGAAAATCGGCCAGAATTTCCTGCGCTGTGGTTTCGTAGTGAATCTTCGTGTTGGCCTCATTATCGAACTGCATCGGCATCCAGGCATTTTCGTTTTCAGCGGCCAGCTCTCGGGCTCGTTCTATGGCACCTTTCATGCCTTTTTCGCGAGGCGTGAGCTCCATTTTGGCGCCATAAGCAGCCATTTGCCGTCTACGCTCAATCGACATAGATTCCGGCATAACTAATATAAGTTCATACCCCTTTACGGCGGCAACCATAGCCAGACCTACTCCTGTATTGCCCGATGTAGGCTCTACAATAATACTGCCTTGGTGTAGCAAGCCTCTCTGTTCGGCATCTTCTATCATCGCAAGCGCTATCCGGTCTTTAATACTACCGCCGGGGTTGCTCCGCTCCATCTTCACCCATACCTCTACATCCTTCTTATATAGCTTATTAATTCGTACAACAGGCGTATTGCCTATGGTTCCCAGAATGCTCGTAGCTTTCATGTGTATGTAGTTAAATTGAATAATTTATTACTTCTGCAGGGCCAGCTGAACGGCTGACTTTAATCTGTGGATTATGGTAAACCCGCGAGTACGGTGGCACACTCTCTGTTAGCCATACGTTACCGCCTATAATACTGTTTGCCCCTATTACGGTGTTGCCTCCTAAAATAGTAGCGCCGGCATAAATAACTACATTATGCTCTATGGTTGGGTGCCGCTTTGTAAAAGCCATGGCTTTGTCTACACTCATGGCTCCTAAGGTTACACCCTGGTAAATTTTAACGTTGTTTCCGATAATGGCTGTTTCGCCTATTACGACACCGGTGCCATGGTCTATGCAAAAGTGAGAGCCGATGTTGGCGCCCGGGTGCACATCTATGCCGGTTTTGGCATGCGCGTACTCCGACAGCACCCGTGGCAGCAATGGTATCTGGAGACGGTAGAGCACGTGTGCAAGGCGGTAAAACACCACCGCCCTAAAGCCAGGGTACGTCCTGATCACTTCGTTTAAGTTGCGGGCTGCAGGGTCGCCATCCAGAATAGCAGAGGCATCCTGCAGCATGAGCTGGTGTATCTGTGGCAAACGCTCCATAAGGGCATTTGTTAACACTTTGGCAGGTGCCGGCAGATCAGGTTGCATACCCGAGAGCAGCCGGTGCAGCTCCTTTTTTAAACTCTTGGCATAGGCCTTCAGCTCCTCCGGGCTATTGAACTGGCGCTCCGATAACGACGGAAAAAGCAGTTGCACCACTCCCTCTATCAGCTGGCAAATAGCTGTATCAGACACCTGGTGTTGCGCCTTCTGATGCTCGTGGTATAAATAATCAAGAAAAGCAGTATTCATATAAGTTACTTTGCCAGCGCCTGCCAGCCTCAATTTCAGTCGGTAAGATACAAAAAAGAGAACTCCTAACGAAGTTCTCCTATAAAACCAGGCAATAACAAACCGGGTGCCCCTGCTGCACTACCTTAGCTGACGAACAGCATGCTGAACGAACGTACATTAGGCTATTATAAACGAAATACGCCTCATAACAAAAAGGCTATGAGGCGTGTGCTGCAATAGTTAAGAGCTATTTATATAGTGCTACGCTTCATCCTGGCTGATAAAACATAATAATGATCTGAAAAACATAAATACTTTAGGATACATGGTACGCTTATAGTTAGATGTTTATTAAATGATTTAGTTACTCGCGGCAGTCAGCTTAAATGCTAATAGCTTCGCCTTTTGCTGTTGTTCACACTCCAGAACACCTCTCACAGGTACTACTTCTTTTCAGGTTTCCGGTGTTCAGTTTGGCCGCTCCATGTGTATTCGTAACAGACAGATTAAAGGTTTTAGATATTCATTAATTTTACGTTAAAATTTAAAGCTCAAAGTTTTATGTGGCTTATGCTACCGATTAGGCGAATTGCAGGCAAATAGCAATAACCCTGAAAAAACGTGTGGTACCATTTCTAAATTAAGCATTTCGCTTTTGTTGAATATAAAGATTTTACCAAGCCGCCCTTGTTCTGCACCACCAGCGGTGCTAAAACAACAGAAAAAGCCACAACCCGGCTCACTTACGGAAACAAAGCAAATGCAGATGTAGGTAACCAGAAAAAAATTTTGCTATGCAGGGAAGCAAATAAAGGCCAAAGGCTACAACCTGTTAAGCCTTAGCTTCTTTTGCAAAAAGCATCAGGTAAAAAAAAGCCAGGCCCGCAGCTGCTGCACCTGAAAAAAACACGGCCGGGAAATTAGAAGCCTGGTTATTATAGATCCAGCCGGACGTAAGGGCACCTATGCCAATACCTGCCTCCATGGCGATGTACATGGTTGCCATGGCCCTACCCCTGTGGGCTTCGTGGCTCAGGTCTATGGTCCACGCAAAAACGGTGGGAGAATTCATGCCGGAGGCGATGCCAAAAATGGCCGCTGCCGTAAGTAAATCGAACATAGATGTAGCAAGCCCCAGCCATACCAGGGCCAGCACAAGCACAGCAGCGCTTACTTTTAAAATGGTAACCCGCCCGTATTTATCTGAAATTTTTCCTGCCAGAAATCGTACGGCCAACGAAGAGAGCGTGAAACTTGTAAAAAAAAGGCCTTTGTTCTGTATGCCCAGGTGCTCACTAAAATCGGGCACGACAGTAAGAATAATTCCAAACGAGAAAATAGTGAAGAACATCACCACCGACGGACTTAGCACACGCGGCTCCAGCACCTCGTTTCTACCTATTTTCAGCAGCCTCAGCTTAAATTGCTGCGGTGCAGGCAAGGTTTCGGGCATGCGGCCTACAACAGCCACTGCCAGAAAAGCCATGGCAGAAGAGGCATAAAACATCACATCGAGTGAGTAGAAATTGGCAATAGCTCCTCCTATAGCTGGTCCGGCTGCCATACCCAGGCTACCTGCCAGCCCCAGCATACCCGTTGCCTCCCCGCGCCTGTTCACCGGAGTAATATCGGCTACATAGGCTGCAATGCCAGTTGGCGTAAACCCCGTAGAAAAACCGTGCACAAAACGCAGCAACAGAAAAGCCGCCACAGAACCAGTTAGTGGGTACAAAAAACCACAGGCCAGGCATACCACTCCTCCTGCCACCATCACCGGAATGCGCCCAACTTTATCAGCCAGTTTACCGCTAAATGGCCTCGACAAGCCTGCTGTAAGCGTGAACAGCGCAATAATTAACCCTTTATATGCTTCTCCGCCAAGGCTGCTCAGGTAGTTAGGCAGCTCCGGTATAATCATGTTAAAGCTGGCAAAAAACAGGAAAGAACTTAAGCAGAGCAACCCGAATTGTAAGCCGTACACCCGCAAAGTCTTTTCTGCTATCTGCTCCATAATGCCCGCAAATGTAGCCATTTTCACAGAATTGCAACCCTTGACTATTATTCAATCAAAAATCTTTGGAAGGCTGTTTTGATTAGAATAATTGAATAATCTGCTGATGGATTAATGCGCTGATGTGCTAATAAAATCCTCGGAATAGAAGCTTCCCTTTACTTGCTTCACTAAGATATTAAATCAAAAAGTATGCGTTATTACCGAAAGCGCATGTGCCAGAAAATATCGGCTCTTACATCCTGTACTAACTATTTCATGGAGCATCAGGGCACCGGGTCATAGCCACTGCCGCCCCAGGGATGGCATCGGCCAATACGTTTTAGCCCCATCCAACCGCCTTTAAAGGGACCATACTTTTTAATGGCCTGCACGGCGTAAGTAGAACAAGTGGGCGTGTAGCGGCAACTCGCTGGCGTAATAGGCGAAATCAGGTGCTGGTATACCCAGATAATTCCAAGAAATAGTTTTTGTATAAGCCAGGTCATAAACAAATTAGCTTTAATGTACTGCCAGCACCCTAAACCACTAAATTACAAAAAAGGCGTTGGAAGGCCATTTTCATTTGAATAATCTGGCGATTCGCCTCCTGACTAGCGGTATGAATGGGCTGAAACTTAAAACCCCTCCTACTCCTTCCTTTCCAACTAACCATTAATGCACAGTTTTTGTTATTTTTGCCTGTACAAACTACATCGTAAGAAATAATATGTTCAAAAAAATCCTTTCACTCCTGATTCTGGTCTCGCTGAGCCTGCCTTTCGGGGCTAAGGCAGATGAGGGCATGTGGCTCCCGCTGCTCATAAAGCGGCTAAACCACACCGATATGCAAAAGCAGGGCCTGCAACTAACGGCCGAAGAGATCTACAGCGTTAACAACTCCAGCCTGAAAGATGCGATCGTGCAGTTCGGCGGTTTCTGTACCGGCGAGTTCGTTTCTGCGGAAGGCTTGCTCCTGACCAACCACCACTGCGGCTACAGCGCCATACAGTCGCACTCCAGTACCGAAAACGACTACCTGACCGATGGTTTCTGGGCCAAGTCGAAAGAGCAGGAACTGTCGAACCCCAGCTTGTTCGTAGACATTCTGGTGCGCATGGAAGACGTGACAGCACAGGTGCTGGAAGGCATCAACAACAACACCTCTGAGCAGGAGCGTGCCCAGAAGGTAGGGCAGCGTGTGCAAGCCATTGCCAAAGAAGCCAGCAGCAACGGGCAGTACGTGAGCTATGTGCGTGACTTTTTTAACGGAAACGAATATTACATGTTTGTGTATGAGCGCTTCACAGATGTTCGTCTGGTGGGTGCTCCCCCTTCTTCTGTAGGCAAATACGGCGGCGACACCGATAACTGGATGTGGCCCCGCCACACCGGCGACTTTGCCATGTTCCGTGTATATATGGCTCCCGACGGCAAGCCGGCCACTTACAGCCAGAACAATGTGCCTTATAAGCCAAAACATT
>NZ_VRTY01000116.1 GCF_008017455.1 Pontibacter qinzhouensis | reverse complement strand
CATGTAAATAGCTCTATTTCAATCAATTTACAGCTTTCTTAGCCATTAAACAAGTGCCTAATTCAATTAATTAAAAATGAAGTTTGATTTGATTCTTCACTTTCCCACTGTTTCTTCTTTTTCACTCTTCCACTGTTTCGCTTCTTCACTGCGCCCTTCCCGCTTTGTCATCCTGGAAGGATCTTGTGGGCGAGATCCTTTAGCTGTGGCTTTAGGCATTTAAGTCTAAGTTCGCATAGTTTCTGTTTCAGCTGTGACCTCTGGGTGAAGTTGTTGTATTGCCTGCTTTCTTGTTCTTTTTATCTTGATACAAAAAGAACCAAAAAAATCAAGAAAATAAAAACTCGCTGAACGCTCAGACAGTTTATTTTCATTAAGTGCACCTAGCTCAGGTGTTCTCTCTGTAGCTTCTTGCCGCAAAAAATCGCATAAGGCTAGGCGGTTTCTACCTGCATAAATTATTCTAATGATTTTTGCCTTCCAAAGCTTTTTTGAAGACAAAGGACCTTAGGCTTTTCTGCTACTCTACTGCCTTTGAGGAAAATTATAATCTTTAATTTCTGATTGTAAATTTGGCGCAGCGCAGCCACACCAATTATTCTAATAAAACTGCCCTTCCAAAGACAGTTGGTAGTTTTTCTGCCAAGGGTACAATTAGTTAAATCAAGGCTTTATTACATGAAGAAACTCTTCCTTCCTCACATATTCACCAACTTTCAACACTTAACCAACTAAAACTTTATCCAGCGCTTGGGTAATGTCTGCGATAATATCTTCTACATGCTCCAGACCAACTGATACACGCACAAGGCCGGGGGTAATGCCGGTTGCCTGTCTTTCTTCTTCGGTTAATTTAGAGTGTGTGGTAGAGGCCGGGTGCGTGGCAATTGTACGGGTGTCTCCGAGGTTGGAGCTTAGGCTGATCAAGTCGAGGTTATCGAGAAAACGTTTCGCTGCATCAAAGCCACCTTTTATGGTTAGTGTTACGATGCCTCCTCCCTGCTTCATCTGCTTCCGGGCCAGCTCGTACTGCGGGAACGATGGCAGGAACGGATAACGCACCACCTCCACGGCTTCATGCTTTTCCAGGGTCTGTGCCAGCTGAAGGGCGTTGCTGCAATGTTTATCCATGCGCAGCGACAGGGTTTCGAGGCTTCTGGAAATAACCCAGGCATTAAAAGGCGACATGGCCGGACCAGTGTGCCGCGAGAAGAAACGAATCTCTGCAATCAGGTCTGCTCTGCCAACTACCAACCCACCTAACACGCGCCCCTGTCCATCCATGTACTTGGTAGCGGAGTGGATGATGAGGTCAGTGCCATAATCGGCAGGCGTTTGCAGCATGGGTGTGGCAAAACAATTGTCCACAGCCAGTATGAGGTTATGCTTTTTCGACAGCTTGCCTAACCACTCCAGGTCAATTATCTCTAGCCCGGGGTTAGATGGCGTTTCTACCAGAATTATTTTGGTGGCAGGCGTAATCAGGCTCTCCCACTCATCAGGATTGCTTACATCGGCATATGAAAACGTGATGCCCCACTTCGAAAACACTTTCGTGAGCAGTTGGTGCGTAGAGCCAAAAACAGCACGTGCTGCCAGAATATGATCGCCAGATTTCAGCAGCGCCGCCAGACTCGAAAAAATAGCAGCCATGCCAGAGGAAAAAGCAAAGCCATCTTCGGCTTTTTCTAAATAACACACTTTCTCCAGCAGCTCGTCTACGTTCGGGTTAGAGTAGCGCGAGTAAATATTGCCTTGCTCCTCATCTGCAAAAATTGCTCTTGCCTGCTCTGCATCCTCAAACATAAAGCTGGAGGTAAGGTAAAGTGGCACTGAGTGCTCCCGGTTGTGTGAGCGTTTTGCCTGAAGTCGGATGGCTTTGGTTTCTTTTTTCGACATATATAGGGTAATAAAATCTAGCTTAAATAAGTGATGGAACAAATTTACGTCAAATGCGCCACAGTTTATAGGCTGTACAAAAACTTGTTGAACATTTGCCTGATGTACGGACAGGCCGCGACCTGTCCCACACGACAAGCCCGAACATTACACCACCGCCATATAAATCAGCCGTAAGCTCATGATAATGACTACAATACCTACTATCAGCATCAGGGTTTTAGCTGGCAGCCTGCGGGCGATATAAGCCGCTATGGGAGCAGAGATGGAGCCCCCAATCACCAGCCCCAGAATTACCTGCCAGTGGGTTAAGCCGATCAGGGTAATAAAGGTAACGGAGCTGGCCACAGATACAAAAAATTCCGCCAGGTTAACTGAGCCCACTGTGTAGAGCGGGTGACGGCCTTTGGCAATGAGTGTAGAGGAAACAATTGGTCCCCAGCCGCCGCCGCCAATGGCATCCATAAAACCTCCCAAGGTTGCCAGAAAACCCAGGCGCTTCACCGGCTTCTTCTTCACCTTTTTCTTGAGCACTTTCTTAATGATCAGGATACCCAGGAACAGGGTGTAGCAGGCAATAACCGGCCTGATAAAGTGGATGTACTGCTCCAGGCTGTAAAGCAGAAAGGCACCGATAATGGCTCCGATTACTCCCGGCAACACAATTATCCGGAAGAGTTTTGCATTTACGTTGCCGAACTTCAGGTGCATCAGCCCAGATACTCCCGAGGTAAAGATTTCGGAAGTATGCACACTTGCACTGGCTGCCACAGGGCTTACACCAAACGAAAGCAGGAAGGTGGTGGCACTCACACCGTAGGCCATACCCAGCGCTCCATCTATGAGCTGCGCAATAAAGCCACCCAGTATAAAGATAAGAATGCTGGAGTCTATTTCGTGGAAGGCGCTTACGGCCATGCCACCAATGGTACTAAGCGGAATGTAACTGAACAGCAGATGCCCGGTTACCATCAGGGCCAGTGCAGCGGCAGAATATAGCAGGATAAACTTCGGACGGAAGGCCTTGCTTTTCTTTACCATCACTGGCGCTACTGGCACTGGCGCTTTTTTAGGCTTTACTGGAACCGATATTGGAGGTTCTTCAGGAGTTACCAGCACCTCAGTTATCTCATTCAGCTTTTTTACCTTGTAGGCAAAATCACCTTGTAACTGGTTTCGGATGGCTCCCAGCCTGTCGAGCACGTCTTCCAGTTCATCCGGAAAAGTAGCATCCAATACTTCGCGTATGCGCTTGGAAACGGTCGGAGATTTCCCGTTGGTGGAGATGGCCAGCTTCAGGCTACCTTTCTGCACAATAGAGCCCAGGTAAAAATCGCAGATAGCCGGTGTGTCGGCTACGTTCGTCAATATTTTGTATTTTTTAGACAGATCGCGTATTTCCCTGTTCAGCTCTTTCAGGCTGGTGGCGATCAGTACAATATCTTTCCCCTCCAGGTCCCGCTCCTCGAATTTTCGCTGGTGCAGCGTTAGTTTCGGGTACCGTGCCGGAAGTTCCAGAATCTCGGGCAGTATATCAGGAGCTACTAAATCGATTTGGGTGTTGGGGGAGTTGTTCAGGATGGCCGTCATTTTCTCCAGCCCGATGGGGCCACCACCTACTACCAATACATGCAACTGCTCCAGTTTCAGGAAAACCGGGAAAAGCGGATTAACTGGTTTAGGGGTTATCGGCTCTGAGGGTGCTGCAGGTGTTAACTGGTCACTCATGTTTCACTTACTTACTGTTAAGGCACCTTTTGCGTAAGTTGGCGAAAGGTACTTTTGCCAAAGGGTACGTTTAAAAAAGATGCAGGCCCGGTTAAAGCCAGACCTGCATCTATCAGATTTGATGAATTCTAAAACCATTCTCCACCGAATTATTCAAATGAAAATGGCCTTCCAAAGGTTTTTTTGTCTTGAAGTATCAAGGCTTCTGACAACCTTGGGCTTATTTGGATATAGCCTCTACTTTTTCTTCTCTGAAGCTTTTGGCGCTGTTCAGGAAGCTTTTTGCTTCGCTCAGGTATTTCTCAGCAAAAGCTTTACCCGGCTCGTTCTGGTTTATCTGCAGTGCCACCGTTCTGAAATCAGGCTCAAAGGCGAATGTACCATCTGCTACATAATGCGTATCGAAATCGTTGATGATGCCGTTTTGCGTGTTGCAGTTCACTCCTTTATCTAGCAGCAGGGCTTTGGCAGCACTTACAAAGGTGCTGTAGCTATGGTAGATCGAGTCGGCAAATCGTTTTTCTTCAAAGGCATCTATTGCCCACTGTAGCTTCTCTTCAGACTCGTAAAGCAAGGTTGCCACCAGGTCTATCATCACACCGGCACACTCTCCTACTCCTATGGCTGGCTGGTACTGTTCCTGGTGCCCCCAATCCACAAAATCATCGGCGGTCAGGTTGGTCAGGTCGGCCAGTGGTTTCAGCAGCTGGTAGAAGTGGTCTTTGCCGTGGCGCTCGTAAAATTCATGGAATTTCTCGTTCTCCAGTTTCAGGGCGCGGTAATCTTCAATAACGTAACGCAGCACATCCGGGCCTTTTTTGCTGGGCACCTTAATTATTTTCTGGGCAATGCGGCCTTCACCGTCACCCAGCGTAGCACCACCAAACAGCACCTGCAGCGCAGGCACCACACTTTTTCCACTCTTAATAGACGAACCATGGAAACCAAGCCCGGCCATACCATGTTGTCCGCAGGAGTTCATGCAGCCGCTGATCTTAATTTTAAGGTCTGTGTTGAAGAGCAGCTCCGGGTACTCCTGTACAATTACATCTTCCAGCACTTTGGTAATATGGGTACTGTTCGAGATGCCGAGGTTACAGGTATCGGTGCCGGGGCAGGTGGTAATATCGGCTACCGTATCGAAGCCTGGTTCTGCCAGACCCAGCTCGTCGAGCTTGGTAAAGAAATAGGGCAACGCCTCTTCGCGCACGAACTTCAGGAGCAGGTTCTGCCCCTGCGTTACGCGCAGTTCATCGGCAGCATAGTCGCGGATTACTGGCACCAGTTTACGCGCAGTGTCGGAGCTGATGTCGCCAATCGGCACTTTCAGGTAAACCCCAAAGTACCCCTCCTGCTTTTGCTGGAACGTGTTGGTGCGCAGCCACAATTTATATTTGTCTGTGTTTTCGATTACAAACTCCGGCAGTGCTTTTGGAGCAGGCAAAGCGGGGTTAAGGCCTTCCCTGTTCGGAATATCGAATTCGTGCACTTTAAGGGCTTTTGCTTCCTCTTTTACAAGGCGCATAACCTCTTCCATGCCTATTTTGTTCTGCAGGTACTTAAAGCGGGCCTTGTTGCGGTTGTTGCGCTCGCCGTAGCGGTCGAATATACGCAGCACGCCTTCAATAAACGGAATAATACGGTTCTCAGGCAAAAACTCGTAAGCTACCTGTGCGAGCACCGGCTGAGCACCCAGGCCACCACCGATCAGCACTTTAAAGCCACGTACTTCCTGGCCATCTATTACCTGCACCTTCGGAATAAAGCCCAGATCGTGGATGTAAGCAAAAGCCGTGTCTTTGTCGCTGGAGGAGAAAGACATTTTAAACTTACGTCCCATTTCCTGGCAGATCGGGTTACGCAGCAGGTAACGGAACGTAGCATCGGCGTAAGGAGCCACATCAAACGGCTCTTCCGGGTCTATGCCAGCCTCCGGAGAGGCAGTTACGTTTCGCACGGTGTTACCGCAGGCTTCGCGCAAGGTAATATCGTCTTCCTCCAGCTTTGCCCAAAGTTCCGGGGTGCGGTCCAGGCTCACGTAATGTATCTGGATATCCTGACGCGTGGTCAGGTGCAGATTGCCGGTAGAGTATTCGTCGGAGATGGAGGCGATGCGGAGCAGCTGTTGCGTAGTCAGTCGGCCAAAAGGTAACTTAATGCGCACCATCTGCACACCTACCTGCCGCTGCCCATATACACCACGCGCCAGGCGCAGGCTACGGAATTTCTCTTCGTTTAATTTACCTTCGCGAAAAAGCCTGATCTTTTTCTCAAGATCGATAATGTCTTTTTCAACAATAGGGTTTTCCAGTTCTGATCTGAAACTTAGCATATATTAAGGTATCTCTCTACTTATTATTCTGGTGAAGTCACCATACCAGGGTTAACTTCTATAAATTAAATATGTTTCTCTGAAAACACTTGCCTTCTCTTATTACGCAGATCGACTTGCCACGTGGGTCGAAGTGCTGCTTTTGAGCAAAACCCTTCCATTTTATTTAAATTAATCCGGCGGCTCTGTAAGGGTTAACTCTTAACGACAGGCAGGCCCTGTTCAGTTCAAGAAAAAGCTGTTTAGTGGGTAGTTTGCCAATAGTTAGAAACGGCACAGCAGCAACAACAACTTGTTTTTGGCAAACAGCAGGATGTGGAGTGGAAGGAGACAAGGCTCACTTCAGCAAAAGGAAAACAGTGGTTGATGTCTTTCATTTTAATAATTTATATTTCCCCATAACGGTTGGGCAGGATTTGGCACCTTTCCTTTTGGATGGTTGCCAGAGGGTCCAGGAGCCTGTTCTCTCGCCTCTTCTTCTATAAATTCCTCACTTGGAGAATAGAATTTGCTACAAAGTTAAAAATATTTTAGCAATTAGGTAAGCTTACAACAGTTATTTTGAAAAATTACTTATCAGGCACTTAAACAGTTACAGCAGCTTTTCACTGAACTTGCTGTGATGCAATAATTTGTCTATAGATGAACTGGAGAATCTAAAGTCCAATACTGTTACCAATGGCGGCACCAACCCAACGGTTTTTCACTTTGTTACAGCAGAGTTTTACTACAGCAGGCTTAGCAGCAAAGGCTCAAATTATTCTAATGAAAATGCCCTTCCAAAGCCTTAACTGCTATTTTCAGCTCAAGGGTTGTATACTGTATCTCTTCCTGCTTATAGATTTATACTGCCTTTCTATATAGGAATTGATGGTGTTGGTATATTCAGTTTCGGCGTTTCTGGAGTTTAGACTTTCTTTGTAACGTGAAGCACTTCAACCAGCTTCCTGCTTTCATTAGTACAGAATATAACATGAAAAAAAGTTTACTTTACCTGCTGTTGGGCTTAACCACCTTTCCTGCGCTGGCACAAGGACCAGCCGCTTCTCAAACCACGTCGCAACAACAGGCCGCTCTTTCTAAAGGCAATGCTAAAATAAGTGGTGTTGTGCTTGATGCTGCTACAAAACAACCAGTGGAGTTCGCCACAGTAGCCCTCCTAGACCTACGCACCGACCAACCAGTAAACGGCACCATGGCCGATGACAAAGGCCGGTTTGTAATGGATAAGGTGGCAGCAGGAAAATATAAGCTAAACGTGAGCTTTATCGGCTACCAACAGTTAGTGATGGAGGAAGTTACCGTAGCCTCCGATAATGCGGATCTGAACCTGGGCACAATTTCCCTTACCTCCAACTCGCAAAATCTGGGAGAAGTAGTGGTAACCGGCGAAAAGAACCTGGTGGAGGAGAAAATTGACCGCACCGTGTACAACGCCGAAAAAGATGCTACTAACGCCGGCGGCAACGCAGCCGACGTCATGCAGAAAGTACCAGGCTTATCAGTAGACACAGATGGTAACGTGATGTTGCGCGGCAGTTCCAATATACGCGTGCTCATCAACAACAAGCCTTCTTCTATCATGGCTGGCAGCATTGCCGATGCGCTTAAGCAGATTCCGGCCAACATGATTAAGTCGGTGGAGGTTATTACCAGCCCATCGGCGAAGTACGATGCGGAAGGTTCTGCCGGTATTATCAACATCATTACAAAAAAGGACAGCAACATGCAGGGCGTAAACGGCTCTGTGGCGCTAACGGGTGGCACACGCTCCAGCAACGGAAACGCCAGCCTGAACATACGGCAGGGCAAACTGGGCATTAACAGCACCATCGGTTCCAACTTGTTCTACAACAAAGGCGACATAGCGCTTACACGCTTTTCTAACGGAGGAAACAATATTTTCCAGTTCAGTGGCAACACCAGGCCGCAGGGTGGTTTTATGAATGGGCAAGTGGGTTTCGATTATGATATAAACGAAAAGAACAGCTTATCGGGTGGCGTGCGCTTTAATGGTGGCATGTTCCGGATGCAAAACGACCAGGAGATAAGTTCGACTATTTTTGGAGAACCCAGCCCACTTACCTATGCCGATGTAACCAACCGCTTCAGACGCCAGGGTGCCGACATTAACCTGGATTACCTGCACACGTTTAAACCCGGCCAGGAGCTTGCCATACTGTCGCTCTACAACTATACCGACATCAACAACAAAGCCAACCAGGACTATACCTTTGAAAGAGGCATGGACCCGTATGAGTTTGTGCGCAATATCAACGATGGCGGCAACGACGAGCTGACTTTCCAGGTGGATTATACGCATCCGTTTGCGAACAAAACAACCTTAGAGGTAGGTGCTAAAACCATTTTCAGAGATGTAGACAGCGATGCCCGCTACAGCACCCTCCGCACAAACGGCCCCGACGAAAACTCTATGAACATTTTCTTTTATGAGCAGGATGTGTATGCCTCTTATTTAACCTACGGTTTCGCTGTAAAAAAGAAACTGAACGTAAAACTTGGCGGCCGCTACGAGTACACCGACATTAAAGCGGACCTGAGAACAGAGAACCAGGCCTTCGGAAGCAACTACGACAACTTTATACCGAGTGTGGCTCTGTCGTACACCCTGAAAGATATGCATACGTTTAAAGCCAGCTTTACACAGCGTATTCAGCGGCCGTCGCTTAACTTCCTGAACCCTTACCGCCAGGTGCAGGCCCGAAACACAGTGGTTGTAGGCGACCCGACCCTCGACGCGGAACTAACCGATTTGTTTGAGATTGGCTACAGCACCTATTTTAAAACCACTTCGCTGAGTGCCTCGCTGTATATGCGCCAAACCGACAATGCCATCGAAACATTGCCTTACCTCGAAGATGACTCTGTAACGGTGATCACGTTCCGGAACATTGCGCAGAACAAAACCTATGGTATTAACTTGTTTGGCAGCGTAAAACCGGTAAACGACTGGACCATTTCGGGCAGCTCCAACATCTACTTCGTAGACCTGAACAGCCAACAATACGGTAGCAACAATGGCTGGATGTACAACATTAACCTGAACTCAGCTTACCAGTTAGGTAAAGGCTACAGTGCCCAGTTTAACGGCGGCTTTAACTCCCGCAGAATACAGTTGCAAGGCAGCTTTGCTTCTTTCTCTTACCACAGCCTTGCCTTTAAAAAAGAGCTGTTCGATAAGAAAGGCGGCATCAGTTTCGGTATTGATAACCCCTTCCGGAGAAACATGCGCATGCGCACCAATTTCAGAACAGATGCCTTTGACCAGAACATTGTAATGAACAACTACAACCGTGGTTTTAAAGTTACCTTTAACTACAACTTCGGTCAAATGCAGCAGACACCAGCCCGTCGCAAAAAGAGCATCCGAAATGATGATGCCAAGCAAGGTGAAGGTGGCGGCCTACAATAACATTGAATTTCCCATTTTCTATAAAGAACCTCTCTAGTTTAGGGAGGTTTTTTGTTTAAAAGAGAGAAGTTTTAATGATTGCTTCTATATATTAAATTTGGCTCCGGCTCTCTTAGCAACTGCTTCATCCGGTGCCCTCTGGCTTTTTTGCTCCGTTGCGAGGGCTCTGAGCGCTCACGGCCGCGGGGCCTCGTCCTTGGGCATCGCGCTGCTGCATCTTTCCTGCCCGCAAGCGGGCTGCCGCTCCCGCGGCACCGGAAACCTGCAAAGGCGCTCAAGCCAAAGACTGGGATAGTTCAATAGCTGAGGCAGTAGATCTAATATTGGATTTAGTAAGTAATTTCTTTAACTGATGTAACGCAGCATTTTTTGCACCCCTTAAAATAGTTTCGGGAATGATTTGCTTCCCAGACTAAACATTCAAAACTGAACTGAGCTACTAGCTGAACAGTAAACTACCACTGTAATTGTAACATCCCCCTATCCCCTTCAAAGGAGGACTTTTCTTGAAATATTTGTGATAAACAAATCATCACAACTAAAACAGCATCTCGAATTACCATATTATTACTGCTCTATCAACGGCCTCAGCTATCGAACTATCCCAGTCTTTGGCTTGAGCCGCCGGGGGTAGGGGCCCTCTGTTAGTGAGATCCGGTGCCGCCTGAGCGGCAGCCTGAGCGCGAGCGAAGGCAGGAGGGAACGCAGCGGCGATGGCCAAAGACGAGGCCATGCGGCCTTGAGCGCTCGGAGCCAAAACTATGCAACAGTAACGCATGAGCGCTCCGGATCAAGCAGTTACTAAGAGAATTGGAACCCCATTTACAAAGCGAAAAGCACCTGCCAATTCGCAAAGCACCCAAACTTTTATTCCCTCTCCTATCTCTCAACAATCTTAATCATAGCTCCCTGTGAAAGCTGATCGTCTAGTTGCATACCGTTTAAAATGGCAAGCTCATCCAATCTGCTTTCCGGCACCTGAAAGCTACGAAGTGCCTGTGCAAGGGTACTGCTGCGACTAAGCATTTTTATGCGGATGCGCTCGGCCTGTCGGTTTATCTTATCGGAATCGGTGAGCCTGGCGAAGTTCTGCATGGTGCGCTCAAACTGTGGGGCATAGTTCTCAAATTCTGCAGGCGAAGCAATACCCATGATGCTGTAAATATTGCCATTATATTGGATGAGGTAGGTAAGCACCCGGAGCGAAACTTGCTGCTGCTGCACCTGGTCGGCCACAATGGCCAGTGCCGGCAAGCCATTTACCGTCAACTGTTTTGTTTGCTGTGCCTGCAGGCCGTTTTGCTGCAAGAGCTGCTCCGCCACAGCCTCCAGCGACTCACCCGGCGCCAGCGTCAGCAGCATCATGGCCTTACCGTCTTTCGGTGCCATCTGGAAATGCTGCGGCGAATTCTCGTGGCGCCAGTCTGTAGGAATAGGGAAGCGGAACCGCAGGTCGGGGTGGTAAAATACCTCGTTCTCCACATACCCCTGTTTCGGGTCTTCACCGTAGGTCATGCCATCTATCAGTTTCAGGTAACTTTCGCGGTTAACTTTGGCATTGGTAAGGTTGGCTTCCTGCTGCCATTTCTGGGCCAGTTGCCGCACCGTTTTAGATCGTTCTGCCGAAGCGGGGTGAGTAGACAGAAAATTAGGCATTTCTTCACCACCGCTGCTCTCCTGTGTGCGCTGCAGTGTATTAAAAAAGTCGGCCATTTGAGCAGCATCGTAGCCTAGCTTGGTGGCATATTCCACGCCCAGCCTATCCGATTCCCGTTCATCGTCGCGACCGAATTTGAGAAACAGCAAACCTACTCCCTGCGAGGCAGCATTGGCAAAACCCTCGAATTCCGGTGCTATGATGCGGCCCAGCACCAGTCCAAACTGAGCCAGCACACCTTTACTCTGCTGCTGTGCCGAATGCCGTGCCGCCACATGCCCGATCTCGTGCCCCAGCACACCGGCAAATTGTGCTTCGTTGTTAAAATGCGCTAGTATGCCGCGCGTAAAATACACGTAGCCACCAGGAACTGCAAAGGCGTTTATGACTGGCGAATCGAGTACTTTAAACTGATGCTCCAGCTTACTCCGGTGCGACACAGCGGCCATCTCCTGCCCCTTTTCCTGTATAAACTTCTGCAGCGCAGGGTCCTGGTACAGCCCGAACTGCGCCACAATTTCAGGGTCGGCCTGCTTGCCCAGCTCTATCTCCTGCTCCTCCGATAGCAGCATTAGCTCCTTTTTACCGGTTACCGGGTCTGAGGAACATCCTGAAAAACACAAACATGCAGCCAACGAGAAGGCAGCGAGGCTATAACGTTTCATTTTCATATCATGCAAAATTCAGCCAAAAGAGAGGCGTGTGCAAAGTAGCAACGGAGGCGAAGTGGTTTGGTTACGGCAAGCAGTTGTTCTATTCTTCCAGCTAAACCAGCAATAACACGGCAGACCAGTTCAAGAAACAGAATCGGCACCCATAATTATTCTTATGAAAACAGCCTTCCGAAAGTTTTTCGGCTATTTGTTGCCAAGGGTCTGGCTGGGTGTTCCTTGTACCAGACCTCGCAGTGTCTTCCAGACCTGCGTGCGCCTTGCTACGAAGCAAACACATGCTCAAGATACGAGATCAGGCTTGAATTAAAGCACCGCCTCAGCTTGTCCGCTAAGTTATAATCTATAAAATACGAGAGTAGCTGGCGCTATTAGTTTAATAGCCAACTTGTAGAAGCCTACTTACCAGAAGGTGTGTAACATCAATTATCCTAATGAAAAAGGCCTTCGGAAGGATTTTGATCATAAAATAGCCGAGGGTTTAGTCACTATAACTAAAACCAGTTTACTTTAGTTAGTAAAACAAGTAACTCTCTTTCCCAAGCCCTCAGCGCAAAATATTCAAAAAAGCTTCTGAAGGCTGTTTTCATCTGAATAATTGGTACATTACCAGTTGTTTCCAGCACAGCGCCTAGTTCTTATTTCAATTTTAAAGTACATGAAAAATTCGTATTTGCGCAGCATACTCACTTCACTTTTGGCTTTATCGGTGCTTCCTGCGTTGGCCCAGCAGCCAACCTTTACCCGGCAAGACAGCATCAGGGGCTCTATAACGCCCGAACGTGCCTGGTGGGACCTTACCTACTACCACCTCGACATTGCCGTAAACCCCGCCGACAGCACCGTGCGGGGCAAGAACACCGTGCATTATAAGGTACTGGAACCTAACCAGCTCCTGCAACTCGACCTGCAACCTCCCATGACCATGGAGAAAGTGCTGCAGGATGGCAAACCCCTCCAAGTAAAGCAAGATGGAAACGCCTGGTATATAACTCTTACTGAGAAGCAGGAGAAAGGTGCTGTAAATGCCCTGGAGGTGCACTACAGTGGCAAACCGCAGGTAAGCGTGCGCCCTCCCTGGACGGGTGGTTTCACCTGGCAAAAAGATAACAACGGCAAGCCCTTTGTAGCCACCTCTAACCAGGGTGACGGTGCGAGCCTCTGGTGGCCCTGCAAAGACCACATGTACGACGAACCCGACAGCATGCTGATAAGCGTGCGCGTACCGGGCAACCTTACCAACGTGTCGAATGGCAGGCTGCGCAAGGTCGATACCAACAACGATGGCACCAAAACATTTCACTGGTTTGTATCTAACCCCATCAACAACTACGGCGTGAACGTGAATATTGCCGACTACGTACACTTCTCAGAAAAATACCAGGGAGAAAAAGGCTCCCTAGACTGCGATTACTATGTGCTCCGCGATAACCTGAACAAAGCTAAAAAGCAGTTTAAGGATGTTCCGCGCACGCTGCAGGCATTTGAACACTGGTTCGGCCCCTACCCTTTTTATGAAGACAGCTACAAGCTGGTGGAGGTGCCCTACCTGGGCATGGAGCACCAGAGCTCGGTTACGTACGGCAACGGCTACCAAAATGGCTACATGGGTTACGACCTGAGCAGCAGTGGCTGGGGCATGAAATTCGATTACATTATTGTACACGAATCGGGGCATGAGTGGTTTGCCAACAACATTACCTACAAAGACGCTGCCGACATGTGGATTCATGAGAGCTTTACCACCTACTCCGAAAACCTGTTTGTGGAGTACCATTATGGCAAAGAGGCTGGTAACGCTTATATTATTGGTATCCGCAAAAACATACAGAACGATAGCCCGATTATAGGTTATTACGATGTAAACCAGGAAGGCTCCGGCGACATGTACCCTAAAGGTGCCAATATGCTGCATACCCTGCGCCAGATCGTGAACGACGATGAGAAGTGGCGCGGCATTTTGCGCGGCCTCAACAAAGACTTTTACCACCAAACCGTTACCACCCAGCAAATAGAAGATTACCTGAGTCAGAAAACCGGCCGCGACCTCAGCAACTTTTTTAACCAGTACCTCCGCGACACGCGCCTGCCCCGCCTGGAGTACAAACTGGATGGTACCAAACTGCAATACCGTTGGACCAACACCGTAAACGGCTTTAACATGCCTGTAAAAGTGTTTGTGGCCGGAAAAGAGCAGTGGCTGCAACCAACAGGCAACTGGCAGGAACTGACAGGCCTGAAAAAAGGTGCAAAAATAGTGGTAGACCCTAATTTTTATATTGCACAAGGTAAACCGGGAGCTTCCTGAATTGCAGGTTAGCAGAGTATTAACACGGCAGGAGAAGGCACCATGCTACTCTGGCTACGATACTGCTGCTCACCACCTTAACCGTTTATATTACAGAGGTAAGGAGCAATATAGGCGCTCACAGTTATTTTTGTGCCGGTCTTGCCGGATATTGCCCGGTCGCTGCAGGTTAACCAACCCTATGTTGCTGGCTGTGCCGGTCACCATTGCATCGGGTTTTGCCTCTATGGTGCCAGTTTCCACACCGCCCATCGCTGTGGTTTCCTCAAGCGGATATGTACGAATTTTTGAAATGGTAAAGGCCGGATTTTTCCTGAACCTGATCTCTGTATTTGTGCTCGTGGCCGTAGGTTTAACCCTTATAAACCGGGTATACTCCTAAAAGCGGCACTGGCAGCTTGTTACTCCTGCCTACTGGTTAATTCCTTTTACCAGCTTAGCTGTGAAGAGGCAGCAACTGATAGTTTTTGTAGTTTTTTCTTCCTTTCAAACTTTAAGGCTTACAGTTAGTTAGGCAAGTTCTAGCTAAGAACAAGCTGCAATAAACCATTCTGCATGCAACCTATCGCCTGCAATTGGGCTCCTAGTAGTGTAAACCCAATTCTTTTGCACACATGATAACCAAGTATTTTTACCTCCTACTGGCCCTTCTCCTTTGGAACTGCCAGGTAGATCCGGCTTCCCTGCAAGCACCTGCTACAACCCAGACACTAATAGATGGTATTCCATTTAAAAAAGAGTTCTCGATTCAGGCTGGTGAGCAGGTGGTGCTGGCAGGTGGGGAAGCTCCGCGTAAGCTTCATCTGGCGCTTAAGCAACTAAACGATTCTCGTTGTCCGGACCAAGTAACCTGTGTTCAGTATGGGGCTGCCTCCGTTTTATTGTCGGTTGCTAACAGCCAAGGTAAAAACGACTCGCTGGAGCTTTGCATTGGAGGCTGCACAGGCCAAACCCCACGCAGTACGCACACCGTTACTGTTTTAATCGGGCAGACTTCTTACAGCATCACACTTAAAGAAATTAAGCCTTACCCAGGCCTGGAGAAGTTCGAAGATGTAAAACAGGCCGTGCTGGTAGTGGAAAAACTTTAACAAGCAACTGCATTGAACAGGCGTTGCAAATAGGAAGGCACCAGCAACTTTAACTGAAAGCCACAGCCGGCAGTATAACCAAAAGCAGGGTAATATTTTTTGAATTTTTCTAAGAAGCTATTATTCTGAATACTCTGAATGACTTGTTTACGGTGGTAAGTTAGCGTAAATCGATATAAGATAGCAGCTTTGAGCAGAAATGCCAACCAACCATTTTAATTAGCTATTTTTTAAGATATTTACGGGGGATGCGATAACATTAAAAATTTTTGTCGGATTATTTTCAATTTAAGAAATACTTTTTGCTTATTTGCAATATCGCGCAATCGATTGCGCTAATAACCATTAGCATTGATATGTCAAAGAAAATTTTAAAAATCCATCCTGATGATAACGTGCTGGTAGCACTGACAGACCTGGAGTATGGTGAGGTAGTTGAATATAACGGTAACAAGATTGTGCTTGCCGATAATGTTGCTGCCAAACATAAATTTGCAGAGCAGGAACTAGCTCCTGGCGTAGAAATTAAAATGTATGGCTCGCTGGTAGGCAAAGCCGTGACCACGATACCTGTTGGCGGCCTGCTTACAACCCAAAATGTGAAGCACGCGGCATCAGCGTTTACCGGCAAAACCCAGTCACTGACTGAATGGAATGCCCCTGATGTATCTAAATGGGTTGACAGAACATTTATGGGGTATCACCGTGCCGATGGCCAGATAGGAACAGGTAACTTCTGGCTCGTGATCCCGATGGTTTTCTGTGAAAACCGAAATGTAGACACGATCAAACAAGCCTTTATAGAAGAGCTCGGCTTTGGCCACCACGATGCTTACAAAACATATGTACACCAGATGGTGCAGTTGTTTAAGGAAGGCAAGGAAGATGAAATAGCAAGTCTTCCGTTCCATGGCAGCAACGGCCAACATCACAAGCGCGTGTTCGAGAACATAGACGGCATTAAATTCCTGACACACGAAGGCGGTTGCGGCGGTACCCGCCACGATGCGAACATGCTCTGCGCGCTGCTGGCCGCTTATATTCATCACCCCAATGTGGCTGGTGCTACTGTGCTGAGCCTTGGTTGCCAAAATGCCCAGGTGAGCATCTTAGAACAGAAAATAAAAGAACTTGATCCTAACTTCTCTAAGCCGCTTATTATTCTGGAGCAGCAGAAAGAAGGAACAGAGCAAGACCTGTTATCGCAGGCTATCCGCAGAACGTTTGTGGAAATGGTGGAAGCCAATAAATTGAAACGTGCCCCTGCCCCACTCAGCAAACTGGTGGTTGGCCTGGAGTGCGGCGGTTCCGACGGTTTTTCCGGTATCTCGGCCAACCCGGCGCTGGGCCACGTATCCGACCTGCTGGTTGCCCTTAATGGCAAGTCTGTGCTGTCGGAGTTCCCGGAGCTTTGCGGTGTGGAACAGGAACTGATTAACCGTTGCGTGAACGACGAAATTGCGGAACGATTCGGAAGCCTGATGCGTGCTTATGCCCGCGCTGCCGAGGCAGTTGGCTCCGGTTTCGACATGAACCCAAGCCCAGGCAATATAAAAGACGGCCTGATTACCGACGCCATTAAATCGGCCGGAGCGGCTAAGAAAGGTGGAAACTCCCCGGTAGTAGACGTACTCGACTATCCTGAGTACATTTCAAAGCCCGGCCTGAACCTGCTTTGCACACCAGGTAACGATGTGGAATGCACCACAGCTCTTGCCGGATCTGGCTGTAACGTTATCTTGTTTACAACCGGGTTGGGCACTCCAACCGGTAACCCGATTTCACCGGTTATCAAGGTATCGTCTAACACCAAACTGGCGCAACGTATGCCCGACATCATCGACATTGATACAGGCCCGATTATCTCTGGTGAGAAAACGATCGAGGAAATGGGCGAAGACATCCTGAACTTCATTATTGAAGTAGCGAGCGGCAATATTACCACGAAGGCCATGCAACTCGGCCAGGACGACTTTATTCCGTGGAAACGCGACGTATCGCTTTAATCTTAGCAACCTGTTTAACTGAAACGGCTGGATTCCTGAAGGAATCCAGCCGTTTCAGTTAAACAGGTTGTAATAGAGATTGGTTGGTGTGTGCAATTTTTGGTTTGGTAACGGCCTAGTGCATAATGTGGGGAGGCGTAGCCGAACCTAAATTATGCACTTTGTTGTGCTTCGGAGGGGAGTGTAAACAGAACTGTGTCACTCGTTTTTTTAGTGGCTTTTTAGATGTTACGGCTTTAGCCTAA
>NZ_VRTY01000115.1 GCF_008017455.1 Pontibacter qinzhouensis | reverse complement strand
TCCAGCCCTAATAGCCTGAAAGCTTCGCCATTTTAAAATCTGAAAATAATCCCAATGACGGATTTAACTAATGGATAAACGTAATACATACTCAAACCTACGCTTATCTGCACTATGTGCGTAGGTGGACTTATTACATGCTGTTTCGGTTTTTATAAAAATGAGCATCCCTGCAGTTTGTATTTTGGTTTCAAGATAATTTAAATCTAAAGATTATCCAACGGACTCACGATTTTTTCTAGCGCATGTGTTGTTATATGCGTATAAATTTCTGTGGTCTTGCTGTTACGATGCCCTAATAGCGACTGTATATACCGTAAATCTGTCCCCTGCTCCAGCAGGTGGGTTGCAAAGGAGTGCCGAAGCGTGTGTGGTGTTGCTTTGGTTTTAATGCCCGCCTTTTCGATACAGGCTCTGAATACATGCCGGATGCTTTCCACTGTATATTGCCCACCAAATTGCCCTTCAAACAACCATTCCTTTGGTCGGTAATGCTTGTAGTAAGCCCGCAGGTTCTCCAAAAGCTTTTGTGATAGCAGCGTGGTGCGGTCTTTCTTGCCCTTGCCTCCCCTAATCAGCAGCAGGTTCCTCTCCGACTGCACATCGGTCAGTTTCAGGTTTATCACCTCCCCTATCCGCAGGCCTCCTGCATAAAGCAATTGCAACATGCACCGGTGCTTCAGGTTGTCGGTAGCACCCAGTATTCTGGCTACCTCTGCTTTACTTAGCACCTTGGGCAGGCGCTCGGGTTTCTCGGGCCGCTCCACCTGGTTTAGCTGCACCTCGTGGCGGCCCAGCACCCGCTGGTAATAAAACTTTACGGCATTGATGCTCTGGTTCACAAAAGAGCACGACCAGCTGCCTGTCTGTACCAGGGCTCGGTGGTAGGCGTTTATCTCATCTTCCGTAAATAGTTGAATGCCCTCCAGCCCTCTTTCGGCGTGGAAGTTTAAAAAGCGTAGGAGCATGCCATGGTAGGTGCGAATGGTGTTGGGGCTATAGTTGAGCAGAAATAATTTTTCCAGGAAGTCCAGCGGACACGTAATATACGGTGCCTGTTTCAAATAGCTCTGCTCCCACAGCGCACGCTGCAACACCAGGTCCTTTACCTGCAGCTCCTGGCTCAGCCACAGCTGCGCCAGCCCCAGCAGTTCCTCCAGTAGCACCTGCATTGGCTGCCCGCCCGGAGCCATGGCAAAACACTGCTGCTCCTTTTGCCAACGTGCTACCTGGCTTTCCTTCAGCCTTTCGTAAATTTGTTTGCTGTAGCGGTATGTAATGCTCACCAAGGTACCCTCCGCTGTTACCATAGGCTGCAGGCGCACAACCGGCAGCACAGGCAGCTTTGCCAGCGGCTCGGCCTGCTGCCCGGCCAGTACCGGGGTGTGCTTATCCGGCTTTAGGCGCTTTGGCCGGTGCAGGTAGCGGGTACTAACCTTCGCCAGCCCCTTGAACAGGCTGTAGGTACGCTCAATGGCTTGCGGGGTGTGGTGCATTACGTAGCACTTATACGTCTTGCTGAACTTGATCCAGGAAGCTTCCTTCAGTTTGCCGCTAATAAAGGGGTTTGGCCTGTACCACAGCCGGATATATCTCTTCCCCTCATGCTCCAGCAGGTTCAGAAATACAGTGTTATCTGTAAAAGACCAGGTTTTACTTGTATCAAAAGCCATAGAGCCAAATTACGAGCCTGCAAAGCCGTAGCCGGAATTTATCCGTATATATCCGGAAGCATACGGAAGTATCCGATTTAACCGGAAGCTTCCGAAAGTATCCGGATAAATACGGCTATGAAAAAAGATGAGAAGACATGCCTGCATTGCGGCACCAGCATGGTGGGGCGAGCAGATAAGCGTTTTTGCTCCGACCAGTGCCGCGCCACGGCCAATACGCTCCGTAAGAAAAGCGACGATAGTGAATTGCTCATGCGCCACATTAACCAGATCCTGCGCCGTAACCGCCATATACTGCGGCAGGCCAGCCCGCAGGGCAAAACCACGCTGCGCCGTGCGGTGCTTGAAATTTCTGGTTTCGACTTCCGTTACTTTACCCACCTCTACCGCACTAAACAGGGCAACACCTATTACCTCTGCTACGACTATGGCTACCTGCTCCTCGACGATGACAAAGTGCTTATTGTAAATCAACAGCCCTACATGGGGCAGCAGAATCCATAAAATCAGGCACAAAAAAAAGCCCCGGTTTCCCGGGGCTTCTCTTTATAGTACAAGGCTTACAACTAAGCTTTGCTTTCTTCTTCTGAACTTTCGTCAGCAGCAGCGTCTTCGCCGGCAGCTTCGTCACCAGGAGTGTCTTTCGACTTCTTGGCAGCGGCGGCTTCCAGTTTCTTCACGCCAGCTTCTTTCTCGTTCTCCATCATCTGCTCTTTCAGGGCCGACAGGGCATCCAGATCGCCAAGCGTTGATTTGTTCTCAGCCTCTTTCTGAACCTTAGGGGCCTTAGGTGCTTTCTCGGCACCGGCAGCAGGCTGCACTTTCTTAGTGGCTTTGGCCATTCTGTTAGCCTCTTCGCCATAAGTAGCCGCATGCGACAGAATGATCTTACGGTCTTCTTTAGAGAACTCCACTACTTTAAAGTCTAAGCTTTCGCCAGCCTCTACTGTAGAACCGTCCTCTTTCTGAATCCCTTTCGGGAACGCGAAACCTTCGATACCGTATGGCAGCTCCAGCACAGCGCCTCTGTCTGATTTCTCAAGCACAGATGCTTTGTGTGTAGAACCGATGCTGAACACAGACTCGAACGTATCCCAAGGGTTTTCTTCCAGTTGCTTGTGGCCCAGGGCAAGTCTTCTGTTCGGAACATCAAGCTCCAGAACAACTACGTCCAGGTTTTCGCCAACTTTCACGAACTCAGATGGGTGCTTGATTTTCTTAGTCCAGCTCAGGTCAGAAACGTGTACAAGACCGTCTACGCCTTCTTCCAGTTCTAAGAACAGACCAAAGTTAGTCAGGTTACGAACAACGCCAGTGTGCTTGGTGCCCACGCCGTATTTCGTTAACACATCCTGCTTCGTCCATGGGTCTTCGGTCAGCTGCTTAATGCCTAACGACATTTTACGCTCCTGGCGGTCCAGTGTCAGCACTACTGCTTCTACCTCGTCGCCTTGCTTAATAAAGTCTTGCGGGTTACGCAGGTGCTGCGACCAGCTCATTTCAGAAACGTGGATCAGACCTTCAACACCTGGCATCAGTTCCAGGAATGCGCCATAATCAGCCACGTTAACGATTTTGCCTTTCACTCTTGAACCAACCTCAACCTCAGCAGGAAGAGCATCCCAAGGGTGAGGAGTCAGTTGTTTCATACCAAGGGAAATGCGCTTCTTGTCATCATCGAAGTCAAGAACCACCACGTTTACCTTCTGGTCGAGGTTCAGAACTTCTTCCGGATGGTTAATGCGTCCCCATGAAATATCTGTAATGTGAAGCAGGCCATCTACGCCACCAAGGTCGATGAACACACCGAAGTTTGTCATGTTCTTGATAACGCCTTCCAGTACCTGACCTTTTTCGAGGTTGTTCAGGATGGCGGCACGCTGCTGCTCCAGGTCTTTCTCGATAAGTACTTTATGCGATACAACCACGTTGTCGAAAGCGGCGTTGATTTTCACAACTTTCACTTCCATTTTCTTGCCTACAAACACGTCGAAGTCACGGATTGGCTTCACGTCGATTTGCGAACCTGGCAAGAAGGCTTCCACACCGTGGATGTCGGTGATAAGACCACCTTTTGTTCTGCGTTTCACAACACCTTCCAGAACCTTGTCGTTCTCAAGGGCATCGTAAATCTTAGCCCAGGCACTAACGATTTTCGCTTTCTTACGCGATAAGATAAGCTGGCCGTTAGGGTCTTCCTGGTCTTCGATAAATACTTCAACCTCGTCACCAACTTTCAGGTCAGGAAGATCTCTGAATTCTGAAACCGGTACCAGGCCATCAGATTTGAAACCGATATTCAGGATCACGTCACGATCAGTGATGCCAACAACAGTTCCGCTAACAACCTCCTGCTCCTGTACGGTAGTCAGGGTGTCGTCGTACATTTTTTCCATTTCGGCTTTCTCGTCTTTGCTGTAGCCGCCGCCGAAACCTTGGGTTTCAAATTTGTCCCAATCAAAATTATCTGGAGAATTACTCATATAATAAGTTGCTCTGGTTAAGCCACCGGCGTAGAGCAATAAGCCGGTTTGGTTTAGTTTTACAATACCCTGCTAAAGCACAGGTCTCATTCACCCGAATGAAGCGGCAAAGGTACAGATTTTCCAGAAAAAAACCAGCATTTTTTAGCGATTGTTTTTAGTGCTCTTTTAAAAAGTAAGATATTAAGAATCAGGCTTATAAAGATTCATTCAGCACCAAAAGTCCTGAAGCAGATCAGGTGGAGTCAATTCTTCTAATGAAAATGCCCTCCGGAAGGGAATTTCAGCATTTTACCTCAAGGGTAAAATGCAATACCAGCACAATAAGCCTTTAAGATGCAACAGTCTTTTCTTATAGCCGGAAACACCCTTGACACCTAAATGCCCTGAAATGCTTTGGAAGGCAATTTTAATTCAAATAATTTGCCTGTACCACCTAAAATATGGCATTTTTGAAAATTTTGAATGAATGATTATTTGAATAAAAGTATCTCTGCCGTGAGCTTTCAGTTCGTGGTATTATCTAAGGCGAGTTTTCAGCTCGCGTGTAGCACCTAATCCAAGTAAAAATCAGGTCTTCTAATATCAAGGTAATTTTAGTTTAACGGAGCCGCAGTTTTCATCAAAACAGACAGAGAGCAAACTGCCTCTAAGCCCACGCCCGCGAGTTCAAACCTGACCACCAATAGAAACCACGAGCTGAAAGCTCGCGGCAGCTGCCCGCAAACAGGAAGTTTAATTCTCCTTTACCAAGCTTAACAGCCCCAAGTAAATTATTCAAATCAAATTAGCCTTCAGAAGCTTTTTACACAAAAATTGGTCAAGGGTAGATCCTGAAAAAAGGGTTAAACCTAACCGGAATCAGGAACTCCTGCTGCATAAATTATCCAATTTCTTACAAAAAGTATTCATGCAGCTACCGCAGCCTTATCGCCTGATAAACAACCTAAACAGACATACAGGCTAAATTTCTTAGCAGAGCGATATTGCTATGAATGCTCCATGCCCAGGTAGAGGCGCCAATCCTGGTTGTGGGTATCGATGTGGAGCTGCAGGAACGAAAGCAGCGAGGGGCGTTTAGGTTTGGTAAGCAGCTTTAGACCGGCTTCTTCCGGGGTGCGGTCGCCTTTGCGGGTGTTGCAGCGCATGCAGGCTGTCACCAGGTTCTGCCAGTTGGTTTCTCCACCCCTGGAGCGGGGAATCAGGTGGTCTAGTGTCAGGTTTTTAATGGTGCCACAGTACTGGCATTTGTAGTTGTCGCGGCGCAGCACATTGTGGCGGCTCAGCGAAATGCCATAGTAAGGCACACGCACATACCGCTGCAGCCTTATAATGGAAGGCACCGGAAAAGACTTGCTGATGGTGTGCAACACGGCATCGTGGTTGTTCGATACGGTTTCGGCTTTATCGAGGTACACCAATACAAAGGCCTTTTGAATGGAGCAAACAGCAATGGCACTGAAATCCTGGTTGAGTATAAGCACTTTATCTCTCATAACTGCTTTCGTCTTACGCTATGCTTGTACGGAAAACGGTGGCAGAGATATGCTACATCAGGAATAAAATATAGCTAACCGTTTATAATTCTTTTAATGATGCGCAGCTGGTGCGAATACCGCTTCCGGTCCTGCTGGTAAATGCCCTGGTGGTCGAGTGTATCTATCCTGATTTCGCCGTGTGCGTGTATAATCTGCTGGTTCTCCAGCAAGAGGCCCACGTGAATAATACGACCTTCGGCATTTGAGAAAAAGGCCAGATCGCCAGGCTGGGTTTGGGCCACAAAATGCACCTCCTCCCCTGCCTCTACCTGCTGGTAGGCATCGCGCGGGAGCTGGTAGCCGCAAACGCCATACACCTGCTGCACAAAGCCGGAGCAATCTACCCCGAAAACAGATTTGCCGCCCCATTGGTAAGGCGCTTTCAGAAAAGACAAAGCCACTTGCACAAGCTCCGCCACCGGACTTACAGCTTCAGCGTTAGCTGCTCTGCCGTTAAACTGAAGGAGCTGCTCGTTAAGCCGCAGGTGCTGCCCATCGAAGAAAGGCAGGTAATTCCCGATTCCTACCGGTATTACTGCCTCCTGCCCCTTTACCACCTGCAGCAGGTCCAGCACACGCGGGTGGCGACTCTCTTTCCATTCCTGGAAATAGGCAGCCGTAACCGGCGTATGCTGCTTTTGATCTATCCAGCCGCGGTACCGGTCGGTGGCAAGCTCCACCTGTAGCCAGTTACCTTGTGTGTTAAGTATGGTATAGCACTCGCCAAAGAGCAGCTGCGACACCTGTTCTGCCCTGTCGGCCGGCTCAGCCCGCATAGGCACCAGGCTCAGCGATGAAATTCCGTATTCCACTTTAAATTGAATTTTGAATGAGTGATTTTTGAATGAGTGGATGACTGTAGATTAGAGAATTGAAGAAGAAAGAAATAAACAATTGAACCTTTTAACCATTAAAAAATCTGCAACCAACAACCAGCAATTAACACCTCCAGAGCCTCCTGCTCCTTCTGCTGAACTTTAAGCAAACAACATTATTTAACTGAATTTCAATGATTTAATCAGATGTTTAACAATATCCGGATCAGTAAATCCATTAAGCTCATGCTGCAGCTCCTGAATTTCTTCCCGCAGGGCGTTCTTTTGCCGTCTGAACTTTTGCTCTGTTGCTTTAGGCGTACCCCCGAACTGATGATAGAGATGCGCTTCGGGGCCATAAGTTAGCTGGGCAGACTCCAGTTGCAGCTCGTGCACTTGGTCGTCCAGCAACTTTACATAATATTTCAACTGATCCTCCGGCAGTTCCTCCAGGGCTTTGCTCTTATCCTGCAGAAACTCCATCTGTAGGCGGAGCAGCTCGAAAAAGTCGTCGTTGTTATAAGCCAGCGTTACTTCCTTCATCACCTCCTCTTTCCAGGCGCGTGCTGCCTCGTCCTGCTCCTTATCGGGGTGCAGTTGCTTTACAAGCTCGGTGTAGATGCGCCTGCTGGCCTTGCTGATGTTCTGCATTTCGGCTTTCATGGCTTCTTCCTTTTCCTGCTGCGCCTTGGTCTTTTTCTTAGGCCCCTTTTTCTGGTTACGATTGGCGTACTGCTCCTCCTGCTCCTGCATTTTCTGATCCAACTTTGCCTTCATTTTCTCTATGTCGTTCAGGTCATCAGGCTCTACCTCTACGCCGAAAACGCTCCTGAACAAGTCCTGCGCCATGCTGTTTGCTTCTTCTTCTGCCTCCATCACTGCCTCTGCATGAGTTACAGGGGCGTATTTATCATGAATTTCAATAAGCTCTTCCCTGCCATACTTCTCAATGAGGTTGTAGGCCAAATCCTCAATAAATACAGCAAGCTTTTCTCTTTCCTTCTTCCGGAGCGAAGGGAAATCGTAGGCTTGGTCCAGTTGCTTTACGATCTTTACTCTCAGCTCAACGGTTTGGGCCAGAAGCGGATGCAGCTCTTTCTGCACCCTGGCCTGCAACATGGCAGTAGCTTCTTTGCGTTGCTGCAACTCCGACTTCAGCTTGTTAATCCGCTTTATCTTTAGGTTAAACTGCCGCTGCAGCTTAGACAGCTGACTTGTTTCTTTATTTATCTGAGGAACTAGCTGTGTCTTAGTTTCCGGTGTGTTGTCCGTCATAATTCTATTATAAGTGAGGTAAAAGGATCAGGAAGCCTCTTTATAAGATGAGTTTCACCATTAACATATACTAGAATAATATCTATATAAAAAAATGATTATCAGTTAACAAAAAACCGAACAAGCAACAATGAAGAATAAAGTTATAAGAGCGTATAATAAATATAGCTTTGTGTTTTAGGTCTAGTGTCTAGTGTCTAAAATCTAATCAATAGCTGCTTCTGTCCATCTCCCGTTTTACGTCGCGGGCTTTAATGTCTTCGCGTTTGTCGTACAGTTTTTTGCCTCGGGCCAGGGCAATCTCTACCTTGGCAAAGCCTCTGTCGTTTATAAACACCCTGATCGGAATAATGGTTACTCCCTGCTCTTCGGCATTTTTCTCAAGCTTGCGCAGTTCATGCTTGTTCAGCAGCAGCTTGCGTACCCGCATCGGTTCGTGGTTGTAATGTGTGCCCTCAGTATAGGTAGAGATGTGCATGTTGTGCAGCCACAGTTCCCCGTTATGCACCACACAATACCCGTCCTGCATGTTCACCTTCCCCTCCCTTATGGATTTGATCTCGGTGCCGCGAAGCATAACGCCCGCCACATACTTGTCCAGGAACTGGTACTCGAAAGAAGCCCTCCGGTTAACGATGTTAACATGCTTCTTTATCCTGTCTTTGTCTTTGTTTGCCATTTACTTTAGATGCTAGATTTAAGATGATAGATAAAAGATCCTAAATGTTCATTTACTAATTGATTAAGAATTTCTAGCTTCCTATCATCTTCATTTTTTTCATTATCACTGCATTCTTCAACTTTCTAACTCTTATCCTTCCAAACTTTATAACTTTTTTAAATTTTCATCCTGGGGTCTGGGCTCGCCAGTTGGTTGCTAAAATCGCCGGCAAGGTATTGATAATGAGCAGCTATGGCTATCATACCTGCATTATCGGTGCAATACTGAAACGCCGGGATATAGACATTCCAGTTGTGCTTTTTGGCATATTCCTGCAGCGTTTGCCGAAGCCCACTGTTGGCCGAGACACCCCCTGCTATGGCCACTTCTTTTATGCCCAGATCTTTGCTGGCTTGCTTTAGCTTCCGCAGCAGCGTCTGGATGAGGGTGTACTGTACGCTGGCGCAAATATCTGCCAGGTGCTCCTGCACGAACTCCGGGTTTTGTTTCGTTTGGTTTTTAAGGAAGTACAGCACAGCGGTTTTGATGCCACTGAACGAGAAATCGTAACCAGGCATGTTGCTTACCGGAAAGTCGAAGGCGCGCGGGTTACCTGTGGCAGCGGCTTTGTCGAGCATAGGGCCACCAGGGTACGGCAGGCCCAGCATTTTGGCGGTTTTGTCAAAGGCTTCGCCCACGGCATCGTCGGTGGTTTGCCCTATTACCTCCATCTCAAGGTGGCTTTTAATAAGCACCACCTGCGTATGGCCGCCACTAACGGTCAGGCACAGAAACGGGAAAGCAGGTTTTGGATCGTCAATAAAATGAGCCAGGATGTGCGCCTGCATGTGGTTCACCTCTATTAGCGGAATACCCAAGCCAAGAGCAAAAGACTTAGCGAAGGTGCAGCCCACTAATAAAGCGCCCAGCAAACCCGGTCCGCGCGTAAAAGCTACTGCATTTAGATCAGATTTTGTTACATTTGCCTTGATAAGCGCCTGTGTAACTACTGGTATAATATTTTGTTGGTGCGCTCTGGAAGCCAATTCTGGCACCACGCCGCCATATTGCTCATGCACAGCCTGCGTGGCGATGATATTAGACAGCACCCTGCCGCCCCGTATGACGGCAGCAGCGGTTTCGTCGCAGGAAGATTCGATTGCTAAAATCGTAGGTTCAGTCATTTTTGGAAAAAGAACAGTCAAAGAATTACGCCAAAGTTATAGGAAAAGCTATTCTAAAAATAGCTTTAGGCCTGCTCATGTTCTTAATCTTACTCTTTGGCGTGGCATATGTTGCCCTGCAAAGCCCCCAGGTGCAAACCAAAGTAGCCCGTAAAGCAGCTGAATACATTTCGAGAACAATTGAGCACGAAGTTACCATCGATAAAGTAAATATCCGGTTTTTTAAGCATGTGGTGCTCGAAAAAGTGCGTGTACTCGACTTCCGGAATGAGGAAATGTTTTACCTCGGCAGCGTGGATGCCGAAATCAGCCTTTTCTCCATCTTCGACCCCAATACGTTGCATATCAGTACCCTGGAACTGAACGAGCCGCGTGCAAACCTGGTGAAATACGAAGGTACCGATTCGCTAAACTTCAGCACTTTTTTAACATCGCTCAACAAGCTCATCCGGAAAGACACGACCAACACCCAGAGCCAGCCATTCGAATTTTCTATAGAGGAGGTACTGATCCGGAACGGGCGCTTTACTTACGATGACTTCAGCGTTGCCCCTGCCCCCAACGGTATCGACTACTTCCACCTGACAATAGAGGACCTGAACGGCACATTTTCAGAGCTGGAGCCGGGCGATACCCTGCGGGCACGTGTAACAGATTTACGCGCCACCGAATCAAGATCGGGCACCAAACTGCACAACCTGGATGTGCTGATGACCTATGCCCCTACTTTCTGGGAATTCGATGAGCTGGACCTGAAAGTAAACAACAGCAACCTGCAACACTATGTGCGGTTCGATTACGAGCACTTCCTGAACTTTAAATCGTTTGTTGACAGTGTCAGCGTAACAGCTAACATCACCAATACAAAAGTATACTCCCAGGACATCGCCATTTTTGCGCCCCAGCTCCTCGACTACAACGAGAACCTTTTGGTAAACTCGGCCGAGGTAAAAGGAATGGTAGGCAAATTCAGCGCCCGGAATCTGGATGTAAGCTATGGCGAGAACACCCATGTAGTAGGAAACATAAGTGCCGACGGCCTCCCGAACGCCAAAGAGACATTTGCCAACATACGGCTCCAGCCCTCCACCATCAATGCCCAGGATATCAGGCAGTTTTTACCGAAGGAGGTTTACACCATCGCGGCACGCCTGGGTACCGTGCAGTTGGAAGGTCGCTTTGCAGGTTTTTACGAAGACTTTGTTGCCAATGGGTCTTTCTCGACGGATCTCGGAAAACTTGAGTCGGATATTAACCTGAAAATAGATGAGGAAACGCGCAGTTCCTCTTACACCGGCTACCTCAAAACAAACGGCTTTAACCTGGGCAGGCTCGTAGGCAACACCGATCTGGTGAAAACTATTTCGATGGAAGGCCGGATTTCAGGCTCCGGTTTCGACCTGCAGACAGCCCGCATTAGGCTCGATGCCACCATACGGCAGCTGCACCTGCTCGACTACAACTACCGTAACATAAAAGCCAACGGCACCCTTAGCCGGCAAATGTTTACGGGCAAGGTCTCTATAAACGATCCGAACCTGGTGATACAGGCAGATGGGGTGGTAAATCTGGCTGCAAACGCCAAAGCATTTAACCTGCTGGCCAACCTCCAGAAAGTTGACCTGCAGGGAATTGGCTTTTCAGAAAAGCCATTTACCATTAGCGCAGCATCAAACGTGAATTTTACGGGTTTGCGGCTCGACGATTTTGCCGGCATGGCCTACCTGAACAACGCAGAAATAATGTTTGATGGCAATTCTCTCGCCCTCGATTCCATCGAAATAGTGTCTGAAATCGGGAACGGCCAGCGGAGCCTGTCTTTTGTATCGGATTTGGTGACCCTGAAAGCCGATGGCAATTTCGACTACACCGTGCTGATCGACGACTTGAAGCAGCTGGTGCAGGAGTACACCCTTAACTTTGAAAGTAACGACACAGCGACTGATGCTTACTACAAAAAGAAAAAAGTAGCCGCGCAGCAGGAGTACCAGTTGCAGTACGATATTTACCTGAAGCACGCCAACCCCTTGCTGCAGCTTTTCCTGCCAAACCTGGCTATTTCCGACTTTTCTAAAATAGACGGTTCCTTTCGGCATGGCAATACCGTTATCTTCGATTTGTTTACCCGCATCGATACAATCTTATATGATAATATAGCACTCTACCAGAATAACATAGAAGTAACCACCTCTAAAATACAGATGAGCCCGGATGTGCTCGCGAGTGCGCTCATCACATCCCAAAAACAGATGCTGCCATCTACCGGCGAAACTGAGAATTTTTACCTTGAAGGCATCTGGAGCGAAAGAACCATTAACTTCTCTACAAACATTGCACAGCCCGGCCAGAACAACCGCATGACCATTTCCGGCGACCTGAACTTTCTGGAGAACCAGGTGAAGCTGGTCTTTAACCGCTCTAACATTACCCTGCTCGATAATGCCTGGGCCTTTAAACCGGGTAACACGGTATTAATTAGCGAACGTGGCCGGAACATCACCTTCGAGAACTTTGCGCTAACCAACCGCAACCAGATTTTCACGGTAGTAGGCACAATCGCAGACGACCCTGCCAGCACCTTAAAAGTAGATGTCAGGAATTTTGATCTCCGCAACCTGAACCCGCTCATGGTGCAACAAGTGCGCGGTAAACTGAACGGAGAGCTGACCTTACAGGATATTTATAACCAGGCGGTGCTGAACTCACAATTGCGCGTTGACTCCCTCTACTTCGACAATGTGCTGATAGGCGATGTGGCCGGCCGGAGTGACTGGAACAATAAACTGCAACAGCTGGCAGTGGATGTAGGCATTAGTTACGGCACCAAGAAAGTACTCTCTATTACAGGAAATTACAAGCCACAGGCTGCCGACGAGCAGCTAGATATGCTGGCCGTAATGGATAACTCACAGCTAAAAATTGTGGAGCCCATCCTAAAGCCGCTTATTTCTAACCTCGAAGGCACCATGGAAGGGCGCATCCGGATTCTGGGCCGGCTGGACTCTCCTATCCTGACCGGATCAGTCATGATTAACGAAGGGCAGTTCCGGTTCGATTACCTGGGCACCACCTACCGCATAACGGACCGCATCTACTTTGGGGCCAACAGCATCAGCTTCCGGAATGCGCGGCTAACTGACTTATATGGCAACACCGCCAACGTAACTGGCGGCATTGCACACGATGGTTTCCAGAACATGGTGATAGACATACAAGGCCGCTACCGGAATTTTATGGTGCTGAACACGACCAGCAGCCAGAACGAGCTGTATTACGGCACCGCCTTTGCCACGGGCTCTTTAACAGTGCTCGGCCCTGTAGATAACCTTCAGATTAATGTAACGGCCAGGAGCAACGAAAACACCCGCATCGTGCTCCCCATGGATAACCAGACCGAGCTTAGCCAGAAAGACTTTATCAGGTTTGTGAACCGCAACACCACCGATACCACCGGCATCGCTATTGATGTGGAAGATCAGCGGATTAACCTTTCGGGCATCAACATGAATTTTAACCTCGATGTGACCGATGATGCTTATTTCGAGATCATAATAGACAGGCAAACCGGCGATGTGATCCGAGGGTCGGGAAACGGGCTAATCAGAATGACCATAGACACGCGCGGGGAGTTTAACATGTTCGGCACGTTCGAGATCGCACAGGGAGCCTACAACTTTAACCTGCTCGAAGGACTGGTTTCGCGGGAGTTTAAGGTAACGCCAGGAGGCACCATCTCCTGGAATGGCGACCCCTTGGCAGGAACTATGCGCATCAACGCCTCTTACTCGCAGCCAACCTCGCTCGCCGACTTTGCCCCATCCGATTCACCGGTGCAAGGCAGCTACCCGGTTACGGCCATTATCGACCTGAACGGCCCTATCCTGACACCAGAAATTAAACTCGGCCTCAACTTCGATGAGCTGCCACAAAATGTGCAGACGCTTCTCTCCTCCTTCATCAGCTCCATTAAAAACGATGAGAACGAGCTGAACCGGCAGGTATTCAGCCTGCTGGTGATGCAGCGGCTGGCACCACCCGGCACCCTGGGGCTGGAGGGAGCCGGTACGGCAGCAGTTGGCGGCAGTTTGGGCAGTTTGCTCTCTGGTCAGCTCAACACCTTCTTTAACAGCATCGACAGCAATTTGCAGGTAGACATCGGCTTAGGAAGTAATACCTTAAACCAGGATGCCCTTTCGGCGCTGCAGGTGCGGCTGAGTTATAATTTTTTCCAGGGAAGGTTGCGGGTAACCAGTCAGTCGGGTTTTAGCAACGCAGGTGGTGCCAGTGGCACCGGCGGCACCAACAACCGCAACACCTACCAGGGCGACTGGTCGCTGGAGTATTACATAACCCGTAGCGGAGAACTACGTGCGCGCCTGGAGTACAACACAAACCCGAGCGGCCTCACCGACAGGGTGTTAGTGAGCCAAAGCATCAGTTTACTGCATACAAAGCGCTTCGACTCGGTGCGGGAGCTGTTTGGCCGCAGAAGAGCCTCGCGGCGGGAGCGCAGGTTGCTGCGAGAAACACCTATTATCCTGGATTCGGACCCACGGCTGCGCCTTTAAAAGCAAAATCGTAACAATAAGGTAACAAATAAAAATGGCCTGCCAAAGTAAACAGGTGCTGGCAAAGCAGGCTGTAAGGGAGCCATGGAAGCTGCAACCCTTGACCTAAATAAACCAAAATAGCTTCCGGAGGCACTTTTTATATGAATAATTGCTGCAAAACATATGTTACAGGTTGCAACAGTAACCTTTCAGCAGCGTCTGCGGATATAAAGGCGCTAAACAGGAGCAACAAGCGTTAGAAGGTTTAAAGCACCAGCCGGAGAAACGAAACTATCGAGTACTTATAAATTATTTAAATGAAAATGGCCTTCCAAAGCTTAAATTCTAAAATACCTTCAAGGGTCCGGGGTTTACCAAGTGCTTGTGAGAGAACAGCCAATACCCGCAAAACCACTGTTAAAAACGAATTTACGCGAATACAGTAATTTTGAGAAAGGTCTTGAATAATATTTCTATTTTTGTGCGGAAGTAAAACCTATGGTAAAAAAGCACCCTACATCAGTTAAAAAGAAAAAACTTGGCAGCTACCCCCATGCCATGGTAGTCTTCAGCATTTCCCTTTCTCTTTTCGTGATTGGTCTGTTTGGTTTGCTGCTCATTCATGCAGGCAAGCTATCTGAAATTGTAAAAGAAAGTATAGAGATGCAGGTATACCTGGACCGTAACCTGACCGATGTACAGCTGGTGCGCCTGCGCAAAACGTTTGAGGCCAAAGAATACATCGCTTATAAAAACGACTCGGTGCAGGTTCATTTTGTTTCGAAAGAAGATGGCGCTAAAGCTTTTCTAAACGAGACCGACGAAGACTTTATGGCGTTTTTAGGAGAGAACCCCCTCCGCGATGCCTACATCCTTAAAATTGATGCCGACCACTCTGGCTCCAAAGAGCTGCAGCAAATACAAAAAGACCTGCAGGAGGTAGCAGGCGTTCACGAAGTGCAGTATGTGGCAAACCTGATCGAATCTATTAACAGCAACATCCGGAAGGTGAGCCTGGTGCTGCTGGCCTTTGCCGGAATCCTGCTACTGGTAGTGACCATCCTCATAAATAACACGATTAAACTGGCCCTCTACTCCCAACGCTTCCTTATCAGAAGCATGCAGTTGGTTGGTGCCACCTCTTTTTTCATACAGCGGCCTTTCCTGAACCGTGCCACCTGGCAAGGTATATTGAGCGGCATAATCGCCTCGGGTGTGCTGTTTGCGCTTATGCAGTATGCCTATTTTGAAATTGAGGAGCTACGGCTGCTACGCGATGAGCAGCAAATGATCTTACTGATGATCGCGCTGGTAGTGCTTGGCTGCATTATCGGTTTCCTGAGCTCTTACAGAGCCGTTCGTAAATACCTCGGAATGTCTTTAGACGAATTATACTAACCATGGAGAATAAACCTAAACTTGCCTTTGGCAGGAAAAACTATGTACTAATGCTGGCTGGCATTGCTGTGCTCGCACTCGGTTTTATTATTATGACGATGGACGATAAGCAGTACGGCCTTGGGTTTATGGGCATTACCCTGGGCCCCCTTATCGTGCTGGCAGGTTTCGTAATTGAACTCTTTGCCATTATGGCGAAAGATAAAAACCATGAGTAGATGAGCGTTTGGCAAGCTATTATTTTAGCCATTGTAGAGGGGCTTACAGAATTTCTGCCTGTCTCCTCCACCGGCCACATGATTATTGCGGCTACCCTGATGGGCATTAATGAATTGGCAATCACCAAAATATTTGCGATCAGTATTCAGTTTGGTACTATCCTGTCGGTGGTGGTGCTGTATTGGAGGCGCTTTTTGACCAGTTTCGACCTGTACAAAAAAATCCTGATTGCTTTTATTCCGGCTGCCGTACTGGGCCTGTTACTCGAAAAAGCCATTGATGCCATGCTCTCCAGCATCCTGATTACGGCTATTATGCTTATTCTGGGTGGTGTGGTGCTCCTGTTCATAGACAAGTGGTTTAACCATGCCGATAAAGATCGCATTAATTACAAAAATGCTTTCACCATTGGTTTGTTCCAATGCATCGCCATGATACCGGGCGTGTCGCGTTCAGCGGCCACTATTATAGGAGGGCTTACGCAAGGCGTGAACCGGAAAGCAGCCGCTGAGTTTTCTTTTTTTCTGGCAGTGCCTACCATGCTGGCCGCCGCCTCGTTTAAGTTTATGAAAGACATGCTCCAGCTCGAAATCATGGATGTGCTGACCTTCGACTGGCCCAAAATACAGAACAGCTTCGCCATAATCAGCACACAAGACATAAAGCTGCTTATTATCGGGAATGTGGTTGGTTTCGTGGTAGCCATGATCGCCATTCAATCATTTATTTCGTTCCTGACAAAATACGGATTTAAGGTGTTCGGTTATTACCGGATAGCCGTTGGTTTAGCCATACTCATGCTCATTGCCATGGGTATCGATTTAAAGTTCTAAGAATGGTATACGATTTTGTAGCCGGAGAAATACTATTAATAAACAAACCGCTGACCTGGACCTCGTTTGATGTCGTGAAAAAGGTACGCAACACCCTGCGGGTGAAAAAGATTGGCCATGCCGGCACACTAGACCCGCTGGCAACAGGCCTCCTGATTCTCTGCACCGGCAAGTTCACGAAGCGCATCGACGAAATTCAGGCACAGGAGAAGGAATATACCGGCACTATAACGCTCGGCCAAACCACTCCCTCCTACGACCTTGAAACAGAAGTATCTGAAACTGCAGCTATCAGTCACCTGACAGAAGCAGAAATAAAAGCAGCAGCAGCGGGCTTTGTAGGAACAATCGAGCAGGTTCCCCCGCTTTACTCAGCTGTTATGATAGACGGGAAAAGAGCTTACACGTTGGCGCGGAAAGGGCAAACAGCGGAGATTAAGGCCCGAAGCATTACCATCAAAGCCTTTGATATTACGGCTATTGATGGAGCTGTACTCCATTTCAGGGTAATCTGCAGCAAAGGCACCTACATCAGGAGCCTGGCGCATGATGTAGGTCAGGTCTTAGGCTGTGGCGCCCACCTTTCTGCACTGGTGCGCACACGCATTGGTGAGTACCGCCTCGAAGATGCCCTTTCGATAGAAGATATTCAGCAAATTAGAAATGCACAGGTAGCAGCAGATGGAAGTAATTCGTGATATCGCCGATTTTCCGAAGCTGAGCCATGCAGTTGTTACCAGCGGCACGTTTGACGGTGTGCACATCGGGCACCAGAAAATACTGAAGCGTGTACAGGAAAGGGCGAGGCAAGTTAATGGCCAAAGCGTGGTTATTACTTATTGGCCACACCCTCGGCTGGTCCTCTTTCCGGAAGACAATGAACTGAAACTATTATCAGGCATTGAA
>NZ_VRTY01000114.1 GCF_008017455.1 Pontibacter qinzhouensis | reverse complement strand
TCGAGCGCCTCGACGATAAGTTTAAAGCCAACAAGAAGAAGAAAAAGAAGAAGAAAAAAACGATTCCGGAGGGTGGTGCAACGGTAGATGCTGCTAAACCTGCTCCTGTGGCGGTGGCAGAGCCTAAAACAGCTACTGACCAGGCACAGCACCGCAGGCAGAAACCTTTTCAGCAGAAAAACAGGAACCGGGGCGAAGGCGGCGGTGCTCCTAAGCAACAGGCACAACCAGTGCAAAAGCCTCAGGCTGCGCCAACTGGTGCTACCGGCGAGGCAGGTCAGCAGCCCCGCAAGCAGAAGCCACGCCGACCGTTTAACAAAGGCAAAAAACCGGACCAACCAAAACCAGGCACTAATGCATAAATTGGGTATCTGGGTAATAGCGATAATGGTATGTACCCTTATAAGCTGCGACCCGGCACGTGTATACGAACAGAATGTAGATTTGCCGGAAGGCAACTGGTACGTAGATAACAGTCAGCATTTTGAGTTTCAGATTCAGGATACAACGCAGCGTTACGACATTTACTTTAACGTACGCTACGCGCTATCTTACGAGTTCTATAACCTGTACCTGCAGCACCAGTTGGTGGGGCCCGATAGCACTCAACTGTCTTCTGCCTTGCATGAGCTTAAATTGCTCGACCCTAAAACCGGCAAACCGCTCGGCAAAGGCTCCAGCAATCTTTTCGATCTGCAGGCGCTGGCCGTAAAAGACGTAACCTTCCGGAAGGTAGGTACCTACAGGCTGAAACTGACACAGTATATGCGCCGCGACCCGTTGGCGAATATTATGGCAGTAGGTATTCGTGTAGCCACCAAAAATTAGGCTCTAACCAGTACCTGCAACCCTTGGCCCTTCCGAAGCAAAATAGCTTCGGAAGGGCTTTTTCATTAGCATAATTCCTTTTCAGACTGAAGCTTAAAATCATCATATCCAAAACAGATGCAGCGGCTCCAACAAACGCTTCTCAGTTGCAGTTTTTATATGCTTGCGCCTTAAATTACTAGATACACACTGCTACTCTAACCGCAGAAGTTATGGCTTGAGGTTACCAATTTAACAGCGGCAGGAAACGGCTACCTGTGCACCTCCAGCTTACTTTACAGGGTGACGTGCCCGCTGCAAAGCTACACCAAGCCCAACAGAGACTGTAGGGCATTTCGGGAGAGGACTATTACGCTTCCGTAATAGTAAGTTTGCAGCAGCACGTATCTCCTGTTTCAGGAAGTCATGGAAAGTTAATTTCAGGGAAATTATGAGGTTGGCTATATCAAACTATACTACCAAAAATCATTACAAAAACGTGGTTTACAATACAATAAAACCAGCAGCCACCACTTCTCCGACAACTGTTTAAACACGAAAAAATATTCTCAGTTAGGAGTTACATCATTAATGCAACATGCACGTACAAGGGGCATACTTGCTGGTAATTCAACAGGTAAAGTTACAGTTGCAACACTGGCTTTCAACCATAATAACAGTAAACATTGTAATGGCTTTTAGGCTTTGTTAAAAGTAAATAAGCCTGTACTGCAACTACTAAATAAAAATTAAACAGCTTGCCACCAGGCCAAACCCACTGCATATAAAACTGCACTAGTTTATGTTAACCCCTGATTCCTTATGAAACTGACGCTACTTATAGCAGGATCTGTACTTACTCTTTTCTCTTTCCTGCCACTCATCAGCACCCCACTATGGTGGATCCGGGTACTTGACTTTCCGAGGGTACACGTTGCCTTGTTACTAACTATTACTACGGTTGCTTATGTTGTTTGCTATGGCTTGGGCAACACCCGCGAAATAATACTTATTGCCCTCTGGGGTTTAGCAATTCTAAACGAAGCCAGGTATATTTTTCCGTTCACTCCCATAGCTCCTATCGAGGCTCTACAGACAGAACAAAAGCAGCCACGCAACAGCTTCAACATCATGATTGCCAATGTGCGTATGACGAACACAAAGTACCAGAAGTTTCTGGAACTGGTGCTCGAAACCGACCCCGACATGGTGGTTATTAATGAACCAAACGAAGCTTGGCACAACCACATGCGCCAGGAGCTAGAAGACAAATACAAATATTCCATCAAAAAACCGCTAGAGAATACTTATGGCATGATGCTCTACAGCAAGCTAAAGCTACACAACAGCGAAATCAGGTATTTGGTTGAAGACAGTATTCCTTCTTTTTACACGGTGGTAGAACTGGCGGGCGGAGCCAAATTCGATTTCTTCACAGTTCACCCTCAACCTCCGCGCTTACTCAAAAACACTGAAACACGAGAAGCCGAACTGCTTATTGTTGCCAAACAGGCAAAAGCAACCTCGTACCCATCTATTGTTGCCGGCGACCTGAACGATGTAGCCTGGTCAAACACAACCAGGTTGTTTAAAAACATAAGCGGCATGCTCGACCCACGGGTAGGGCGCGGGTTCTATAATACCTACAATGCCTTTATCCCGCTTTTCCGCTACCCCCTCGACCACGTTTTTTACGACCCAACTTTCCGCCTGCTAGATATTAAGCGTTTGAAAAAATTTGGGTCTGACCACTTTCCGATAATGATTACACTTAATTATGAGCCCCAGGACGAGGAGAAACAGGAACACCCGGTTGCTGCTCCTGAAGAACATGAAGAAGCCAATGAAATGATTCAGGAAGGACTGAAGAAGGGAGAAGAACTGAATGGCGAGCGTAAAGGAGAAGAAGTTAAATAAAAAAACCCGCTCTATACATAGAGCGGGTTAAAATAGGTGAATGTAGCCCTGCAGGGCACTATATATCTTTAACTGTAGAAATTAGATTTTCTCTACGTTAATTGCATTCAGTCCTTTTTTGCCTTCTTTCAACTCAAACGAAACACGATCATTCTCACGGATCTCGTGGATCAAACCTGTCTGGTGAACGAAGATGTCCTGGTTGTTTTCGTCTGATACGATGAATCCAAATCCTTTAGACACGTTGTAAAATTTAACTTTACCTGTTTTCATGATAATAAATTAATTAAATAATGATTCAAAGGTAAAAATAAGTTTTCAATATTGCAGTATATGATTTAAAATAAATAACTCCTATATTGCTGATTTTCACATTTTAAAATACAGCTCATCTTTAAGTAAATCAACTATTTATACAAGCCGCCATACTTAAAAAATAGCTAACATTTGTTCAGAAGCTATAAACAGCTTGCTTCCCCCCTCCTGCTGCTCTGCCCACGTGCTATCATTTTAAATTCCAGACTGTTTTGCTGCAGCTCCGGTAAAAACCCTGTTTTGTGTAGCTCGTATAGCAATACTGGTCTGTTGTCCTTAAAAAGTAACAAAAAAGTGCTGTTAAGGATTGTTGCTATTCGTACTAAGAAGTAAAACCGAACACTTATTTGGAGAAACATCTACTTTAAACACATACAATTCTTACAAACCAAAAACTGAGGAGATCAGCACTATGAAAGACAATGAAAAAAACCAAAATCTAAACCAAGGGTCCACTGATTCGGGAAGCGATTCAGGTCAGGGAAGTTCTTCTAAAACAGACTTAAATATATCAGGCAGCAGTTCCTCAGGAGGCAATCCGTCTTCTACTACGGGCGCTGGCTCTACTATAGGTTCCACAACAGGAGTTAGCTCTTCAGATGCCCTGTCATCAGGCTCATCATCTGCTGGTGGCTCTTCTGACAAAAGCAGTGGAAGCAACAAATCTGCTTCTTCAGGTGCCAAGTCATCATCGCCTAAGGCAAAATCAGGCACCTCAAAAGACGCTAAATCTTCTGACAATAAAAGCAGTAAATCCTCGTCTGGCTCTACTGCTGCAAAATCTTCAACAAGCGGTAGTTCTACTTCTGCCTCTTCTCAAAAAGGAAGTTCATCTACATCATCCGATTCGGACGATAACGCCAGAAGCAGCTATGGCTCTATGAGCAGCAGCGGCTCCGGCTCGCAAAACTACTCAGATGCTGACCAGGACAACAGAGACTCGCAATACAGAGGCTCTAACCAAGGCTACGGCGGCAACGGCGAACAGGGCCGAAGCGGTTATGGCAGCCAGGGTGGCTACGGCTACGGCTCACAGAACAGCAACTATGGTGGCCAGAGCGGCTATGGTTATCAAGGCGATTATGGTTCTTCGCAGCAAGGCGGCGGTATGCAGCGCGGTTATGGCGACAGCAGTGGCTATAGCAGCAGCGGAGACCAAGGTGGTTACGGCGGTGGCAGCTATGGTTCCTCCGAGTCTAGAGGCGGCTACGGTGGCAGTGGCAATTTCAGCAACAGCTCCAATAATAGCTTCGGCTCTTCTTCAAGAGGCGGCAGCGGCAGGCAAGACGACTTCGGCTCTGAAGGCGGCTTTAACTACGGCAACCAGGGCGGCATGGAAGGCAACCGCGTTAGATACCAGGACCAGGATTATGGTGCATCTAGAGGTGGCCTGCAAGGTGGCGACCAGGACAGAGAAGGCGATCGCCAGGGCGGCAACATATACGGTGGCGCCTCCGGTGCTTTTGGCACACAGGGCAACTCCAGCCAGGGCGGCTATGGCAGCTACGACAGTGGCCGAAGCGGGCAAGGCTATAACAGTGGCGGCCAGAGCGGCGGCGGCTACTCTGGCAGGTCGCACAGTGGTGGCGACTACGACCAGGGCAATTATGGCTCCCGCCGTGGCATGCAAAACGATGAGTACGGCTCCTCTTCTGGCAGCCGATATGGCTCTTCGGGTAACTTTGGCGCTGGCGCAACCGGCGATTATAGCCGCGGCACCCGCTACGGCGAAGGCGGCAGCAACAGCGGTGGCGGCTCCAGCTACGGACACTCTAGCTATGGTAGCTCCAGCGACCGGGGCTATGGCAACAACAACAGCAATTTCGATTCGTTAGGCGATTACAGCAGAAATTCCTCTTCTCGCGGTATGCGTGAGTACGACGACGATAACTACGGCTCATCAAGAGGCTACAACTCGCAGCGCAACATGCAAGGCGGCTACGGCAACCAGGGAGGCCAGGGCTCAAGAGGCGGCTCTTATAACGATGAGTACCGCTCATCTCGCTACGGCTCTCAGGGCAGCGATTACGGCCAGCCATCCTACGGTTCAGGTTCAAGATCTGGTGGCTATGGCTCAGGCAGTAGCGGAAACCAGGATCGTGGCGGGTATGATGACAGAGACAGCAGCCAAGGTGGCATGAGCGGCGGCTATGGCTACGGATCTTCCGGATCTGGCTACGGTTCGTCTGGCTATGGCTCTTCTGGTTATGGTTCCAGCTCAGGTTATGGTTCTGGCTCAGGCTATGGCGGCTCACGCAACAACTACGGTCAAAACGACTATAGCGAAGGTGGCTACAACCAAGGTGGCCGCGGAGGCGACCAAAGCCGCTACGGCTCCATGGATAGCCAAACATCGTACTACAGCGACAACAAAGATTCCTCTTCGCGCGAGAACTACCGCGGTAACCAGCGCAACCAGGATCGAAACAGCAACGACTCTGGCAACTACCAAAGCCGACGCAGCGACCGTTACAGAAATCCGGATACGGAGTAGCACCTCCTGAACAAAGCTGATTAGATAAAGAAAAGCCGCTCTCACAACTGAGAGCGGCTTTTTTATGTTCAGTTATTGGTGCTATGGCAACAGCAACCCTCACCCTATTTGTTAGCAAAACTGCTTCCGAAGGGTGTTTTCATTAGAAAAATTACTACACTGCTTTACTCAACCTGCCTTACTTCTCCTCCAATGTTACCAGCCACAGCTTTCCTTTCTCGTTTCCTATCAGCAACTGCTTATCCGACAGAAACAAGATGGCTTCGGCTTGCCCTGTGCGGCCCAGCGGAAGGCAGTGACGCACATTATCAAACCCGATTTGTTTGCTCTCGGGCAGCCGAAATAAATATAACCGGCCATACCCCAGCAAAGCAAAATGGCGCTTACTGGCTGCTATGTCGGCTGCCGTTATAGATGCTTGTAAACGGAGTTGCTGCTGCGGTTGTGCCACATAATCTCCTTTTTGGGCAGGTAACTGGTAGTGAGTAGTTGTTTTTCCGGAACTTACCGGCCAGCTTTTAGAAAAAAGGTGCAGCGAGTCGTGGTGGTAAAAAAAAGCCTCCATATCGAAACGGCGATTTTTACGGGCAGGAGGAAATTCTTGTTGATCGGCGTATCGGAAGCGAATTGTATCTACATTCAGCTCCGCGTTTGGTTGCACTTTGTATATACGCAGGTTTCGGCGGGAGTTCGTATTATTCCCGAAATCGCCAACATACAAATTCCCCAGGCTATCCTGCGCCAGTTCTTCCCAATCCTGGTTACGCACCGGCAACGGCAGGGTTTGCAACAACTCCCCCTGCAGGTTAAATAAGTAAAGGTTGTTGGGGCCGCCTGCATCGGAGTGGGTCCAGAAAGTGGAGTCGGAGGCGCGGGCAAAGCCGGAGCTTTCAGAAATACGGCTGTCGAGGCGGCCAACCCGCTGCACCTTTACCTTAAAATCCTTCCGTAGCCGCACAAAATCGCTGCTGGCTCTGTCGGGAAGGCAGCCACAGAAAAAACTTTGCAGATATACATAAATAGCAAAGAGTTTTACAATAATGGCTTCTTTCATGCCGGAATATACTTAAATAGCTTTTGTTGTGCTACTCAAATACATTGTCCTGCCAAAACGAACTCATAAAAAAGCACTTGCCAGATAAATTATTCAAACAAAAACAGCCTTCAAAAGGAAAAAACAGGAAATCGTGCCAAGGCTAAGAAGGTTCTGTAACCTACCGATAACGTGTACAACACAGAAACAGGTAAGTAACCCTTACATTAAAATCAGCGGAAAAAGCTTCTGAAGGCCATTTTCATTCGAATAATTCAGAAGGCAACAGGCTTTCAAAAGCGTTTACCGATACCTATGCCAAACGAAAAAGTATCGTAAGCATGCAAACGGGTATCGTAGAAAACAGTGGGAGCAATATCCCAATGAGAGCTTAGTTCTATTTCATACTCAATTCCGCCGCGCAGCACCATATGGGCTTCATGCTCCTCCAGTTCCACGCCTGGGCCAATCAGAAAAACAAGGTGACGGGAAGGTTTCCAGAGGCCATCCATGGTGAGTAAAACGGGCGAATTTCGCTCAAACAGGTGCTCGCCATCGCGGTGTACTTCCTGCGTTAAAATCTCCAGGTCGTTGTGCAAACCAATTCCCCATCTGTGGTTAAACCAGTACTCGGCATCGAAGCCCAGCGCCGGCACTGCCATATACTCTTTACCACTGCTCGTGTGTTTGCCAACATAGGCATGGTTGAGCACCACACTGCACCTGAAATGCTTTAAACTATGCTCATTTACTTCGTGAGGTGGGTTTGGCGTATGCTGCGCCTGCAGCTGTAACGAAAAGAGTAGCAAAACCAGAGCACCTAGAGCTCCCTTTAAGATCTTCATAAGATAAGAAATTTTGATGTTAACCCACGACAACAGCTGGCTCCTGCTCCTGCTCTTCTACAGCAGGCAACATGCACCAAAAAAACTCTGCATCGCTGCTTAACCAGGCGCTGATCTTTATAGCAACTCCAAAATTCCCCAACTACACCTGGCTTACACCTTGGCACCTACACCTGTAGGCTATGGCATAAACTCGATGTTACTTCGCACAGACGGCAGAATTATTTGCAGCAAGTTTACACGTTAATCTTTTGCCTCCCTTCATTAAAAATCATGTAGTAGCATGATCCTTATCATCGTTTTTAAGAAATTATATCTTCCTGATTTTCTGCCTGTTCGTTTACCACTCGCGCAGCCGCTCTACCACCGCCTGTGGCGCTGCCCAGTACTCGCGGCTATACACTTTCCGGTAGGGCCAGGCTCGTGCCTGCAGCAGCCGGGGTACATCGGCATGCGACTGCCGCACCGAAAGCTGGCTGTAGTACAGGTCGTCGTCGGTTAAAACCAGGCCCTTGTACTGTGCCTGTTGCACCACCGTCAGGTCGGCAAAGGGCAGGTTTCTTTGGAGTGACTGGCCCTCCTGTGCCGCCGCCTCTTGCTGCTGCAGCCTGTCTTTTAACAGCACGGTGTGGTGCGGCACCACATTCGGTTTCGGTTGGTACTCAAAATTTCCCTGGCTCACCTGCCTGGCGTAGCTGAGGTAGGCTTTCAGCAGTTTAGGCCCCGGGTGCAGGGCCTGCTCTACCTGCAGTTGCTCTGGCAACAGGCTACTAAGCAATATTATTTTATGCCGCGCCCTGGTTATGGCCACATTCAGCCGGTTTTCGCCACCGGCCTGGTTCAGGCTGCCAAACTGCATCGCCACCCGCCCCTGCGCATCGGGCGCGTAGCCCACCGAAAGTATGATCACATCCTTTTCATCGCCCTGAATGTTTTCGATGTTTTTGACCAGCACCGATGGCGGCACCACCACCTTTTTCTGAAAGGCTGCGTCTTCGAGCAGGTCCTGCACGAGCATCTGTTGAGCATAGTTAAAGGTTATTACCCCGATTTCAGCTTGCCCATTTTGTAGCAGGTCCAGCACCAGGTGTACCACCTCCTGCGCCTCCGGCAGGTTCGCATTATCCTGCCACACCCCCGGCACATGCCGGTACTCCAGGGCAGGCGCTGCACCCACCATATCGGCGAAGTGTGGCACCAACTCCAGCTTCTGCTTGTAAAAATGAAGGTTGGAGAACTCTATGAGTTCTGGGTAGCGGCTGCGGTAGTGCTGTGTGAGCATAGTCTGGGGCAGGTACAGGCCACAAAGCTGCAACAACGATTCGGCTGTTAGTTCCTCTGCCTCGGCCTCCTCTTCGGGGCTCCAGCGGGCACGGTAGAGGTCCGATGGCTTCAGCTGCTGCTCATCGCCGGCTACTACCACCTGCTGCCCCCGCCTGATGGCCGGAATACCGGTTTCAGCAAAGCACTGCGAGGCCTCATCGAAAATAACCAAATCGAAAAGCGGCTGTAGCGGCAGTACCGCCGATACCGTTTCGGGTGAGGCCAGCCAGCAGGGTGCCAGGTCCAGCATCTCCTCCCCGAACTGCTCAAACAGCTTCCGGATCGGGTACAGGCTGCGTTTCTTGTTCACCTGTGCCTGCAGCCGGCGGTAGGTAACGGCATTGCCAAGCCGGTTGTACTCCATGTGCCGGTAGGTCTGCTCGCGGAGTTTCGACAACACTATTTCCTGCGTCAGCCGTGCCTTTTCGCTCAGCTGGCGTTGCAGCTCCTCCTCCACCCACTGCAGTTCGCCATTGGAGGGCATGCGCAACTGCGGGTGCTCCAGCTCCAGCTCGTGCAGCCAGGCCAGGTAGAGGCTATTCAGAAACAGCTGCTCTCCTGCTGCCACAGAGGCAGGCTTTGCCGCCAGCAGTAACCGAAGCACCTCCCGCTCCGCCTCCGAAAAAGCAGCCCACAACGTGTCGTACGATACCAGCTGCTCAAAGTGCTGTTGCAGAGCCTGTAACAACTGCTGGACATATTCCGGCTGTGCTGCCAGCTTTTGCACCTGGGTTTCCGGCAGCCATTTGAGCCAGGTTTTATAGTGGCTGTTGGCTTTCCGGATATGCTGCGACAGCTCCTGCAGGTGCTCCGGCAGGCTTACCTGTTGCCACAGACTTTGGTGCAACACCTCTTCTTGCTGCAGCTCCTGCAGCAGGTTGTACACATCCAGCGCCTGCTCCAGTGCCTCCAGCTTTCGCAGCAGCGGCGTCGGGTTCTCGGCTATGTTGAGCGAGAGTGGCACCTGCTGGTTTAGCTGTTGCATCAGGTCTTCGGCCTGGCTACGTTGCTTTAGCCGTTCCTGCAGCTGCTCTACGTGTGCCTCATTAAGCTCCCAGTTGTACTGTGCCAGTGCCTGTTTCAGAGTTTTCTTTTCAGACGAAAAAACCCATGAGATACTTTTCAGCAGCTGTCCTTGCTGTGCCTCATACGTCTTTACAGCTGCCTGCACCGCCTCCAGCTCAGCAGCCGGAATGGTGGCATCAGGGGCCGGGCACACCAGGTACATGTCGCGGAGCTGCTGTGCCTGCCTTTTCAGCTCTGTTGTAGTTGTTTTACGTTGAAGGAGCGGTTGCAGCAAAGGAAGCAGCTGCTCCGGCTCCTGTAGCAGTTCGCGCAGTGCTGTAATGGTTGGCAGGGCCTGGTTGAACTTCGGAAGGTCGTTTAAGGCAAAGCTGTAGCCGCTGCTGTTCTGTATCTCCTGCTGTAGTTGCCCATAAATTTCTGAAAAAGTTCGTATCTGCTGCTCCAGTTCCTGCCGTTGCGGCCAGCCCCAACCCTGCAGGTTGTGCCGCTCTTTCAGCACAAAATCATCCTGCTCAAAAACCCGCGCCAGCTGCAGGTATTGTTTTAGGCGGGGCAAAAAATCGGGGATGATGGCCGCTGTGAAGTTCTTATAGTGCGGCCCCAACGAGAGGTGTGGCTCGGCCAGGTTGCTTTTCAGGTATAGTTCCTTGGCCGACCAGCCACAGCGGCTCACATCGAAGAGCGCAGTTTTAAATGCCTCCAGCTTTTGCAGGCTCTGGTTTATGCCCCGGCTAACCTCCAGAAAGGTGCGGTCGGTGTAGATGCTGTTAAGAGCGAGGTTCTGCTTTTTGTACTCCTCCAACTGCTCTATCTGCTGCGCCAGTTGGTTGTAGATGCTGCGCCTGTCGGTGTTGATGTCGTGAATGAGCACGGCAAAGTTCCCAATGCCTCCTACGCTCAGCCGCTGGTGCACCACATCGAGCGCGGCCCGCTTCTGGCTCACTACCAGCACCTTTTTTCCCCGCGCCGTAAAGTCCGACACCAGGTTACAGATCAGCTGCGACTTGCCTGTTCCGGGCGGCCCCTGCACCACCACCGAGTCGCCGCTTTTTACCCGTTGCAGCGCCGCCTCCTGCGAGGCATCCATCTCAAACATGGCAAAGGTATGCTGCGCCTGCGTGCTACCACTTTTAGTAGCCACTCCCGACACGAACAGGTCTTCCATCTCCTGCATTTGCTCCTGCTCCAGCAGCGCATCGTAATCGGCCAGCAGAAAAGAGGCTGCCTGCGGAAAAATGCCTAGCACCGCCTCCGGCTCCAGGTGCAGCTGCCCCGGCTTCAGCGTTTCCTCAAAATCTGCTTTTTTGTAGTCTCTGAAAGGAATGAGTTTATCGGCAAAAAAATCGCGGCCGGTGTATATTTTTAGCTGGTGCTCTTTCAGCAGTTCGTATATGGCGGTGCGGAACTCAAGTGGCTCCTGTGGCAGCGTGTCGAGGTCCAACTCGGTAAGTGGCTCTGCGACTGGCGTTCCCATGTAGTGCGCGTAAGCCAACAGGAAACTCTGGTTCAGCTGCGGCTGCTGTACTTCGTCAGGCTGAAGTTCCCAATCCTGCGCCGCGTTTATCTGCAGCCGCACCGGAAAAAACAGTAGCGGACATCTCACTACTGTGCCGTCCGGAAATTGCCCGTGTACAAAAGGCCAGCCCACATACAACTCTTTGCTGCCACGCTCCTCAAAAATCATTTCCGCTTTTCGCCTGATGTTGCGCAGCCTCCGGCTAACGGGTGCCACAGGGGCATAGCGGCTGTCGGCGTAAGGGCAAAGCGCCAGTTTCTTTTTCCCGATCAGCAGGCTCCTTATAATGCTAAAAGCCGGTTGGCTGCTCAAAAAATCGAGCTCCTGCACATCGAGGTGCTGCTCTTTGGAGAGGCGCAACAACACCAGCGCCCGGTTACTGGAGCTTAGGTTCAGGAGACGGCGACGGTAATTTTTGAGGATGTGTTGCATGTTGTAAAGTTCCGCTTGGCTAACGTAATAGTTTTAAAATGCGGCGTAAGCAAGATACGGATTAGAACCGATTAACAGAACAACAGACTCAGTGCCTGCTGTGCAAAACCGGGGGAGTTAATGTAGTTTTCAGGATTCTAAATTTTACTCAATTTCTCATCTGCTGCCCTTTAAAACAGAGCTGAATACCGATTATTTTATGAACAAATGAAATTTTCAGGATGAAAAGTGCTGGCTTAAATAGTTTTACTTGATTGAGAAAAACTATAAAACACTCAAAGAAGCATAAGATGATAGTGTTTTCACCTATTACCTCACCCTAAATAAGTGCAATTCCCCCTACTTTAGCCATTGTAAATAACGCTAAACTTTTGTTTAGCACCTTCCGTAGCGGCACCTATACTTGCACCTGTTATTCTTCCGGCTAAAACCAAAAAACGATGACAACAGGCTATGCCAATAAATCAACAGTAGAAGAAATTCGGGAGCGCTTCGACAAGGATGTGGAGCGCTTCGCGAACCTCGAAACCGGACAGCAATCTACCCTGGATGCGCCACTGACACTGGAGCTGATAACCTCGGCTGCACAGAGCGTGAACCCTGCTGCCACAACCCTGCTCGACCTGGGCTGCGGCGCTGGCAACTATACGCTAAAAATGCTCAGCAAAGTGCCAAACCTTAGCTGCACCCTGGTAGACCTGAGCCTGCCGATGCTACAGAAGGCACAGGAACGTGTGACGGCTGAAACTACCGGAAACATACAGATCGTCCAATCGGATATGCGGGAGCTTGCGTTGGAGCCGGAGCAATATGACATTGTTCTGGCAGGAGCCGTACTGCACCACCTCCGCGACGATGCTGACTGGGAACTGGTATTCAGTAAGCTCTACCAAGCACTGAAACCGGGCGGCAGCTTCTGGGTTTCGGACCTGGTGAGCCACGAGGTGCTGGAGGTTAACGGCATGTTCCGGGGCAAGTACGGAGATTATTTAGCGTCTGTAGGCGGCACGGCGTATCGAGAGCAGGTGCTGGCTTATATCGAAAAAGAAGACTCGCCCAGGCCGGTTAGCTACCAGTTGGAACTGATGAAGAAAGTAGGCTTTTCGCAGGTGGAGGTGCTGCACAAAAACCTCTGCTTTGCAGCCTTTGGAGGTGTGAAGTAATTTTGGTTGTTGCTTGATGTTTGTTGAAAAACGATCGGCAGATTTTTATGTAAGAACCAACAGCAACAACTCTCAGCTTCTGCAGATCAACATATCCTTCCAGACAACTTCTGCAGCTGCAGACGCTGCAGAAGTGCATTTCCACTTCATTCTAAAAATTACATTTCTTGAAAACCGGCATGCACAGAAGCCGCCAGATCAACAGCTATACCCCTGGAGTAAATTTTGCCAAAAGAGCTTTGGAAGGCTTATTTCATTTGAATAATTGATATTACGCCTTTGTCTGTTGACGCCAAGCAGAGGTAAACCCTTGGCAAAAATTTGTTGATTTGGCTTCTGGAAGGCATATTTATTTGAATAATTGCCTGTTGCCCCGAATAACAGTGTTACAATTTGAAAACCCGAGAAATTATTTCTAATTTTTAATTTCTAATTTTGAATTTTTGCGTAGCAGATCATGGCAAAATACGGCAAAACTTTCTGGGGCAAAGAATGGCTGAACGCGCTTAAGAATATAGATTATGGCAACCGCCTGCCGCGTGGCAGCAGCTATGCCACCAAAGGAGCCGTAAAATCCATCGACATTCAGAGTAACCAAATCGTGGCGCAGGTGCAGGGGTCGAGGCCGAGGCCATATAAAATCAATATTACCGTTCCGGCTTTTACAGATGGCCAGAAAGAGGACCTGACGGAGCTGCTGGCATCGAACCCGGCCTGGCTGGCTGGCCTGCTGAACCGCCAGTTGCCACCCGAGCTGCTGGAGCAGGTGAAGAACCAGTATATCGACATTTTTCCGAGGGAGTGGAGCGATTTCGAGATGAAGTGCTCCTGCCCCGACTGGGCCGTGCCCTGCAAGCACCTGGCGGCTGTGGTGTACATTATCGCCAACGAAATTGACCTGAACCCCATGCTGGTGCTGCAACTGCACGGCTACGATGCCGCTGCCGCCCTCAAAGACCGGCAGGTAGACATCAGCCAAAGCCTGACGGAGCCGGTAGAGAACCTGCACGACCACCTGTACCCTAATAAGCCGGAGCCGCTGGAAGTGCCGGAAGACGTGTTTCAGCAGTTCGACCTGTCGCGGATACCTCTTATTGGCGACAGCTTCCTGCGCCTTTTGCCTGTTGGCACCCCCTTTCATACCGGCGACTTTAAAGCCATTCTGCTTACACACCTGAAGTATGCCGAAAAAGCCGAAAAGAACCTCTCCAACACCTGGCGCAAAAAACCGGACTGGCACCTGGAAACCTGCCTGGAAGCTGCCGTACTCACAGATCAAACTTTTGAAATGCCCCGGCTGCAGCTCATGTATGAGAAAAACACCACCGAAATTCCGCTGTTCGATTGGGTAAACGAAGTCTTGCAAACAGATGCGGCCACCCTGGCTGCCTGGCCGCCCACCCTGCAGCTTCTGCACGCCTACCTCCGCCTGGCCCTGAAACTGCTCGCGCAAACGGCCCTTGTTCCGCGCCTCTACCGCTCCGGCAGCACCCATCTGTTACAGTGGGAGCCGCTGCTCCAAAATGAGCTGGTAAAGCAGGCGCTGCAGCCTTTTGGGCAGCACACACCACAGGGGCTGCTACAGGTACAGAATGGGAAGAGCATCAGCGTTTTTTCGCAGCAGGAAACAGCTTTGCGCCTTTGCAGCCTCTTTGTTACCAGCATCGTGCAAGAGGTGGTGCCGCAGAGCAGCCGCTTTAAGCCCGACGATTATTTTCAGCAGCTCTTTTTTGGCGAGCCGGAGCCGCTGCCGCACAACCTGCAGCCAGATAACGTGTTTCCGGCTTTGCAGCTGTGGCTCAAAATGCTCCACCTCTCGCAGCGCCAATGGGTGCCGGTGGTGCAGGCAGAGGAAGATTTCCCGGATTTCAGCTTGTCGGTGGCGGTACGCGATCGGGAAAGCGCTACGCTGCAGGCACCGGTGCCACTGCATAAGTTCAAGAAAGAGAAGCAGTACCAGCAGCATAAACTCACCGTAATCAAAGACCTGATGCTGTTGCAGGAGCACTTCCCCGATATTACCAAAGTGGTGAACAGCCCTGAGAAGAAAGAGCTGCATTACGATAGCGAGGAGTTTGCCGACGTAATGCTCCGTATGCTGCCCCTGCTACAGATGCTGGGAATGGAGGTGCTGCTGCCAAAGTCGTTGCGCCACCTTGTAAAGCCGCAGGCATCGTTGCGCATGTCCACTAGTTCCAAAGAGAAAGTGCGTAGCTGGCTCGACCTGCAGCACCTGCTCGACTATAACTGGCAGGTGGCCGTGGGCGAAAATAATTTTATTGACCCAAAGGAGTTTCTGAAGCTGGTAAAAGGTTCTAAAGGCATCGTTAAATTGCGCGACGGTTTTATTCACCTGACGCAGGAGGACCTGGAGAAGCTGATGAAGCAGCTACTGAGCCCGCCGGCCTTAACGAAGCAGGAGGTGATGCGGGTGCTGTTTGCCAACGAGTACCAGGGCGTACCGATTCAGCTGACAAAGGAACTGCAGCAGGTTCTGGATGAGCTGACTTCTGTAAAAGCCATTGCCCCTCCTGCCGAACTGCAGGCTAGTTTGCGCCCTTACCAGCAGCGCGGCTACGAGTGGCTCTACAAAAACAGCCGCGTCGGGTTTGGCAGTATTCTGGCCGATGATATGGGCCTTGGCAAAACCCTGCAGACGATTACGCTGCTGCTCAAGCTTAAAAAAGAAAATCAGCTCTACAAAGCCAAGGCGCTGGTGGTGGTGCCAACTACTTTGCTCAGCAACTGGAGCCATGAACTAACGCGGTTTGCCCCCGACTTATCGTACAGCATTTACCACGGGCCGAATCGGAAGCTCGAGGATTTTGATGGGGAGGATGTACTGCTCACTTCCTACGGCACCGTAAGATCGGATGCTGAAAAGCTAAACAAACAAAAGTGGCAGCTGCTGGTAATAGACGAGGCGCAGAACATCAAAAACCACGGAACGGCTCAAACCAAAGCCGTAAAAAGCATAAAAGCCAACCTGAAAGTGGCACTTAGCGGAACACCCGTAGAAAACAGGCTGAGCGAGTACTGGAGCATCTTCGATTTCACGAACAAAGGCTTCCTGGGCTCCGCCAAGTTCTTCACCGACTACTTCGCCAAACCGATCTCCCTCGAAAAAGACCATCAAAAGCTAGCAACTTTTAAGAAGCTGACGGAGCCGTTTATTCTGCGCCGCGTAAAATCAGATAAAACCATTATCTCCGATTTGCCCGACAAAGTAGAGAGTAACCGCTACTGCTCCCTCACCAAAGAGCAGGCGGCCGTGTACGAGAACATTGTGAACGAGGCAATGAAGCAGGTGGAGGATACTGAGGGAATTGCCCGCAAAGGATTGGTGCTAAAGATGATGACAGCGCTGAAGCAGGTATGCAACCACCCCTACCAGTACCTGAAAACCGGCAAACCCGTAGCCTCGCAATCGGGTAAGTTGCAGCTGCTGCTGGAGCTGCTACAGCCCATTCTCGATAACCAGGAAAAGACCCTGATTTTTACGCAGTACAAAGAGATGGGCGAGTTGCTGTCGACTTTTCTGCAAGAGGAACTGGGCACGCAGCCGCTGTTCCTGCACGGCTCCCTCTCGCGGGCGCAGCGCGACGAGATGGTGCATGCTTTCCAAAACATCCGTCACCACCGTATTTTTATTCTCTCGCTCAAAGCAGGTGGCACCGGCCTTAACCTGACGGCTGCGCAGAACGTGGTGCACTACGACCTGTGGTGGAACCCGGCCGTAGAGGCACAGGCAACAGACCGCGCCTACCGCATCGGGCAGCAGAAAAACGTAATGGTGTACCGCCTCCTGAGCCAGGGTACCCTCGAAGAAAAAATAGATGCCATGATCAGCTCCAAAAAAGAACTGGCCGATTTAACTGTAGGCTCCGGCGAGAAGTGGCTGGGCGAGCTGAACAACACAGAGCTACGGGATCTGGTGAAGTTATCGTCAACTGTTGAAAACTAAAGGACTATGAAAAATCCATTAGCACCACCTGTCAGTATTGCCTACTATACCAAGCAGTCGTACAAGTTACTCTTGGAACGCGCCGAGGACCGTGAGAACCTGGACGATAATTATAAGGACTGGTTAACGAAGGTTAAAGAGCTTCAGGCAGATTTCCGGCGGCAGGGAATTAAGGCAAATCTTTATGAGGTAGACATGGAGGAACTGCGGATGTGGTGCCTACATAAAAGCTTGCCCAATATCCAGTCCAGCCGCTCTCAGTTTGTTTCGGAAATGATGAACAGGAGACCGTCTTAACCTCCATCAGCACATTTTGCAGCTAGTGACTCACAGGTAAACCCTTGGATATTTTCAGCTCAAAAACCTTTGGAAGGCTGTTTTCATTTGAATAATTGAGCCCGATACACCAAACCTCGTACTACCAACAAAACAACCTGCACACGACATGAAAATCGGATTTATAGGACTTGGCATTATGGGAAGCCGGATGGCAGCACGTTTACAGCAGGCGGGGCACGAACTGGTGGTGTATAACCGCACACAGGCGCGGGCAGATGAACTGGTGGAAAAGGGAGCTACACGTGCCACCACACCAGAAGAGGTGGCGCAGAGGTGCCGGCTGGTGTTTACCATGCTCTCCACGCCAGAGGCGGTAGAGGAAGTAGCCGTTGGCAAAGATGGTTTTCTGAAAGCTTTGCCGGGCAACTCGCTGTGGGTAAACTGCAGCACCGTAAACCCCTCCTTCACCCTGAAAATGGCGCAGCATGCCAAAAAGATGGGACAACGTTTTTTAGATGCTCCTGTGTCTGGCTCGCTTGTTCCTGCCGAAAAAGGCGAACTGATTTTTCTGATAGGAGGCGATGCTGCTGATGTGGAGCAGGTGCGGGAACTGCTGAATCTGATGGGAAAAGAAGTGGTGCACGTTGGCGGCCACGGGCAAGGCTCCGGCATGAAAATGGTAAACAACATGATGCTGGCACAAGCTATGGCCTCTT
>NZ_VRTY01000113.1 GCF_008017455.1 Pontibacter qinzhouensis | reverse complement strand
AGCCTCGACCAGGCTGAGCTGAAAAAGGCGCTGGTAGAGTATAAAATAGGTTCAGTGCTGAACACCGCCAACAACCGCGCGCTAACCCCGCAGAAGTGGTACCAGATAATTTCTGAAATACAGGAAGTGGCGATAAAGCAGACCCGGCTAAAAATTCCGGTGATTTATGGGGTAGATGAAATTCATGGAGCCACCTACACCGCCGGCGCTACCATGTTTCCGCAGCAGATCGGGCAGGCTGCCAGCCGCAACCGGGCTTTAGTAAGACGTGGAGCCGAAATAACCGCCTACGAAACGCGCGCCAGCTCCATCCCCTGGACCTTCTCGCCTGTACTCGACCTTGGCTCTGACCCGCGTTTCCCGCGCCAGTTCGAATCGTTTGGCGAAGATCCTTACCTGGCAGCAGAACTGGGAGTGGCTATTATTAAAGGCTACGAAGGAGAAAAAAACGATATCGGCCACCCGGAACATGTGGCTTCTAACATGAAGCACTTTCTCGGTTACCAGGTTCCAACATCCGGCAAAGACAGAACGCCTACTTACTTGTCGGAAGAGGCGCTGCGGGAGTACCATTTACCTTCTTTTAAAGCAGCTGTAGCCGCTGGTTCGCACACCCTGATGGTGAACTCTGGTATTATAAACGGTATACCGGTACACGCCAACCACGACCTGCTCACCAAATTATTAAAAGAGGAACTGGGCTTTAAGGGACTGGTTGTAACCGATTGGGCCGATATCGAAAACCTGCACCGCCGCGATAAAATTGCCGCTACCGACAAAGAGGCTATTATGCTGGCCATAAACGCAGGCGTAGACATGTCTATGATTCCGTACCAGTACGAGCCTTTCTGCCAGGGGCTGGTGGAGCTGGTAAAAGAAGGCAAGGTAAAGCAGGAGCGCGTAGACGATGCGGTGCGCCGGATTCTGCGGGTAAAGTTTGCCCTTAACCTCTTCGAGAAACCCACTACCAACCCAAAAGATTACCCGAAGTTTGGCAGCAAAGAATTCGAGGAGGCTGCTTACCAGATGGCAGCCGAATCGATTACCCTGCTCAAAAACGAACAGCAAACCTTGCCACTGGCAAAGAACAGCAAAGTATTGGTTACCGGCCCCAACGCCAAAAATATGCGCACTCTCAACGGCGCCTGGACCTACTCCTGGCAAGGCGACAAAGTAGATGAGTTTGCCGCTAATTACAACACCATACTAGAGGCCGTGCAGCAGGAGATCGGAGCTGGCAACGTGACCTACGTACCAGGCGTGAGCTACAAACCAGGCGGCAAGTACTACGAAGAAGCAGCCGACCAACTCGACGAAGCCGTGGCAGCAGCCCGTGACGCAGACGTAATTATCCTTTGCCTCGGCGAAAACACCTCCACTGAAAAACCCGGCGACCTGAACGACCTTTATTTATCGGAACTGCAGACGGAGCTGGCGCGTAAAATGGCTGCCACTGGCAAACCAGTGGTGCTGGTGCTGAGCGAAGGTCGGCCACGCATTATCAGCAGAATTGAGCAGCAGATGAGAGCCATTGTGCAGCTGTACCAGCCCGGCAATTTTGGAGGCAACGCCGCTGCCGATGTACTTTTTGGCGATGTAAATCCATCAGGAAAATTACCCTACACCTACCCCCGCTACCCCAACGCCACCATCTCTTACATTCACAAAAGCTCCGAGGAGCAGACCAAAGCCGAAGGCGTATACAACTACGAAGCCGATTTCAATCCGCAGTTTCCTTTTGGCCATGGCCTGAGCTACACCACTTTCCGGTACAACAATCTGCAACTGAGCAAGGAGCAGCTTGGCAAAAACGAGCAGCTAACCGTTACCGTGGAGGTTAGCAACGCAGGCAAAGTAGCAGGCAAAGAAACCGTGCACCTCTATACCTCCGACCTCTACGCCTCCGACATCACCCCTGATGTGAAAAGGCTGCGCCGCTTCGAAAAGATAGACCTGAAGCCCGGACAGAGCCAGACCCTTACCTTCACCCTCACCCCAGATGACCTGGCCTACACCAACCTGCACGGCAAAAAAGTAGTGGAGGCAGGTGAGTTCGAAATCCGGATTGGTGAACTGGTGAAGAAATTCACTTTAACAGAATAGCAACAGCAAGTTCAATAGTTTAATCAGGTAGCCTTATGAATTATTCTAATAGAATTGCCCTTCCGAAGCCATTTTACGCTTTTGCCCTCCTAGGGTACCTGTGTATTGGCTGCACCTCCGGCCTTCCAACCGATTCGGCTGGCACAGCAGCTACAACTCCTGCAACGGCCCAACCAGCAACGGCACCTACACCCGAAGCTTTCTCAAAACTGGTCTGGAGCGATGAGTTCGACAGCCCTAATCTTGACACCAGCAAATGGGAAATGGAAGTAGGCGACAAATGGCACAACAACGAACTGCAAGCCTACACCAACCGCGCCACTAATGCCTTTACAAAAGATGGCTTTTTGGTGATAGAAGCAAAACAAGAGCGATTACGGGAGGCAAACTACACCTCTGCCCGCCTCCGAACCAAAGGCAAAGGCGATTGGCAATTTGGCAAGGTAGAAGTTCGGGCCAAATTACCATCGGGCCAGGGCATTTGGCCCGCCATCTGGATGATGCCCACCGACGACGTGTATGGCGGCTGGCCCAAAAGCGGCGAACTGGACATAATGGAACTTCGGGGCAAAACACCGAACCAGGTGCTCGGCACCATCCACTACGGTACCACCTGGCCGGGCAACAAGAACATCAGCGGAGAATACGACCTGCCCACCGGCACCTTCAGCGACGACTTCCACATCTTTTCTATTACCTGGAGCAAAGACCTGATCAGGTGGTATGTAGATGGGCAGCAGTTCTATGAAGTAACCCCCGAAACCATTGCCCCGGAGCATTACCCCTACAACAGCCGTTTCTACCTGATTCTGAACCTGGCAGTAGGCGGCGACTTTGGCGGCAACCCCGACACCACCACCACTTTCCCACAGCAAATGCTCGTAGATTATGCCCGGGTTTATAAACTACCGGAGGAGGATTCTTGATAAAAGATATCAGCTGGTAAAGAAGCTTCAAAAATGGCTTTAGCTAAGTGGGAAATATTACTATTGCTACAGCGCAAAAACCTTTCAGGTGCACTTAATGAGCCGGCACTGTTCAAGCGTTCAGCAAGTTTGGCGGGTCTTGTTTTTTGGTTCTTTTTGTATCAACAACATAGCCGTCAGGCTAAGTTTGTTAAAGAAGGTCATCCTGAGCATGCCGAAGGATCTATATCGCAAAGACAGTCTGTTTGCTATGCGTGGCATTCCGGACTCATGGAGGCTTTGAGTGCGGCTTTAGCCGAACCTAAGGTCTAGGGATTTGTTGACGGAAGATGTTTTTTCGTTTCATGCCTTTTCCTAGTCAATTCTGCTATAGCAATTTCTTCTAATTCAACCTTACTTCGTTTAATTCTCTCTTTTTTATACTTATAAACAACTATTGCTATCAGAACGGCCAAGATGATAATTGATGGAACAACTATCCAATAAGGTAGATTAGTGTGATGTGGTATTCCGAAACTTCCTTTTCCAGGATTAAGTGACTGTAAGAACATTTGCTTTTTTATTTTCAATACTTAAAGCCCCTTGTCAGATTTGATAATTACCATTAATCACCAACACTGTTTTCAAAAAATAGTTTCTTCGGCAGGCTCAGAATGACCAGGAAAAGTGTTTTCTGTAAAAGTACCTTAGCATACTTTTAAATTCTTAAAGCTTAATCTGACGGCAATGGCACAAAGACAAAAAGAACAAGAAAGCCAGCTATAAAACAACTTCAGTTTGAAGAAGCAAGGAAAGCAGATGCTATGCGAACCTAGACTCTAACGCCAGTAGCCTCTGCTGAAGGATCTCGCCCACAAGATCCTTTCAGGATGACAGAAAGGGGAATAAAATTAGCTTTTTATAAATCAAAATAAGTGCCTCTTAACTACTGCAAAAACAAATTATCCTAATAAAAACAGCCTTCCAAAGCTTAAAAGGCCATTTTAATCCAAGGGCTGAAAACTCTTTAATACTTCAGAATAAACTCTGCCAGATTTACCTCCTGCTCTAGGTTCATTTTTTTGCGGATGCGGTAGCGGCTGGTTTCGATGCCACGCAGCGAAAGGTTGAGCAGCGAGGCCATTTCCTTGCTCGACAAGTTCATGCGCAGGTAGGCGCAGAGTTTAATGTCGCGGTGAGTAAGCTCCGGAAAATCATCTCGGAGGCGCTTCAGAAAATCTTCGTGAATCTGGTTGAAGTGCAGCTCAAACTGCTCCCAGTTGTTCTCAAACTTTATCTCCTCCTCCACCGATTTCAGGACCTTGCGCAACTGGTGCAGGGCATCGCGGTCGTTTACGTGGTCTATCACGTCCTGTAGCTGAAACCGCACTTTCTCAATCGTTTCCAGGCTGTGCATCACGTGCATCGCCGACGAGGCTAACTCTTTGTTCTTCAGGTTTAGCTCGTTTTCCAGCTGGTTGTTGTTTAGTTTTATTATTTCCTTTTCAGCTTTCAGCACCTCTTCTGCATGCTGCGCCTCTTTTAATCGTAACGCTTTTTGCTGCTCCTGCTCCAGTTTCAGCTTTGTCTGGTTTATGTGCCGGCTTACCAGTTGCTTTACCAGGTACAGCACGCCCAGGCCAAGCACCACATACACGGCATAGGCCCAAATAGACCTGTACCACGGTGGCGATACCTCAAACTGGTAAGTAGCTGCCGAGCTTACCTGGTTGTAAATATCGCGGGCACGCACCTGAAATGTGTAGGTTCCCTCCTGCAGGTTCGTGTACTCTTTCTGTAGCACCTTCGTCCAGGGCGACCAGTTTTTATCGTGCCCCTCCAGGAAATACTGGTATTCCATTCCATCGGCATCGCTGTAAGAAATGGCTCCATACGTAAATTTAACCGAGTTGAAGGCATAAGGCAGGCGCGGCGAAAAGTGAGCTGGCTGCTGCACCGCCGCTACCTCGTTTTCAGCAAAAGCACCGGCATATACCAGCGAGTCCTGGCCATCGGCAGCAGCCTCTACTCTTCTGATTAGCGCATTAAACACATGGTCTACATTGCTGGTCTGCAGAAAAGACGGATGGTAATGCACAAAACCTTCGTCGGTTCCAAAAAGCACATTAGAGCGGTCGTAGTAGGCAATATGCTCGAAGCCTCCTACCAACTTGCCTTTCATTTTGCTGAAGGCTTTTTTCTCCACTTCATAACTTCCGTTTGGCTGCTTTTTCAGCATGCCCAGTTCATCGCCCGCCGAAAACCAGATGTTTCCGTTCTGGTCTTCCACCAGCTTCCGCACATGCACATTGTTTTCGAAAAGCCTGTTAAACTCCTCATGCACCACAAACCTATCGGTGGCTTTGTTATAAGAAAACACCCCACGCTCACCGGCAAAAACAAGCTTCCCTCCTATTTTAAACGCATTTATAAACAGGTTCGACGGAAAACCATGCTGCTCATTGTAGTAACTAACCTGTTGCGTTTTGGTAAGCGACGGATCGAGTCTGATCTTGTAAACACCTTTGTAGCCATGCGCCACCCACAGGTTCCCCTCCTCGTCTTCCTCCATCACCCTCGATGATTCATTAAAGCCATCTATTTTCCACTGATACTGCATGTTGCCATTAACCAGTTTATAGAGGTACAGGCCGGAGTAGGTGCCACAAATGAGGTAGCCCGGAAAAGTCTTTAGTGGCATAAACAGCCAGGCACCCCGATGATCAGAGAGCCGATACGCTTTATCATTTATCACCTCAAAGGCACCATCGTGGTGCGACAAGAGCAGGTGGCCCGCTATGTTCTGCAGGTTATATACCTGCCCCTGCGAGTTGCCGATAAGCCGGAAAGCAGAGGCTTGCAACGGACTTTCGGTGTTAGACCAGTTTTTGTAAAAGAGGCCATCGCTGGTACCCAGGTAGAGCCTGTCTTTATCCATGAGCGAGGCATAGGCTGTGCCGGGCAAACCATTTTTTATATTGAAAAGTGTAAACGGCGAGTTAATTTCAAGGTAATCGATGCCATTGTTCAGGCCCAGCCACAGGTTACCGGCATTATCCTGGTAAATGCTCCGGATGGTGTTATTCTGCAGGCCGTTATCGCGGTTCAGGTGCTGGCGTGGCAGCCCGTTGGTATCTATCAGCAGCAGCCCATCGAGGGAGGTGCCAATGGCGTACCCTTCTGCCAGCGCAATGGCGGTGCCTGCCTTGGCCTCGGCCAGGAAATCGTGCACTTCAGTTCCCCAGGGCTCAAAATGGCTGTAGCCGTCGTACAAAAAAATTCCGTTCTGCTCTGTTACCAGCAACACTTTGTTATCGGCAGCGGGCAGCATGGCTGTAATTACGCGTTGGCTAAACGCCTGGCTGTTGGGTATGAGCACCATCTGCCCCTGCTTCAGCTCATAAATACCCCGCCCGATAACCGGCACATACAGCTTTTCCTGCAGGAAAAAGGCAACTTCGCTTTTCTCGGCCGGTACTTTATAAACTTTTACTTTGTTGTGCTGCAGAAAATAAATGGCGGAGGTGGTGCAGAAGTAAACGCCTTCACTGGCCGGATAAATTTTCCAGACATCATCGAAATTCTGATACTGTTTTTCTATCTGCGGCTTCAGCGACACATACGTGAGCTGCCCCTGCGCATCCGGCACCAGGTAGCCAAAATCGTCCTGCCCTCCCACATACAGGCGCCCTTTCTTATCGATGGCCAGCGAGCGCACGTTGGTTCTGTTTGCCAGCGCGATCACGTTCCAGTAGTTGCCATCGAACTCCAGAATGCCGGAGTTATTTCCGAAGTACATTACCCCCCGGTGGTCCTGCACAATGGCCCAGTTCTGCGAGGCGGCCTTGTAATCTTTCTGCGTATAATTCCGGATGGTAGGGATGCCTTCGTTTTTTACCTGGCCCCAAAGCGCCACCTGCAAACAGCAGAAAAAAAGGACAAGCAAATACTTTTTCACGGATAATGGTTTAAGTGTGAAGCTGCTACATCACCAGTTCTTTCATTGGTTTCGAACTGGAATGTTGCTGTTAAATTCACCTTAAATATAACAAATACCCGTTAGTTTTTTCAATTAAGATTTTACAGATTTCCGCTCATAAAGCATAAGAAACCCTTGACCCTTAAAGGGCTATTTATGCTTTTGAAGGCCATTTCTATTAGAATAATTGCTGCTTGTTAATTGCTTATTATTTAATTGTAAATGTGAAGGCACAGAACTTTGAAATTCTGGGAACAGATCTTGTATGAACAAACTCGCGCAGTGTGCCTACCCTTGGTAAAAAACTTCCTGAAACCTGTTGGAAGGCCAATTTCATTAGAATAATTTTATAGGTATTTCTGCTACAAGCTGAAACTACATCAGTAATTCCAGGGGTAAAGTTCGGGTTCTTTAGCACTTTTGTGCTTCAGGTGCAGCGGGTGCACCGCCTGGCTCTCGTCTAAGTAAACAAAAGCATCGTACCGGTCTTGTATCTGAGAAGGAACATAGTTGCCGTATTGCTCAAACTTGGGGTCGTACACCACCCCGATGGCCCGGTGCCCCAATGGCTTGCGCAGTTCCGGCACCTGGCTCAGATCTTTTGATAAAATAATTTTATCTTCGTCGCTTATCTCGTGTAACATGGCTTCCCAGCTGCCTGGTCGTGCTGGTGGTACGTCCATTTTCTGCATAGGTGCTCCCCACGATTTACTGGCGATAACAGAACCCTGGTAGGTTCCGAACCCCACCAGCTTCACTTGCTCGTTTCCGTATTTTTCGCGGGCCAGCTGGCCAATGTTCACCATGCCGTCGTTGGCCATGTCGGTGGCGCGGGCATCACCTATGTGCGTGTTGTGGGCCCAGATTATCGCCTTCGACTCCGGCCCGTGCAGTTCCAGCAGGCGGTCAAGCGTTTCCATCATGTGGGTATCGCGTATGTTCCAGGAGGATGGTCCGCCTTTAATCATGCCGCGGTAATACCTTTCGGCATTTACGGCCACCAGCGCGTTTTGCTCTGCATTAAAGCCGTGTTCCTGATCACCAGGGAAATTCGTATTTCTGGTGATGCGCTGCAGCATTTCCACCACTTCATGCTCGCAGTCGGTGGGTACAAAAGCAGTGGCCTGGGCATAGTGCTGCGGGTCGCGGTTGTAGGGTTCAAAGCACTGCAGCGCCTGGCGGGCTGCTTCGGCGGCTTGCCCATCCTGCTGGTTCAGAAATTGCACCACCTGCTCCAGCGACTCCCACAAGCTGTATACATCAAGCCCATAGAAGCCCACTTTCTCCTGCAGATTGCGTATGTGGTTAACGTCCTTCATCCACTCCACCAGCGCAGCCACCTCCCAGTTAGCCCACATCCAGGTAGGCCAGCGGCGGTACACCTGCAGTACATCGGCAATTTTGGAGCCCGACTTCTCATAACCTTTTATAAAACGGTTCAGGGCATAACACTCCGGCCAGTCGCCTTCTACTGTCACAAACCCAAAGCCCTTTTCCACCACTAAGCGGCGGGTAATAGCCGTGCGCCAGGTGTAGTACTCGGAGGTGCCATGCGAGCCTTCGCCCAACATCACAATACGCGCATCGCCTATCTCCTCCAGCAAAAAATCAAGGTCCTTCTCTTTTGTAAGCGGGATGTATGTAAATGGTGCTTTTGCCATAATTTCAAACTTACTGCAGGCTGTAAACCAGGTTCCGAAAAATTTGCTGTATTGTACTTTTTTTTGGCTCCTAAAGTTCTGTAAAACAAAAGCCCCCGCTCTACTTTTGTAGTAAAGCGGGGGCCTGCAAGGGTAAAGCGATGGTATTTCAGGATTGATTTTCTTTTGTAAACACGCGCCGCAGCAGGTCCGTAGTTCGCGCAACCGGATTTTCCCGGATATTGGCTTCTTCCTGCGCGATTAGAAGAAACAGACCATCCATAGCTTTTTGAGTTGCATACTGGTCGAGGTCCGGGTTCACCTTCTGCACCAGTGGTATTTTGTTGTACTGCGTTACAATATCGGTGTAGTAGCGGGTGGCGTTTGTTTTCTCCAGCGATTTCTGCACAATAGGCAAAAAGGCATCGCGCACCTGCGGCGAGGTAGTGCGAATCAGGTATTGCGTGGCTGCGTCTTTCTCCCCTTTCAGAATAGCCCAGGCATCCTGGATCGTCATCTGCTTGATGGCCGACACGAAAATTGGTACGGCACTTTTGGCAGCATCCTCGGCACCCCTGTTCAGGGTCAGTATAAACTTATCGACTTCGTTGCCCAGCCCTACCTGCCGCAGGGTATTCTCTACGCGCTGCACATCCTGCGGAAACGGAATCCGGATCAGTGAATTTTTATAGTAACCATCTTCCTGCGAAGCCTGGCCCGAACCGTTTCTGATACCAACTTCAAGGGCTTGTCGCAAACCTGAAGCCACTTCCTCACGGGTTACAGCCCCGCCTGTACCAGCCATTACACCATCTACGGTACGCTGTATGTCGGCCACTGTACAAGCCGACGCACCAAGCGCCAGGGCAAAAAACGAAGAATAAACAATTTTTCTCATATCTTAGAAGAACTTATGTGGAGCTAGTGCTGCAGCAAATTAAAAATTAGAAATTCAAAATTAGAAATTATTCTCCAGCAGGCTTTAGTTTCTGGCTTTCAATTTCTCTTGATCTAAAACAAATTGGTATGGCACGAGTTTTTTATTCTTAATCATAAATCAGACCAAAGTACAAAATGAGAACGGTCACGGCAGAGATCATAACCATAGGAGACGAAATCCTATTCGGGCAGATAGTAGACACGAATTCCGCCTGGATGGGCACAGAGCTTACAAAATTGGGCATCAGGGTAAAGCAGATCACGTCAGTGTCGGATGAGGTTAGCCATATTGTGGCCGCCCTGAACGATGCCCGCACCCGCGCCGATGTTATTCTGATGACCGGTGGCCTCGGCCCCACTAAGGATGATCTTACCAAAACCGTTCTGACAGCTTATTTTAACACCGAGCTGCAGCTGCACGAACCATCGCTGGCCGATGTAAAAGCCATTTTTAAAAACCGAAACATAGAACTAAGCGAACTGAACCGGCAACAAGCCTTTTTGCCAGCCGCTTGCACTCCCGTCCGGAACGCCATCGGAACGGCGCCGGGCATGTGGTTCGAGGAAGACGGGAAAGTGTTTGTATCGATGCCGGGTGTGCCCTTTGAGATGAAGCGCATGATGACCGACATTGTGCTGCCGCGCCTGAAGGAGTTCTTCGATACGCCCCAGATTATTCATAAAGTGGTGCAGACGGTAGGCATACCCGAATCTACGCTCGCCGAAACACTGGAACCCTGGGAAACGAACCTGCCCCCGCACATCAGGCTGGCGTACCTGCCGCACATAAACGGGGTAAGGCTACGGCTAACCGGCACCGGACAAGAACCTGAAAAGCTGGAAGACGACCTGCTGGAGCAACTGAACCAGCTTACCGACCTGATTTCTCCGTATATTTTTGCGTACGGCGAAATAAGCCTGGAAGAAGTGGTGGGCATGCTGCTGAATGCCCGCAACTACACCATTGCCACCGCCGAGAGCTGCACGGGAGGCTACCTGGCACACAAAATTACCAGCATTGCCGGTAGTTCCATGTATTTTATGGGCAGCGTAATTGCCTACCATAACGATGTAAAGGTAAAGGAGCTAAAAGTAAACCCCGAAACCCTGGCGCAGCACGGTGCAGTAAGCGAAGAGGTGGTGCGTGAGATGGCTGAGAACGTGCGACTGAAATTTGGGACGAATGTTGGCATAGCGACAAGCGGCGTTGCCGGCCCCGATGGCGGCACTCCAGATAAGCCCGTGGGAACCATCTGGATAGCCTATGCCGACAAAGAAAAAACAGTAACCAAGCTCCTGCGTTACAACAAAGGCAGGCTACTGAATATAGAGTACACAGCCATGGTTGCCCTTAACCTGATCCGGCAAAGTTTAACCGGAACCGTTGAGGAATAGCCCAAAATCCTTACCTTTGTCTGTATTTAAAGAAAAAATACCACGTACTTTTTGTACCAAAATACGGTTCTGGTTAGCTATCAGGCCATACAAAAGTAGTATGAACAGCTTATCGGGAGAATAACGGTTGTAAGTCACAGATTTTTTGCCTGTAACTTACCGGTAGCGCAGGCCAAACCTCGAAATTTGCGTAAGCCTATCGTAAATCAGGAAGCGGTTCATTCTCCTTTTTCAAATACGATCCACTAATAACGATCAATTAACGAAGACGCATGGCACTTGTAGAAATGGTAATGCCTAAAATGGGCGAGAGTATCATGGAAGGCACTGTTCTGAAATGGCTTAAGAAAGTGGGCGACCCCATTGAAGAAGACGAATCGGTGCTGGAGGTAGCGACAGACAAAGTGGACACTGAAGTTCCGGCTATAGAGGCAGGAATATTAAAAGAAATACTGGTTCAGGAGGGCGACGTAGTGGCTGTGGGTGCGCCCATTGCCATTATCAGCACCAACGGCGAAGAAGCAACTACTACCGAAGAGGCTACACCCAACACAGCTGAAGCTGTTGCAACAGAACCAGAAGCAGCTGAAGAACCTGCCATAGCAGAGACAGAGACTGCAACCGCAGCACAAAAACTGGAAAAGCCTGCTCAGGGCCGTTTCTACTCTCCACTTGTTATTAATATTGCCCGCGAAGAAGGCATATCGATGGAGGAGTTGGAATACATACCGGGCACAGGTCTTGATGGTCGTGTATCGAAGAAAGATATGATGGCTTACCTGAAAACCCGTGGCCAGGCACCAGCCGCTGCCCCGGCACAACCAGTAAGCCAGCCAGCCCCTGCCACAGCAGCGGTACAGGCAGAAGCTCCGGCCCCTGCAGCAGCCCCACAACAGCAAGAGCAGCCAAAAGCAACTCCACAACCTGCTGCTGCCAAACCTGCCCCATCGTTCAGCGGCTCCTCCGAAATTATAGAGATGGACCGCATGCGCCGCATGATCGCCGACCGCATGGTAGAAAGCAAACGGGTATCGCCACACGTTACCTCGTTTGTTGAAGCCGATGTTACCAACCTCGTAAACTGGCGCAACAAGTGGAAAGATGTGTACAAAAAACGTGAAGGCGAGAACCTGACCTTTACGCCTTTGTTTATAGAGGCTATTGTAAAGGCTATCAAAGACTTCCCGATGATCAACATCTCCGTGGACGGCACTAACATTATCCGCCATAAAGACATAAACATTGGCATGGCAGTGGCGTTGCCAAGTGGCAACCTGATTGTGCCAAACATAAAACAGGCCGACCAGATGAACCTGAACGGCCTCACAAAAAAAGTAAATGACCTGGCCAACAGAGGGCGCGCCAACAAACTTACACCAGACGACCTTTCCGGTGGCACTTATACGCTTACCAATGTCGGTTCTTTTGGGAACGTAATGGGTACTCCTATTATCATGCAGCCGCAGGTAGCTATTCTGGCAGTAGGTGCTATCAAGAAAAAGCCTGCAGTAATCGAAACTCCTGAAGGCGACCTGATCGGTATCCGTCATTTCATGTTCCTGTCGCACTCCTACGACCACCGTGTAGTAGACGGCTCATTGGGTGGCATGTTTGTACGCCGCGTTGCTGATTACCTCGAGAACTTTGACCCTAATACCGTTATCTGATTTTGAATTAAAGGATCCTGCTTTAAGAAAAGAACGCGATCGCTTCTTGCAATATTTTAATAAGCAGCTGGTTCTGAAACAAAAAGCCTGCTCCTAATCCGGGGTAGGCTTTTTGTTTCAGAACCAGCACAAGCATGCCTCCTGCTGCTACTGCCACTCATTTACAGGTAGTTATTTTTTTTGATTACTACTTTCAGCAATTCAGGTTTATATATTTTTTCTATAACAACCTAAAAAATAATTTGCCTCTTCAGAACTAAAATAATATATTCGGTCGTTATACTAACAAACGATAGTAAGCTAAAAATTCAAAAGACATATACGCCCTATATGAAGACCGCAAATTTGATTGAGAAAGAAAGAATTTCAACTTTACATTTTAGTAAAGAAGATGTATTAAAAGACCCGAATGCCCGTAGCCGCCGCTCATACGACATAAACCGCGCTACTATTTTAGGTAATGCCTATCGTAACAAAGCAGCTATTACTTTTAGAACCGATGAGGGCGAACTGAAAACAGTAGAAACCACAGTGTGGGCCAACGACGATAAATTTGTAATGCTAAAAGCTGGTACTTTTCTGCCGCTAAAATCTATTGTAAAAGTAGAGAACTGCTAACATACCCTTTACCTCACAAACTATTTAAAATAATGAAGCGCCTGCAGAAGATTAGTCTTCTGCAGGCGCTTCCATGTATAAGCGGTTGGCTACTTGATCTGCCTGGTACACTGCAACTGCAACACACAAACAGTAACTTCACAACCAAATTATTCTCATGAAATTGCCCTTCCAAAGGTTTTCGTGCTACTTTAGTTCCAGGCTTAAATCCGTTCGAGTACTTTCACGATCAGGTCATCTATAACTCCATCGGCATCTTTCGCAAATTCTTTGGTGATGCGGTTAGCTACAATGGCATTGAGCGAGAGCACTTCGTGGCCCAGCAAACGAGCCATGCTGTAATAGCCCGCTGTTTCCATTTCAAAATTGGTGAACCTGAAATCGCCCAGGCTGAAGTTCTGGTACACATCCAGCAACTGCTGGTTCAGCAAGCCGCCGCGCAGCGCACGGCCTTGCGGGGCGTAGAAACCGGGGCATGTAAGGGTGTTGCCCGGAATCATGTCGTAGCCAATCTGGTTAATGAGGTGCAGCGAACCGTTAACGCAGTACGGCTGAAAGCCAATACTCAACGCCTCTTGCAAAGCTTTAGTAATTTCCTGCTCCGCCTGGCTCTGCTCCAGCGGGTAAAACTGCATGAGTGTATCTAAGCCAACGGCGTAATGCGACGCTAACAAACTTCCCAGCGGCACTGTTTCCTGCAGAGAACCGGAGGTACCAATACGCACAATCTTCAGCGAAATAGGCTCCGGGTTCGGCTCCCGCGACACAAAGTCGATGTTTACCAGGGCATCCAGTTCGTTCATCAGAATATCGATGTTGTCGGTGCCCATGCCCGTTGAGATAACAGTAATGCGTTTGCCTTTGTAATAGCCGGTCTGGGTTATGAACTCCCGCTTCACCACATGGCATTCTATCTCGTCGAAGTACTTGCTCACGGCCCCTACCCGGTCCGGGTCGCCAACCGTTATAATGGTGTCGGAAATTTGCTCGGGCAACAGGTTCAGATGATAAATAGAGCCGTTCGGGTTCAGGATGAGTTCAGATGCTGGAATTGCAGTCATGGCTTGTGGTGTTGTGGTGAATGTAAAACGGGTATTTAGGCAGAGTATTCATGGTAAGGCTGCAATTATTCTAATGAAATTGGCCTTCCGAAGACTTTTTTCGTTTTAGGCGCCAAGGCCTTTACCAGAAGCTCCTACTTATGCAATAAATAAAAAAAGCGTGGCCTTTTAAACACACGCTTTTCTTATATTTCAGATTATGCTTACCTAGATACGTCTTTTTCTTTGCGGCGGCTAAATCCTTTCAATGGATTATATCCATTTAACTCTTTCTGGTAATAGCCGGTGCCGTTGTAGACTCGCTTTTCGGGGTGAGTTTTGCAGGTGTCGGAGCAGGCGCCTTCCAGTTCCCATCCGCAGTTCTCACAGATCGGTACATGAATGTTACACTCCGGGTTGGCGCAGTTTACCATACGGTCGCTCTTGGTGCCGCACACGTGGCATTCAGAAACAACTGTCGGGTTCACCTTGTTTACATCCACGGCTACACGGTTATCGAACACGTAACATTTGCCTTCAAAGTCTTCGCCACCTTCTTCGAGGCCATATTTAATGATGCCGCCATGCAGCTGGTACACATTCTCGAAGCCCTGCTCCAACAGAAAGGCACTTGCTTTCTCGCACTTTACGCCGCCGGTGCAGTAGGTCACAATCTTTTTGTCTTTGAACTGCTTCAGTTCCTCCACCTTCTCCGGAAAATCGCGGAAATTCTCGATGTTAAAGCGAAGAGCGCCTTTAAAATGGCCAACCGAATGCTCGTAATCGGAGCGCACATCTACCAGCACCACATCATCGCTGTCTTTTATAAGCTTGAACTCCGATGGCTCCATGTGTTTGCCTGTTTTCTCGTAAGGCTTTAGGTGCAGCAGGCTGGAGTGCACGATCTCGCGCTTGTGGCGCACGTGCAGTTTGGCAAACGCATGCTTGTCGGCATAGTCTGCTTTAAAGTCGATGCCGGCAAAACGAGGGTCGGCTTTTACGGCGGCCATGTACTTCTCACAATCGGCCACAAGCCCCGACACGGTACCGTTCAGCCCTTCAGCCGACACAATAATGCGGCCGAGCAGGTTCAGCTCCAGGCAAAGCAGGTGATGCTCTTCACGAAAAGTTTCAGGATCTTCTATTGGCGCGTAGCAATAGTAAAGCAAAATGCTATAGTCTTTGTTCATAACGGCTTAGGTTCAACTAAGTGTTGTTTTTTAATTTTGAATATGTGGTTGAGTGAATGAGTGAATTTGATGTTAGCTCCTCTCCTTCAACTAAATTATTCTAATGATTTTGACCTTCCAAAGCAATATGCCTGTTTGGGTGCCAAGGGTAATTTCTTGTTTTAAAGAACGAGGCGCAAATTAGCAACAGCTGCAGCCCCGTAAAATGATCTGTATCAGTTTTGCTCCTGTAACAGCAGCGCACCGGCAAAAAGTTTATTTAATGGGTGCAGCAGGGTTTCCGAACACAGTGGCTTTGGCAGGCACATTGGCTACTACCACCGAACCGGCTCCCACACGGGCGTTCTTCCCGATCTTCACACCCGACACAATAACGGCTCCGGAACCTATAAAGGCTCCTTCTTCTACCACCACTTCGGAATTGATGATTGCTCCGGCCCCAATGTGCACAAAATCTCCTATCTCAGCCTTCGTGTCTACCAACGCTCTGGACTGAATAATGCAGTTGTCGCCGATCTTGCTGTTGTTATTTATGATAGCACCGGCACTTACCATGTTGCCGTGGCCCAGCCAGGCATGTTCCGACACCGCACTGAACTTATGAATAGCGTTTACCGGCACCACCTCGTACTCCGATTTCAGCATCTTGATCAGGCCTTTGCGGGCGGCGGCATCTTCTACAGCCACAAACACATCGCACTTTTTGCCGATCAGTTTCAGAAACTCACTGTCTTCGGTGCGGCTCATCACCGATACGTTGTTGATCTCCGTCTGCTGCAGGTTCTCACTATCGTCCAGGAAACAATACACGATTACGTTGTTGCTGCTGAAGATATCGAGGGCGGCGGTACCCAACTGCTGGGCACCAAGTATTATTACAGGGTTTTGCATGTCTCTTTTAAACTTAATTTGCAAAGGTACGAAGAAGCAGGCGTTTTAAAAATGTATGCTGTTTACCCGCTGCAATAGCTCCCGCGCATAATAACTCTGCAGGAGCAGGTACACCAGAAAAGGCATAAAAATGATACGGTACCGGCTCAACGAGCCAAAGTTTGGCGTACTTAACCCCGTTAAAATAGCTGTTAGAACGACAAACAGGAACAAAGCCACATAAAAAGGTGGCATATGCCAACTGCTGCCTCTGCGCAAAAGGGAGGCAACGGACAACATCGATAAGAGGAGGAGTATAAAATTTTCAGCGCCTAATAACAAGTAGAGGGGCTGGCACGATTCGAACAGAAAAGGCCTGTAAACTGCACTGAAAAAAGCTTTTGGCATATTTATTAGGATGCCTTGCCAACCAGGCTCCAGCTGATGAAACTGAATGTGTGGCCCGTGCAGCGACTGCGCCAGTATAGCATCATGTGAAGTAACAATCTGCCAGAACAGGAAAACCGGATTAAAAATACCCACCGACAGCATCAGGAGCAGACCCACACCAACTGTTAAGCTTAACAGGAGAATTAACTGCGTTCTCTCTCGCTGCAGCTGCAAACTGAACCTGGCCAGCCACTGTATCAGGAGGTAAGCCGCTAATATGCCAATTAAAGCTGCCGCCATAAACACTTTGATCCGGATAAAAACATACAGCATCAGTAGCCCCAGCAACACCTGCAGCACCTTTATATTTCTGTGCGCCAGATCCAGCACAAACGCCACCACCCAGCACATACTGCCCATGAGCACGCTATCTTTCGAAAGGCCCGAGCCCCAGAACACCACTGTCGGGAAAAACAGGAAAGCGACAACAGCTGCCCGTTTTGTTCCAGGAAAAACATGTGCTAGGCTAGCTACTAAGCAAACTGCCCCGCAGAAGCTGAACAAAGAGTAATAAAGGCTTTTTATATAATAGTTGCCGCCTGTTATAAGGTTGAGCACACTATCCATCTTAATAAAATAAAAAGAATTTGAAAACCCTGGATTGGCAGAAAAGGGAACAGTAGACCGGAAGGCCTCACTTTCGAACTCATTAAAGAGTATTAGCCGGACGTAGCCCGTGGGACTTAAAAATGCATAATCTCTTAGGCGAAGAGACGCTTTGTGGTAGGTAATCGTGTCGCCGGCACCGTAGTAGTGGTGGTACAGCAAACCCAGAAGCACTCCAGCCAGCAGTTTGAGCAGCAATGCTGGGTAAAAGTTCAAGCCCAGGCCTTTACTCCATACCTGTTGCCTTAATACAAAGATCAGCCCGATAAGAAGCAGCAGGTTTAGCAGGACATACAGCAGCTGGCTCAAAAGGTATGCGTATTTTGTTTCAGAATCTTATGCCCAACGGCACAGCGCAGGCAGTGTACCGGCTGGCAGTACCGCTGATATAAACCGATGGCCGCCTGGTTGTCTGCTGCCGAAACAGCTTTCCAGCCCAGTTCCTCATATTGCCTTGTAATTTTGTTCGATGCTTCTTTC
>NZ_VRTY01000112.1 GCF_008017455.1 Pontibacter qinzhouensis | reverse complement strand
AAACAGTATTTAACTATCTTAAATACAGAAACTTACGGCGATTTTAAAAAGCAACGTTTGGACACTAATGAAACGACATATAATTTTAGTAATAGTATGTCTGATGTAGTTAAACTAATCCAATAGCAGTAGAAAGTTCCTCATCTATTTCCATTTTGTCTTTCGCTAGTCCTGCATAGTACAGCTTTGTTAATTCTGAGGTCAGTAAATCATCATTCATTAATGAAATAAATAACTTTTTTGAAATCTTTGTTTCAAGTTTCAATTTATTGCCACATTCAGAAATTTTAAACTTCTTCATGATAGGTTTGTGTGATTGTACAAAAGCTATAACAGCAGGTACTGGAAGTTGCAGCACTGGAGAATCAGATTTTATACGCATTATTTTTTTAGCTTCTCGAATGTCTTGAACCATATCATTAAGGACATTGATATCTTCAAGTAAACCTTTAGCCTCAATAGCTTCTATGGTTTTTTCAGCCTGTTTTTTTATCACTTTGTCATAACCGAAGCTACTTTCTAATGCTTTTAAATCAGAAATTATAAGGTGGTCATTTATTTGTATGAAATCTATGGTTTTAGACAATTTTATTAAGTCCTCATCCATTTTAACAAATCTGTGATCTGATTTAAAAAGACTAAACGTTTTGTCAGCCTTCATCGTGTTGAGTTGATGATGGCGTTTATAGATTGCTATGGTGTTCTCTTCAGTACCGATAGTAATAACAAAACCTTTTATTTTATTGAAATCATCATTACTAAAAGTAAATTCTGGCTTATCACTTTCTCCTATCACCTCATCCAAAACCTTTACTCCATCTGGCTTCTCTTCTAAATCATAGTAATATGCTGTGTTTTTACGATTATCTGCCTCTGATAAAGGCATATAATTTAATTCAGAATTATTAATAAATTTTTCGCTCAACGATTTGATTAACATTGATTTCAATTCTATAGCTGCTTCAGCAGAAATATCAGCAATTCTTAACTGATCGTCTTCATTACCATTTGATAAAACCAAGTATAAAACAACACCTGCACTTTCTGGATTTTCTGCACATCTAGTAATATGTTGTTGCAATTCTGGAAGAGTCATATTTGTCAATTAAAGTTTAGCTAAATAAATTTTATCATCAATATTCTTAAGGAGGATACTACTTCCAACAGCTACTTTGCCACGTACTATTATAGTTATATCAGTGCGATTTGAAGTTGATACTTTGTAAATATGGTATCCCCAAATAGCTAAAGTGGGATTGGTGTAAAAAAGATTAGTCTTTATATAAATCCAGCCAATTAGGATTATTATTGTAACCAGCATTAGACTACTCCTGTCTTTATCTAAATCAATACATGCAAGAGGTACAATATAAGTAGCTAAAAAAGTAACTGATTCATAATTAATATTTTCAACATGAGTAACAGTTACAGGCAAAAGAGTTGCACCTTTTTCAAATTTATAGTTGAACCGATAATAAAAGATAAATCCTAGCGTCATGCATATGAGACTTATTACTACAAGAGGATAATTAGTAAATAAGATTTTCCAATTTACTATTTCATAATCTGCACCAAAATGAAATGGTACTTTATTTATGAATAGAAGTAAAAACAGAAGGAAAAGTGAAAGTATATAAAATTCGAATTTCTGGCGCATAGGCTATACCAAACTTAGCTGGTAACATTAGTTCAAATGTGTTATTTATGACCAAAACCCAATCCCCTCCAGATTCTCCCGAATCCGCTTTTCCAGCAGGGTGCTTTCTTCAAACTGAGCTGCCAGCTCGGTGGTCAGCAGCTTCATCTTCTCTTCAAATGGAACGCCGTCGTCTTCTTCAGCTTCGGAGCCCACGTAGCGGCCCGGCGAGAGCACGTAATTGTTGGCAGCCACTTCGGCTAAGGTAGCGGCCTTGCAGAAGCCTTCGGTGTCGGAGTAGCTACCGCCGATGTTGCGCCAGGTATGGTAAGTGTCGGCAATGCGGGCCACGTCGGCGTCTTCGAACACGCGCAGACGGCGGCTGGCCATGGTGCCCAGTTTGCGGGCATCTATAAACAGAATCTCGTTTTGGCGCTCGCGGTGCTCGCCGTCGCGGCCGTCGCGGTTCCTGCTCAAAATAAAGATACAGGCCGGTATGCCGGTGGTCAGGAACAGCTTGTCGGGCATCTGCACGATGCAGTCCACTATGCCTTGCTGTATCATGTGTTCGCGTACGTTCTTTTCGCCGGCGCTTCCGGTGGTCATGGCGCCGTTGGCCATCACCACGCCTGCCGTGCCGCGCTCCGAGAGGTGGTGCCACAGCGTCTGGAACCACATGTAGTTGGCATTGCCGGGCGTGGTAAAGGTGTCTTTGGCCCCGAAGAGGCGCGGGTCGTTGTCGGGCAGCAGCTCGGGGTGCCAGTTCGAGATGTTGAACGGCGGGTTCATGAGGGCGTAGTCGGCCTTCAGGTCGGGGAAGCGGTCTTGTAGCAGTGAGTCGCCCAGCTTCACGTCGAAGGAGAGGTTGCGCAGCAGCAGGTTCATTTTGCAGAGACGCAGGGTGCCTTCGTAGCGCTCCTGTCCGTAAATGGAGATGTCATTTTTGTCGCCGCCGTGGGCCTGCAGAAACTTGAGGCTCTGCACAAACATACCACCCGAGCCGCAGGCCAGGTCCATGATGCGGCCCTTGAGCGGCTCCAGCATTTCCACGAGCAAACGCACCACCGAGCCCGGCGTAAAAAATTGCCCTGCACCGGAGCCTTCGGCCATGGCAAACTTGCCGATGTAGTACTCATATACGCGGCCGTAAATGTCGGATTCGGGGTTGTTGATCTCGGAGAACTTCTCTTTAGAGAACAGGTTGATGAGCCCGGCCACCTGCGTAGGGGAGAGCTGGCTCTTCACGAAGATTGGCTCCAGCACGCCTTTGTAGTCGGGGTTGCGCTTGCTCAGGATCTCGTCGATCAGCACAAAGGCCTGGTCCACCTTCACCTTTATGTCGTCCTGCTCGGCGTTCTCGCGCAGGTAAGCCCAGGTAGCCTCGCGGGGCAGGCGGTATACGTTCTTTACCTGGTACTCCAGCTCATCTTCCAGCACCTCGGTCTGCTGGTGCTGTTCTATGTTATAGTAGTAGCTCTGCGGATCGAAGAAAGAAAGCTGCAGTTCCTGTTTGCGCACCTCAAATCGCTCGGAAAGGTGTTTCAAAAACAGCAGCGACAGCACGTAGTCTTTGTACTGGTTCTCAGCTACAGCGCCGCGCAGTTCGTTGGCGGCATTCCAGAGTTCGTTTTCAAAATCTATATCCGCTTTTGCAGCGGAGGTGGGGGTATTCTTCTTGGCCATGTAGGAGTGTACTCGGTGTTAAAACAATAGCTCAAGGTACCTAATTTTGTATAAATATATCCATAGCCCGTATAGAAAAATGAAAATATTTTGGCTGAAGATGCAGGTGGTGGAGCAGCAGGGAATTTGTAGGAGTGGAGGGCTGTTGTGCAGGCAAAAAGGATTCATCGGCCTTTGCCATCTGATGGAATTTTGCAGGAATGATGCGGTTTGATCGCCTTTTGCAAGGTCAGAAATCTGATCAGGTTTAATTAAGGCAGGCTTGTTGGCAATTTGAACAGCTATTGCAGGGACAGGTCGCGACCTGTCCGTACGTGTGTGTGCGTCTGCCTGTGCCTGAATAGGAATAAATGTTGGGAGATAAATTTTTAAATTAAATGTTACGGGATCGGAAGCGGAATAGGATGCTGGGGTATGATTATAGCAGGGAAGGGCTCTATTTTGTGACTTCCTGTGTTAAAGATCGGGCCTATGTTTTTGGGGAGGTAGTGAAGGAGGAGATGCAGTTGAACGGGTATGGACGCATCGCAGAAGAACAGTGGCTTTGGCTGGAGCGGCAATATCCTTACCTGGTGTTACACGCCTTTATTATCATGCCCAACCACGTGCACGCTATTCTGGAAATTGATCAGGATAATAAAGCCGCAGATACTAACATAAAATCAATCTCAGCTTTAATGGGAGCTTATAAAACCACCACCTCCAAAAAGATTCGGCAGGCAGGCCTGGCGGATTTCGCCTGGCACCGTTCCTTCCACGATCATATTATCCGCCACGAAAGAGCCTATCAAAATATTTTGCACTACATCCAAACAAACCCCTCCCGCTGGCAAACCGACACCTTCCATTCTTAAATTAAACCATAATGACAAGCCAAGTACGGACAGGTCGCGACCTGTCCCTGAATAGCTTATCCCACAGCAAGCCCTTTCCTCCTGCAAAAGCTGATCAAGTCCCCATTCCTGCAAATGCTGATCAGATTTCTTGCCTTTGGATTTCTCAATATCCCAACTTCTCAATTGGATGAATGGAGGGAGTATTATTTGGGGGGAATGTTATTGGGGAACGATTGGACAGGTCGCGACCTGTCCGTACATGGGCCATAGGGAATAGGGTGATCGATATATTATTTCGTTTATTAACCAGCCTACTTTCCGATGCAGAACTTTGTGAAAATATTATCCAGTAAATCATCTGTCGTAATCTCACCGGTAATCTGCCCTAAATGATGCAGCGCCCTTCTGATATCAGCGGCTACGAGATCGTTGCTGATGCCAAGGTCGAGGCCGGAGAGGGTGTCGTCTAAGGCTTCGTAGGTTTTATTCAGGCTATCGACGTGGCGGAGGTTGGTAACAATGGTTTGTTCCCGGGTATTGAGCTTGCCGAGGTTCACCTTTGCTACCAGCGCCTCTTTCAGGCCATCCATGTTGGCTCCTTCTGCTGCTGAGATCTGCACCAGGTTTTCTACTTCCCCAAAAACAGCCAGCGTAGCAGGAGAGGCCTCATCTATTTTATTCGCTACAGCTAGTATCGGTAGCTTTTTGGGGTTTAAGTGCTCCAGCTCTGCCTGCAGCTCTTCCGGTGTGGTGGTGGTAATGTCGAAGAGGTAAATAATAAGCGACGACTGGCTCAGCTTCTGCAGCGTGCGCTCTACGCCGATGGCTTCTACCTTGTCGGTGGTTTCGCGCAGGCCGGCTGTGTCGATAAACCTGAAACTGATGCCTTCGATGTTGATCTCATCTTCAATAAAATCGCGGGTAGTGCCGGGCACATCCGATACAATGGCTTTCTCTTCGTTCAGGAGCTTGTTTAGCAGCGTAGACTTGCCGGCGTTGGGTTTCCCTACAATAACCGTGGGCACACCATTTTTGATCACATTTCCTAACTCAAACGACCTGAGAAGTTCCCTGATAATGCGCTGAATATTGGAAATGAGCAGGCGAAGTTGTTCGCGATCGGCAAATTCTACGTCTTCTTCGGCAAAGTCCAGCTCCAGTTCAATCATGGAGGCAAAGTGCACCAACTCTGCCCGCAGCTTCTTAATTTCCTGCGAAAAGCCTCCCCGCATCTGTTTCATGGCCACCTCATGCGAGAGGGCGGAGTCGGAAGAAATCAGGTCGGCTACGGCCTCTGCCTGTGCCAGGTCGAACTGTCCGTTCAGGAAAGCCCGTTTGGTAAACTCACCAGCCTGCGCCAGGCGCGCACCCTGCTTCAGGAAAAGCTGCATGAGCTGCTGCACAATAAAGTCGGAGCCGTGGCAGCTTACTTCTACTACGTCTTCCTTGGTATAAGATGTTGGCCCTTTAAACAGCGACACCAGCACCTCGTCCAGTACCTTGTCGCCATCCCTGATGGTGCCGAAATGGATCGTGTGAGATGGCTGCTGCAACAGGTCTCTACCCCGGAAAACACCCTGTACAATGGCAAAAGCTTCTGGTCCAGAGAGGCGGATAACAGCAATGGCACCTACACCAGAGGCAGTGGCAACAGCAACAATAGTATCGGTAGTGGAATGGTGGTGCATGAAGAACGTTAGGTTAGGCAATAAAATTTGTAAGGGAGAAAGTCGGCTTTTGAAAGAAAAAGTAGCCTCGAAGCACAGACTGTGAGAAAACAGGCACAGGAAGTTCTTTACTAAATAATACGTTTAAAATCTTGGTAGAATAGCCTTAGTTATCAGATGGTTATATCCAATTATTCTAATGAAAAAGGCCTTCAAAAGCTGTAGAAGCAATTTATGTCCAAGGGTGAATTAGACTTTTTGGGCTATTTGGCCTTCTTTTCGTACTCCTGCCAGGAGCTGTTTTTGTAATGGTTGTCGCCAAAGAAGCGGAGAATTTTGGAGAACGCTGCCGCATCGAGGTAGCCGGGAACAGGTGAGAGCATTTCCATTTTCTCGTTTAGGTACACAGTGGTTGGGTAACTCATCTGCCCCTGCAGTAAAGCCACTGCCAGCTCATGCGATTTGTATTCGGGGTTGAATTTGTAGGTGTGGCCATTCAATGTGATCGGCTTTTTACCCTCGGCATCCAGCTTAACCGCGTAGTAGTTTTTGTTGATATAGGCTGCCACGGCAGGATCAGCAAAGGTGCCTTTGTCCATTTTTTTGCACCAGCCGCACCAGTCGGTATACACATCTATCACAATTTTGCGGGGTTCCTTTTTTTGTTTGGCTGCCGCCTCTTCTATCGTGAGCCATTGTATCGTTTCAGCAGGTGCGGCAGTTTTGTTTGCCGGACTATCAGGAGCAGCTACAAAGCCCGTAAAACCAGAAAATCCAACAAAAACAGCCAGCAAGGCCAGTAGACAAAATCTATTTTTCATCAATTGTTTCGTTATATCGTGCACCCGACCCCAGGCACATCTGCAAATTTAACAAAAAACGGTAGTTTAATAATTCCAGCCGCCGAGCCTGATTGTTTGTTAGTTGCTAATTGCTAAGTGTAGTTTGCTGATCGTTATTTGCTAGAACAACATTATCCGGACTTTGAGTTAAAGAACTTAGAGACAAAGGGCCATGAGATTTAATTAATTAGGTTTAGGTTATAATTGATTCACTCTTACAATTTTTACTCCCCAAAAAGTCTTGTGTCTTGCTACTTATGCCCTTTTAAAAGTCAATTAATAGGAGAGGGTACCAGTTTGCGGCGGTTCATCCAGATGCCACGTGATGGTGAGAACAGGAAAGCCAGCAAAAACTCAAGGCCGGTTACGGTGGCAATGGCTCCGGCAATAGACCCGTCGAGCCAAACGGCCAGAAAATAACCTGCTGCCGACGCCACTACGCCAATAACCACCGACAGCAGCAGCATAGTCTTGAAATTGTCGGTAAGCAGGTACGCAGTGGCAGGAGGCGCCACCAGGAAAGCAACCACCAGTATAGCCCCAACCGACTCAAAAGAAGCCACCGTGGTAAGCGACACTGCCGACATGAGCAGGTAGTACCACAGCGAAGTAGAAATGCCGATAGAGGCAGCATAAGCAGCATCGAAAGCGGTGAGGTAAAGCTCCTTGTAACCCAGGTAGATGAACAGGATAACGACCACAGCCACCGACCCCACCGTCCAGACAGCCCGTGGGCCTAGTATCCAGCCATCTTCCGAAATCCAGAGATCAATCGGGGTGTAGGCAATTTCTCCGTAGAGCACGCAGTCCTGGTCAAGGTCAATTTGCCCTGCAAACATAGAAATCAGGATAATACCGATGGCAAACAACCAGGTAAAAGTCACGCCAATAGAAGCATCGGTCTGCACCCGCGCCACCCGATGAAAGAATTCGATCAGGAAGGTAGTGAGTACGCCTAACAAGCCTGCCCCGATCAGCATAGGCACCGAGTCGCGGGAGCCGGTAACCAGAAAAGCAATTACGATACCCGGTAGCACCGCATGCGACACAGCATCACCTACCATGGCCATGCGCCGCAAAATGAGATAGCACCCTAAGAGGCTACAGCATGTGGCAACCAGCGAGCCAGTGAGTATAATCCAGAATGCGTTCATGTTTTAGTTTTGAATGATAGCATGAGTGATTGAGTGAATAATAAGTGCGGTATACTTATAGTTGATGAGGGTAAAGCCTTGGATAAAAATGTTTGAAAATCCTTCTGGAGGGCTTTTTCATTTAAATAATTGAACATCTTTCCAAAATTTCGTCCTTAACAAAAAACTACCAACAACCAGCAATCAACAACCAACTCAAGGAATTTTGTTATTGTGCGGGTCCAGCACCGGGTATTGTAGCTCCTGCATGAGTTTCTGCTCCAGCTCCGGGGTAATAATGTGCTCAATGGTTTCAGCGTCTTCGTGCACGTGGTCGGAGGCAAGCTCCAGGAACTGGGTCAGGTACAGTTCCCAGAGCCTGTGCAGTCGAACTACCCGCATGCCACGGGTCTGCCCTTGTCGGGTCAGCACCCACGCGTTTTTATCTTTCACCACATAGCCTTCTCGTTTCAATTTCCGGAGGCCTTTGCTGATTTCGCTTTTTGGTATCTGCCGCCTCTCCATAATATCGGTTACATTGCGCGAGGAATAGTAGTCCTGGTTTGGCTCACCGAGCTGGTACATCAGCTTCAGCAGGTTCTCCTCCAGCACCCGGGCCTTGTTTCTGCGTTGTTTCCAGATGCGCGATACCCAGCCTTTGCCCGGCGCAAAAGCAAAAGATGAAATAGCGATCATCGAAATGATAAGCACGATCCAGGGCCCTGTGGGCATAGATGGTGCCGTATACGACACATAAGCTCCTGCTAAACCTGAAAAAGCCCCCATGAGCGCAGCCAGCACCAGCATGAGCCGCAGGTTCTCGGTCCAGAAACGGGCAGCAGCGGCAGGAGTAATAAGCATGGCTGCCATCAGCACCACACCCACCGCCTGAATGCCTACTACCACCGCAAAAACAGTAAGGGTTGTCAGCAGTAGCTCCAGCGCCCGAACCGGGTAGCCAATAGTGCGGGCATAGGCCTCGTCGAAGCAAAGCAGCATCAGTTCCTTGTAAAAGACAACGGTGCAGACCAGCAGGAGCAGGGCCACCACGCTAAATACAATCAGATCTTCGCCAATAAGGGCAGCAGCGTTGCCGAACAAAAACTTATCGAGGCCGCTTTGTGCCGCGTTACCAGAATGCTGAATGGAGGTGAGTAGCAGAATGCCTATGCCGAAAAAAACCGACAGCACCAGCCCAATGGCCGTATCTTCTTTTATGCGGGAGCGGGAGGTGATAAAATCGATAACGATCAGCGACAGCCACCCGGTAATAAATGCCCCGAGCAGGAGCACCAGCGGGTTCTTCGTGCCGGAAAGCATGAAGGCCAGACAAACACCCGGCAGCACGGCATGCGCCACGGCATCGCCTACCAAAGCCCTTTTCCGAAGCAGCGTAAAGCAACCTACCACCGCCGAACTGCTGGCCAGCAACACCGACCCTATGGCCACAAACCGGACATTGGCATCTGTAAACGAGAAGAACTCAGTAAAGTCGCTCATTTGTGTTTAATTGTTAATTTGCTGATGGTTAAATGGTTGTTTCAATCAGCGTAATTCCTTTGCTACCGAAATAGCTGCAGGGTATATGCTTACTCTATACAGATAATTATTCTAATGAAAATAGCCTTCAGAAGCATTTTGAGCTGTTAAGCCCCAAGGGTCTTCAATCAAAATTTCTAATTTCTAATTTGGCAAAGCCTTACGCTTCCCGCGACGGGAACTCCTGCTTCCGCAGCAGGTCGCCTACTTTTGAGAGTACCGTTAATTTACCGCCATAGGTTTTCTCCAGCATTTCCTGGGTTAGTACCTGGTCGGTGGGGCCGGAGGCAACCAGGCGCATGTTCAGCAAAATAACCCAGTTAAAGTAAGCCGTAGCCGACTGCAGATCGTGGTGCACCACCACCACCGTTTTGCCCTCGTCGCGCATGTGCCGCAGGAGTTCTATTATAGCGGTTTCTGTGGCGATGTCTACTCCGGCAAAAGGCTCGTCCATAAAGTAAATGTCGGCGTTCTGGGCCAGGGCACGGGCCAGAAACACCCGCTGCTGCTGGCCTCCGGAGAGCTGCGAAATCTGCCGGTCGGTAAAGGCCTGCATGCCTACTTTCTCCAGGGCTTCCATGGCGGCATCTTTGTCGGCACGGCGGGGCCTGTTAAAAAAGCCGAGCTTGCCATAGCGCCCCATCAGCACCACATCAAACACCGAGGCCGGAAAATCCCAGTCTACTGACTCGCGCTGGGGCACATAGCTGATGCGCTTGCGAACCTCCTTCAGCGGCTGATCAAAAATTCTGATGTACCCGCTGCTGGCCGGAAGCAAGCCCATAATGGCCTTTATCAGCGTAGATTTACCAGCACCGTTCGGACCGATTACACCCACCAGGGAACCGGCAGGCAAGGTCAGGTCCACACCCCACAAAACAGGTTTTCGATCGTAACTTACCGTTAAATCGTGCACCTCCACCACCGGATTCTCTACTTGAAGTATCATGTTATATTTGTTTCATTTTAAGGCAGATGCGATTTGAGAAACATTGTAGCGTACCATGCCTTCGTACGTTCCTTCTGGTGTGCCGTCTGCTCCCAGGGCATCCGAAAAAAGAGTACCTCCGATTTTGATTTCATGCCCTTTTTGCCGGACACCAGCCATAACGGCTTCTATGGCTTTCGGCGACACAGAAGACTCTACAAATACTGCTTTTATTTTTTTTGATGCGATAAAATTCACCAGCGACGATACATCCTGCAACCCAAACTCCGAAACAGTAGAGATACCCTGCAGCCCGCGCACCTGAATGCCATAAGCATCGCCGAAGTAACCAAAGGCATCGTGCGCAGTAATAAGAATGCGCTGCTGCTCCGGAATTTCCTGAATTGTGTTCCGGGCGTATTGGTGTAGACTCGCCAGCTGCTGCAGATAAACAGTCGTGTTTTGCTGGTACTGTGCGGCATGAGCAGGATCTTTCTGTTGCAACTCCTGGCTCAGGTGCTGCACCACTTTTTGCCACAATGCTACATCGAACCAGATGTGCGGATCGTAGCTGCCCGGAAAATCGGAGGAGGCGCGCATGTCGGCAGGGCGCAGGCCATCTGCTGCTGCCATTACGCTTTTAAACCGGCTCAGCCTTTCGAGCACTTCGCCCATTTTTCCCTCCAGGTGCAGCCCGTTATACACAATTACGTGGGCCTCCGTCAGCGACTCCAGGTCACCTTGTGTTGCCTTGTACAGGTGCGGATCTACGCCTGAGCCCATTATAGCTTCTACATCGGCCAGGTCGCCTACAATATGCTGCACGGCATCTTTTAAAATACCGGTAGTGGTGACCACCCGCAGGCGCTCCCCATCCGGAACCTGCCCCCGTGTATCTACTTGTTTGCAGCCTGTAAACCACAAACTGCACAGCATCCATAGCAGCAGCAGGAGAGCATTCTTTACCATAGCAAGCAAATCAAGCAGACAGAAAAATGTTTTTGGTGACTTCCCCTGAAACAACCGTGTTCCGGCTGTTGTCGATGCTGATTTCCAGGGAATTATCGTAAGGTACCCGGTCCAGTACTTTAATTTTTACGCCTAGCCTGATGCCCATTTTATCGAGGTATTGCAGGAACAGCGGTTGTGAGGCATTTACCCCCACCACAATGCCAGCTTCGTTCAGGTCCATCTCAGCGAGCAGCTTCTGGGCTTTGGGATTGATTTCACCGGTTTCAGAAGGAATCGGGTCTCCGTGCGGATCGAACTTCGGGTGGCCCAGGAACTCATCGAGGCGTTTTACCAGCAATTCAGAGGTGATATGCTCCAGCTCCTCTGCCACCTCATGTACCTCATCCCAGTTAAATTTCAGTTTCTCCACCAGAAACACTTCCCATAGCCGGTGCTTCCGGATAATCTGCAGCGCAATTCTGTTTCCGGAATCGGTAAGTGTTACGCCTTTGTATTTAATATAATTTACCACTCCCTTAGTGCTCAGCTTCCGGAGCATATCGGTAACCGAAGCCGCTTTGGTGTCGAGTACATCGGCTATGGCATTCGTATTCACATCAGCTAACCCGCTCTCCGACAGCTTGTAAATGGCTTTAATGTAATTCTCTTCTGTAAAACTATGCACGATCTTTTAATGAGTGAATGAATGATTGAGTGAATGTGTAAATAAAATCAACAGAATAATTAGAACAGTTTTTATTTAGAGGAGATTCGGTTTAATGAAACCGTTTGCCAAAACTTACTCAACCTGCCTTTGTACAAACACCCACTCAATCACTCATTCAAAATTCAAAATTTTTAAAAAAACTACCACCTGATCAGAGCAGAGGCCCAGGTAAAGCCGCTGCCAAAAGCTGCCAGGCAAACCAGACTTCCTTCCTTTACCAGGCCTTGCTCCACTGCTTCGCTTAAGGCAATGGGTACAGAGGCGGCCGTGGTGTTACCGTATTTATGGATATTGCTGAAGACTTTTTCGGCAGGTAAACCCATCTTCTGCTGAATATAGGAGGTGATGCGCAGGTTCGCCTGGTGCGGTATAAGCATGTCTATATCAGTAGGTTGGTAGTTGTTTGCTTTAAGGGCTTCTTCAATGACTTCAGGAAAACGGGTAACCGCATGTTTAAAAACGGTATTGCCATTCATTACCGGGAAAACAGTTCCTTCGTCGAGCATCTCGTGGGTGAGGCGCTCTTTTTTGTTGCTTCCGGGGTCCAGTACCGCCAGTTCTTCTGCAAACTCGCCATCGGCGTGCAGGTGCGTTGATAGTATGCCTTTGTCGTTGCTACTGGCAGGGGTAAGCACGGCAGCGCCGGCACCATCGCCAAAAATAACCGATACGTTACGGCCACGGGTTGTAAAGTCGAGACCGCTGGAGTGAATTTCGGAGCCAACCACCAGCACATTGTTGTACATGCCGGTTTTAATAAACTGATCGGCCACCGATAGGGCGTAGATAAAGCCAGAGCATTGGTTCCTCACATCCAGTGCCGGTATTTCTTTCAGGCCCAGCTCGCGCTGCAACAGCACGCCTGAACCCGGAAACACATAGTCAGGGCTAAGGGTCGCAAAAACGATCAGGTCCAGCTCCTGCGCCTCCAGGCCAGCCATTTTCAGGGCTTTGCGGGCGGCATGCGCTGCCATGTTAGCAGTGGTGTCTACTCCCTCCTCAAAATAGTGGCGCTCCAGAATACCGGTCCGCTCCCTGATCCACTCATCCGAGGTATCCATCAGTTTTTCCAGGTCTTTGTTTGTAACCACCTTCTCCGGTACATAATGACCTACTCCTGAAATTTTAGAATTGCGCATAGTCATAGCTTTAATTGTTTCGAATATACAAATAAATTTTTAAGATTTAGACTTATCTAAAAATATTTTTTAGATAAGTTAGTTTTGCAGGCTGGTGATGGCTGCGAGTAATTTTTGTTCTTCTGTTTCCCAGAAAATAGCCGGGGGTATTCCTTTACGATAAAACGTACGTTCGTGTAAGCTGTTTTTAATAGCGGCGGCATTTATTTTCCTGAAATCGATGCTGATACCTGCGTCTGCCGCAGCTATTATCGGTTGCCAGAGCGGGTTCTCCTGAATAACGATGGGCAAGGCATAAGCCATGTACTCGTAAAGTTTAGTAGGGACGCAGGAAAAGGTGCTGGCATTGGGCAGGTAAGGCAGCAGGCCGATGTTGCTTTGCTTTATCAGCTCCAGAATCTGCTGGTGAGGCACCAGTTTCTCTCCACCTATAAGGGTAATAAATGGTTTCCCGCGTATCTGCTCCCGGAGCCTTGCCAATGTGTCTGGTCGGGCACAATATCCAATAATGGTCAGGGTGGTGTTTGGGTCTTGCTTGTGCAGCTGCGTGGCCAGTTCAATGGCTTCGAAAACACCATACAGCTCGGCAATGGTGCCGGAGAAGAGCAGGCGCAGGGAGCGCTGGTCTGGCATTGTTCGTGGTGTTGCCGGCAAGGTGTAGTTTGGGGCGGGTTTGTATTTGTTCTCGATTAAGGTAGTACGGCTCTTCAGGAAGGGCAGCTCCCGGAAATAGGCGCTTTCTGCCACCAGAAAATGCGCAACTTTTGCCGCCAGTGCCTGTTCTGTGCCCCGCACGGTGGCTGCCATTAGCTGCCTGAGCAGTGGTGGGTAGTTCTGCTGCGCCCTTAGGTTAAGCGCATAGTTCTCCTGCAGGTCGTACACGAGCTGGCAAGGGTGCAGGCGGCAGTAGACCCAGCTAACTGCCAGTAGTTCATGGGTGCTGACTATTAATAGGTGAGGTTTTACTTGAAGTAGAAGTCTGTAGAAAGCAAGCTGCGCCTTTGCTCGGCCCCAGCTCAACCTGCGGAAGCGGAAGATCGGATGAAACCGGATAGAGGCAGGAGCACCTGTGGGAACTGGGGCCACGTAGCCGGCTACATGCACCGTAGTAGCAGGAAGTTTATTCAGCGACAAGGCCAGTTTCTCATACAGCCGGGTATCGTTTATCGGCTTCAGCAGCGAAGCAAGTAATATTCTCTTTTCAGACATCGGCTAAATTTAATACTTTTACGCAGGAAGAATAACAACATTAAAATGGAACATAGAGACATTATTGAAAAGGCTTGGGAAGACCGGTCTTTGTTAAAGGAAAACGAAACAAAGGAAGCCATCCGTGCCGTGGTCGAAGAGCTTGATAAGGGCCGCATCCGTGTTGCCGAGCCAGACGGTGATGACTGGCTTGTAAATGAGTGGGTAAAAAAAGCCGTGCTCCTGTACTTCCCGATTCAGTCGATGAACACGATTGAGGTAGGACCGTTTGAGTTTCATGACAAAATTGGGCTGAAGCAGGACTACGCTGGCCTTGGTGTGCGTGTAGTGCCTCATGCGGTGGCACGTTACGGCTCTTTTCTGGCAAGAGGTGTGGTCATGATGCCTTCTTATGTGAATATTGGTGCTTACGTAGGCGAAGGTACTATGGTAGACACCTGGGCTACAGTGGGTAGCTGCGCACAGGTTGGCAAAAATGTGCATCTGAGCGGCGGTGTAGGTTTAGGTGGCGTGCTGGAGCCGGTGCAGGCTGCTCCGGTTATTATAGAAGACGGTGCCTTTGTAGGGTCGCGTAGCATTCTGGTAGAAGGTTGCCGCATTGGCAAAGAAGCCGTAATTGGCGCTGGCGTTACTATTACCGGCAGCTCCCGCATTATAGATGTTACCAGTGCCGAGCAAAAAGAGTACAGAGGGTATGTGCCTCCTCGCTCCGTGGTAATTCCAGGCTCATATACCAAGAAATTCCCGGCTGGCGATTTTCAGGTGCCTTGCGCCCTCATTATTGGCCTGCGAAAAGAAAGCACCGACCTGAAGACTTCGCTGAACGACGTGCTTCGCGACCATGCGGTAGCTGTATAGATTTCAGAAGCTGGATACTAGATTTTAAGTACTGGTACTTTATTTACAAGGTATGGCATTCTAATTTTGGTGCGGTCACCTGATTTTTCTAATGAAATTAACCTTCAGAAGGAATTTCATTAGAAAATAGCCAAGGGTAAACCATTTGAACTTAGGTTGTTCCTCGGCAGACTCCAGCAGAAAAAGGAGCAGTAGTATAACACAAAAGGCCTCTGCCATTGCCGGTGGAGGCCTTTTGTGTTCATGTTGAAGAATTACTTAAGTTGTGCAGTAGACTTCCTTATTCATTGTGACAGCAAGCATGGACAAAATACGTCAACCAGGTGTACCTCTGCAAATATGTTAAAAAGTAGCTATGCGAACTTCGACTAAACGCTCCATATCCCAAGCTAACGGATCTTGCCCACAAGCTCTTTTCAAGATGATAACAGCGGGGTAGTGGAAGTAGCGATAACAACTTTGCTGCCGCACAAACCAATTATTCAAATGAAAATGGCCTTCAAAAGAATTATGGCCTTAAAAATGCCAAGGGCAAACCAGAACTGAAGTCGGTCTACAGCTTAAACCTGTCGGCCACTACCAGGTCTTTGGTGCCGTGACCCCAGGAGTAGAAGCCATGCCCTGATTTAACTCCTTTGTGGCCGGCCTGCACCATATTTACGAGCAAAGGGCATGGGGCGTATTTAGGGTTGCCGAAACCATCGTGCAGCACCTTCAGAATAGAAAGGCAGACATCCAGCCCGATAAAGTCTGCCAATTGGAGCGGCCCCATCGGGTGCGCCATGCCCAGCTTCATAATCGTGTCTATCTCTTCCACGCCAGCCACTCCTTCATGCAGCGTATAAATGGCTTCGTTTATCATGGGCATCAGAATGCGGTTGGCAACAAAGCCGGGGTAATCCTGGCAAGAGGTAGGTACTTTGCCCAGCTGCCGCGACAAATCTTCTATGGCGGTGGTAACGGCATCAGATGTGGAGTAGCCCCTGATCACCTCTACCAGTTTCATAACCGGCACGGGGTTCATAAAGTGCATGCCTATTACTTTGTCAGGTCGGTTAGTGACTGCGGCAATCTTTGTGATGGAGATCGAGGAGGTGTTGCTGGCTAAAATGGCAGCTGGTTTCGCGAAACCAGATAACTGAGAAAAAATCTTTAGTTTAAGCGCTTCGTCTTCGGTTGCTGCCTCTACTACCAGGTCAGCCTCTTTCACACCTTCTTCCAGGTTGGTAAAGGTGCTGATGTTCTTCAACGTTTCCGCTTTCTGGTCTTCTGTAAGAGTTCCTTTTGCAACCATTCTGTCGAGGTTGCGGGAGATGGTATTCAGGGCGCTGGCTAAGGCCTTGTCAGAAATATCGATGAGCGACACACCAAAACCATGTTGTGCAAAAACATGCGCAATGCCGTTGCCCATAGTTCCGGAGCCAATTACTGCAATTTTGTTCATAGATGTAGGTTAGCGTTTGTGATTTAGAAAAATCCTCTTCCTGCAAATCTATCATTAATAACCATTTTAACTAGGCATTCAAGATGATTGTGGATAAAGTGCAATACTAATAGAGAAGTTTGAAATTTAGTTTTCAGTATGGGGTAGGAGGTTTAAATTATTATTTTAAAAAATTGTGTCTGCGCCTATATTTATTTTATAACCTTATAATGATTTGTAATTCAATTAAATGTACCTGATTTTTGGGAGTTTATTAGAGCCGTTTTCAATTAAAGGCAATTAAAAAAATAAAAAAAAGAGTTCTATATAAATCTTTTGAAATATATATCCGTAGAAACCATAAAACCAAAAAGTACAACTGGTGCGGCAATTAGTTGGAGGTTTGCCAGGTATTGGCATCTTGTAGCGCAGTGGTAGTAGTTGTACCTAACTTAATAAATAAGATATATAAAAAAGTAACACTATGGGAAATTTATTGTATTTAATAGCTGTCGTTTTAGTGATTTTCTGGTTAATCGGATTTTTAGGATTCCCTGATGCCGTAGGTGGTATCATTCATATATTACTTGTAATAGCAGTTATCGCTGTTGTTCTACGATTAATAAGGGGAGTCTAACTTCTACAAGTAAATCACGTTAAGAATAGAAAACGTATTTCAATCAAATTAAACTAACAAAACTATGGGAAATTTATTGTATATTATAGCTGTGGTTCTTGTAATCTTCTGGCTTATCGGATTCTTAGGATTTCCTGATGCTGTTGGAGGTCTAATTCACATTCTGCTTGTAATTGCTGTAATTGTGGTGCTTTTGCGCCTGATACGAGGCTGATAAGCAGAACTTTACTACTCGAAATCACAAAAAAGAGGCTGCCATGGGAACATGGCAGCCTCTTTTTTTTATAGTGACTGTTATGACTAGCGCCGGAACGGGATATTAAGGCCGAACCGGATAATCGGGTTCCGGTAAGGGGTGTAAATACTGTTGCTCAGGTTGTAGAGCACATACAAGTCGGCGGTTGCCCGGCCGCCCATGCTTTGCCTGTAGCCAAGGCCAACCATTGGGGTAGCTTCTACGCGGTTGTTGCGGTAAACCTGGCCACTGTTCGGGTCAGTTTCTGCATATTGCATTCGCAGCACCTCATACTCCCCGTGTGCCAGTATTCTGCCACCCAGGTTTATGTTTACCAAATTCAGGAGTTCCTGCTGGGCAAAAAATTTGGTGCCGTAGCTCTGCAGCGTTACAGCCCCCCGGTGCCCGGTTCTCAGGTCGTAGGTCCTGACACGCTGGTACTGGTAAATAACCCCGGTACCAAACCAGAACTTCTCGGTTGCCATGTACCCTAATATCGGGCTGACTGAAATGTTGGTTACCGTTCCGAACTGCAGACCAAAGCTGCCGCCAGTGTAGAGCCTGTCCATAATGGTGGGGCGCTCTTCTGGTGCCTGCTGCCTTACGGGGTCCTGCACCTGCGGGCGCTGGCCCGGTGGTGGACCGGCAGGTAAAGTCGGTTTTACATAAGAGGTGTCAGAT